>SYFY01000008.1 GCA_005799745.1 Gammaproteobacteria bacterium
ATGAGCCAGTACTCGCGTAATGAACGTAACGCGAATGCGGGCATCGTGGTGGGCATCGACTCGGCCAATGATTTTCCAGGCGGACCCCTCGCAGGCGTGGAGTTACAGGAGCGCCTTGAGTCATACGCCTATGTGCTCGGCGGTGAGAACTACTGCGCGCCTGCACAGCTGATTGGCGACTTTGTCCGCGGCATACCTTCAACGGAATTTGGTGAAGTGATTCCATCCTATAAGCCTGGTGTGCGCCTAACGGATCTCGCTGATGCGTTGCCGAGTTACGCGATCGAAGCAATGCGTGAAGCACTGCCCGCGTTCGGACGACAGATTCGTGGATTTGACCGCAAAGACGGTGTACTCACGGGCGTTGAAACTCGCACATCGTCCCCCCTACGCATCACACGTCACGACCAGACACTGCAGAGCCTAAATGTGCGTGGCCTCTTTCCCTGCGGTGAAGGTGCGGGTTACGCCGGAGGCATTCTGTCCGCAGGCATCGACGGAATTCGTTGTGCAGAAGCTGTTGCCGCAGCCATGCAATCGTGAAATTTGAAGACGTCTGCAAGCTGCAACAGAAGAAATACCGGGAGACGCTTGGCCACTTTCTGGTGGAAGGTGAACATCTCGTGCAAGAACTCGAGCGCGCCGCAATCACCCAGCCTGCACTACGCGCGAGCGAGCTGTACGTCACACACGCTCAATCCGCAAAGACCTATCCCTTCACAACCCACGTCGTCACCACGCGGCAGATGGAAAAACTCAGCGAAACACGTTCTCCACAGGGGATCGTGGCAGTTGTGCCGCAGATTGAAGCAAGCCCTCCGCAACCGAACGAACGTGCAGTCTGTCTCTATGAAATCCAGGACCCGGGAAACTTCGGCAACATCCTTCGAACCTTTGCGTGGTTCGGTGGTTACCGTTGTCTTCTCCTCGGAAACTGCGTCGATCCACTGAACGCCAAGGTCGTCCGGGCCAGCATGGGCGCCATCTTTCACGTGCCCGTGGAGATCGACGTTTCCGTTGACTCGATACAAGCGCGATATCCCCGCATTGCGTTGCTGCATACCGAAGGTGAATCCATCACCTCTTCACACTTTCGCTCGTTCGACGCGTATCTCTTTGGCAACGAAGCACGTGGCGTTCCCACACCGGTGACCGATGCTCTGGATGTTATACCCTTTGTCATTCAGGGTCGCGGTGCCATCGAGTCTCTCAACGTCGCTACAGCGGTAAACATCAGCGTGTACGAATTGTCCCGCCAGGAACCGGTTCATCACAGATGAATACTCCAACCCTGATCGTTGAAGGTTTGTACTTTGATGGAAAGTCCTCCCGCGCGATGAAAGCCTCGCTGCGGCGAGCGGGTGCAGGCAGTCTATCGCTACGCGTCACGCTTCCGGAGGCAGAACCAACGGATCAGCTGCTGCCCTACGACCCCAAAACCGTGCGACTGTCCGAACGAGTCGGCAACATCCCCAGACGACTGACTTTCGTGGATGGTGCCTACTTCGAAACCGATGACAACGCCGCCATGGACGCACTCTTTCAGGACCAGAGCACAGGTCTTGTCTCGTGGCTGGAAAGACGATGGTCGGTGGCTTTGATATCCCTCATCGTTGTGATCGGACTTTCTGTGGTGCTGGTGCGTGTGGGTATTCCGGCACTTGCAGAAGTAATCGCGGCAAAAGTTCCCGATCAGATGTTGCAGGAACTGAGTGAAAACGCATTGGAATCGCTGGATTCAACCGTACTCGGCGCGACAACGTTGACACGGGATCGACAGAAAGAGCTGGTCACACACTTTCGGACGGTGACTCGCGACGGCGGTCCGTACCAATACAAACTCGAGTTTCGCAGCGCACCAGAGATGGGACCCAACGCCCTCGCGCTGCCCTCCGGCCTGATCGTCCTGACCGATGAGCTCGTGAACATTGCGAAAAACGATGAAGAACTACTGGCTGTACTCGCCCACGAAGTGGGGCACGTCAAGGAACGCCACGCCATGCGACACGTCGTGCAGAGCATGGGAATTTCAGCGCTTGCGCTCGCCGTACTCGGTGACGTGGGTTCTGTATCCGCTATTCTCAGTGCGGCACCGGCGTTGCTCGACGCGAAGTTCTCCCGGGATTTCGAAACCTCGGCAGACCGATTCGCTTTGCACTGGCTCGAGAACAATGGCATCGCGCGTGAGCGATTCGATGCCATTCTCTGTCGGATGACGGACACTGAGGGCAGTGAAGGTGGCGCCACGAATCCACTGCGTTATCTGTCTACTCATCCGGCAACGGCAGAACGCGCCCACTGTTCGGTTGAAGTTGAATCTGTCGAGAGTTGAAACGCCACGCCCTTCCGCATCGACGATGAGCACTTACGGACGCGGCAACGTCACCCCGGTCTGTCCTTGATACTTGCCGCCGCGGTCTCGATAAGTCGTTTCGCAGCGTTCGTCTGATTGGAAAAACAGCATCTGCGCGACATCTTCGTTGGCGTATATCTTCGCCGGTAGATTGGTGGTGTTCGAAAACTCGAGGGTCACATGACCTTCCCACTCGGGCTCGAGCGG
>SYFY01000106.1 GCA_005799745.1 Gammaproteobacteria bacterium
AGGCAGCGGAGCGAGACGAGGGTCAATTCGAGTACGATTTTTCGTTCGCTTGAGGAGCATAGTGGGGGCTATGTGACGAGAGCGAACGGAAAATCGGGCCGAAGTGGCACCGCCGCAGCCCGTTGATCTTCTGCCGCGCAGACTCCTTGGCAGCTACAATCAAGTCACCGCTGTTCGATTCGACCGCCTTCGTGACCACCCGCTTTAAAACCGCGCGCTGCATCCTTCATCGTGAGGGTCATATCCTCCTCGCCGTGCATTCGAGCTTTTGGCGCAAGACCACGCGCCGTTGGGGGCTACCCGGAGGAGGTGTTGAATGGGGTGAACATCCAGAGAAAGCGGTGCGCCGTGAACTCAAGGAAGAACTCGGTATCGAGGTCGGTGAACTACGTCCTGTAGGACGTTATGACTACAAACGTGCCTCTCACATGGTCTACACCGCTGAAACGGATGTGCGCGAATTCGACTGGGATGATCGGGAGCTGCTGGATTTGCGTTGGTTCACCATCCCCGAAGTGGAACAACTTGCTGCGGATCAGTTGTTGCACGCGGGTTATGAACTCGAAGCGGTGCGTGTCGCGGTTAACGCCTAACAGCAGGCCGTTCTCTCCCTTCTAACGCCCCCTTACAGTGGCCTATGATACTCAAGCTTGAGAGAAGCCTTGAAGAAAGGTTTTCAAACACCCGCTCGAACGGAGATCGACACCATGTACACCCGCCCGACGACGCCTCAGAACATCACCGGCGTGCTGGACGACGGATTCCGTCTCTACATGGGGGGCCTGAAAAAAGTGCTGTTGTTGTCCTTCATCGGCTCCGTGCTGTCCACACTGCCTCAAGCTGCGATCACGATGATGGGCGAAAACCCGCAGATCGAGAACTTCAATGCGACACTGGTGATCATTGGTGCAGTGATCTTTCTGGCGGTGATCATGGCTTCGATGGTGACCTATGCCGGTGTGATGCTCCAAATGGAAGCATTCGCCAACGGACGGGGCCTGCCGCTCGCCGATGCGGTGATGGCAGGCTTGGGCCGCACGTTACCGATGCTTGGCGCAGGCGTGCTTCTCGCCTTGGGTGTGATGGCAGGTCTGATCCTCCTCTTGATTCCCGGCATGATTCTTATGGTGTACTGGGCACTGGCCCTCGTCACCGTCGTGATTGACCGGAAAGGACCGGTTGAGTGTTTGTCGTACAGCTTTTTCCTGATTCGTGGTTCCTGGTGGCGCACCACGGCGATCCTCACGGTTTTGTTTTTGATCACCATGGTGATGTACACCATCCTGATGATCTTCCTCGTCGGTGGCGCCATCGGTGGCGTGTCATCCAGTGGTGAAGCAGAGACCGCCTTCATCGACACCGTGACGCTGGTGGTAGCACCGATCTTCTTCACCGTCCTCACACCTTTTGGTGCCGCCTTTCTCCTTGCCATTCGCCACGACCTGAAAATGCGCAAAGAGGGGAGCGACCTCGCTGCACGAATTGACAGCAGCATAACCGACTGAACCCTGCAATCCGGGCTCAGCGCGAAGCATGACCAGGCCGCATTTGATTGTGTCGGGCGTGGTGGTGGGCCTGCTGTTAATCAGCACCTTCACCCCTTCTCACGCGGAAAAACCCATCGAACCGCTGATGGACCAGTGCCTGTTACGCCTCGCTTGGCAAAGCACTGAGGAGGAGGTTGCGACGATGGCGGATGCGTGCCCGCTCTTGCTCCTCAAACTCCAGGAGCGCGGTTGGGTTGAGACCCTTGAAGGCATTGCCGCAGAAGATCTGACTGCTGCACAGCTGAGCACCTACGTCGGCATGGCAGAGCGTTGGGGCAGTCCGGAAAGGGGGTCCCTTGTTCCACTGGCCCCTGTACTCGCGAATCTTGATCTCTCAACCGCTGACGAACTTTCTTTGCTCGATCAGGTCAAGGCGTGGATCGCGGATCTGTTTCCAGACGGCACCGGGGAATCCCTCGCGGAGTTCTTGCGCCGCATACTTCCTGGACTTGAAATCAGCGAGGCCACCTGGAGCTTGATTGGCGATTTCTTTATCGCTGCAATTATTGGCGGTGCACTCTTGTTCATCGTCCTGGAACTGCAGAGGGCGGGAGTCTTTTCACGCCAACGCGGCACCCCCGTGGTGACAGCCTCACAACCGGCTCATTCATCGGTTGCTCCACGCGCCAATGACTACTCTCCGGCCACGCTATTTGATCAGCTGATCACTCTGCTCGCACAACGTTTCGGAAGGACTGATGCACGCAGCCTTTCCCACCGCGAAACCGGTGAAGCCCTTTCAACCCTGGCAGAGCTGGAGCAACCCACACGAGACGCGCTCCGGGAACTCACCGACACCGCTGAACGGATTCGTTATGGTGCGTGGCAACCCGCGGAGGAAGAAATCAGTAGTGCCATGCCTGCAGGAAAATCTGTACTCGCCTCGATTCAACGGAAACCTGGATCATGAATGACCGATTGATCGCGGCTTTCAGACTGCTCCTTGCGCTCTACCTGGCGTTCACTTTGATGATGCCTCCCTCCGAGGGCGCGAAACTCTCTGTTCCAATAACGGCAGACACTGGCGACGATGGTTATGCGGCGGTGTTCCGTTGGCTCGACACCTCGGGCGTGAAAACCAGGAGTTTCAGACTGCCGTGGACACATCTCGAAAATCAAGATGCCTTAAGTGCGAGCGGCAACATCCTGTTGACCACCGCCCCACATCTGCGCGAGCCCTCACCTGAAGCGATCGACGCGATGCGAGACTGGCTCGACACCGGTAACACGCTGGTGATCGCAGCAACACTCAATGACACACCTGCGTGGTCCATGGTCCGGCCTGGTAACCCCATTCTCACCGTGACCAGCATGACTACCATCACCCTTGAAGCGGTAACCGATGACGAGGGCGAAGCAGTCGTCGAGGACGGCGAGGAATCAGGTGTCTTGATCGACATTGATCCTGTCCACGACCATCCCCTGATGGACGGCGTCTCACGCCTGCAGCACGTCACAGTCGAAGCCACGCAGTTCTGGAAACCCGTGGCCGGTGAGCCCGCTATTCCGTTGATGAAAGCCGCGGTCGACCACGACACCGGCGCACCAGTGATTTGGGAACGTCGTTTCGGCGACGGTTCCGTGATCGTCATAGGCTCGGGAACGCTATTCTCCAATCGCATGCTTGGTATCGCCGACAACGCCAAGCTCATCGAAAACCTGATCGCCTACCGTCTCGGACCAGAAGGTACCTGGCTTTTCGATGACCGTTATCAAGGCCTGATCGAAGACTATGACCCTGACGCTCTCTTCGATGACAGTCGCTTCTGGTATTCCGTGCTGTTCCTGCTCATAGGCTGGTTCATCTACATGTTGGGCGGAACCGATCGCCTGGCGCCGCCTCGAGATCGTCCTGAACCACCGCGTCAGATTGATTTCGTTAGGGCCATCGGCGGACTGATGGCTCGAAAACTCAAACCCGGAGAGGCGGCGGCTCAGTTGCTTGAACAATGGGCGTTGGAACTCGGTCTATCCGGCAGGGACCCGGAACACAACGATCTGTGGGCACGTTTGCAAGCCTCACCCACACTCACGGCTGAACGACTCGAATCGTTACGCAGCGAGTACATTCGAATGAGGAACGGGACAGAAAAGTCTCTCGTCCACTTCTTCAATCTCCTACTTACGGCAAGGAAACCCACTGGATGAGTGATATGCAACAAACCGCCGCCCTGCACGTGGGACAGCACCTGAAATCTTAGCTTGGCCGTGTGCTCTTCGGTCAGGATGACACGCTGCACACGATCGCCATCGCGCTCATCGCCCGCGGCCATGTCCTGCTGGAAGGTCCGCCCGGACTTGGCAAGACGCTGCTCGGACACCACTTCGCTGAACTGTTGGCTGGACGCTTCAAACGGATTCAAGGCACTGCCGACCTCATGCCTGCCGACATTACCGGCGTGCATGTTTGGAACGCTCGCACGTCGACGTTCGAGTTCCAACAAGGACCCCTTTTCGCCGACGTGGTGCTTGTCGACGAAATTAACCGCGCGGGTCCCAAGACCCAATCGGCGTTCCTTGAAGCCATGGAAGAACGCCAGGTGAGTGTGGATCGAGAGAGCTTTCCTTTACCAGACGACTTCATCGTCATCGCTACACAAAACCCGCGGGAATTCGAAGGCACCTACCCCTTGCCGGAATCCCAGCTCGATCGTTTCACCATCAGCGCAAGACTCGACTATCCACCACGAGAGGCGGAGCTTCGTATGCTCACGGCGTATAACCTGCCAGATTCGCAATCACGCCGACAGCCGGTGAATCTTCAGTCCTTGCCGCCTGACCTCCTTGACGCGGCACGCAGTGGGTTGAAAGACATCCTCCTGGCTGACACTCTCATGGCTTACGTGCAGGATCTTGTGACCGCGTCACGCGACAGCCGACAGATTTCACTGGGTCTGTCCACCCGCGGCGCCCTTGCGCTCGCACGATGTGCCTGGGTTGAGGCGGCGCTCCGTGGCGGCGAATACGTGATCCCCGATGACGTGAAGCGCATCGCGCCTTGGGTAATGCGTCATCGCCTCGTGCTGTCTCCGGACGCGCTGCTCGACGGTATCACGGCCAATGGAGAGATCCAGCGCATTCTGTCACTCGTACCCGTACCGCACTGATGAGTCTTCGTCCTGCGGCACACGTGCTGCTCGCATTGATCGTGATCTTTGGAATCACCGGTCTCTGGGCGGGTGATGCCTTGCCACCGATTTGGCGGATTCTTGCGGGGCTTTCGGTGATTGGACTTGCGTACGAATTCTGGCGAACACGCGGTACAACCATTGAACTTGGCCAGACAGACGACGCGTTGTTGCGTCCTTCGTTGCATCCTTCATTGCATCCTTCATTGCATTTGGGACGCGCAGAAACCACGACGTTGACGTTCTACAACACCTCACCGCGCGCTGTGATGATCCAGTATCAGCCTGACTTTGTGGACAGCCTCGCCACAGCTGCCAAGGTCTACATGTTGGAGATCGGCGCTAACGTACATGCGCCGTTAGCGTTTGACGTAACCGCATCTGCCGTGGGTACACACGTTTCCAAGCACGCGCGTATTCGGATCGCCGGACCACTTGGTCTCGCGTGGTGGAATCGACAACTCGACGTTGATCTCACTTTCCAGGTCATCCCCGACACGATCAGGCGACGAGGTCAACGATACGGGACGGTGAAGTCAGAAGGACTGAGCTCCGGCGCTGCGGGCAGTGGACTCGAATTGCATCACTTACGTGAATATCGCCCCGGCGATCCTCGTCAGTCCATCGACTGGAAAGCCAGCGCTCGCACCGGTGAGTGGGTGACACGTGTTCATATCCGCGAACTGCAACTGCGCATCGTGGTGCTGATAGACGCCGGCAGAACCAGTCGTCTTTCGATGGGTGGTCTCGATCAACTCGGACACTACATCAACCTGACCGCGCGGTTGCTCGAATATGCGGCGCTGCAGGATGATCATGTGGGACTGGTGGTTGCGAGTGACAAGTTACTGCACACGGTTTCGCCAGGCAGTGGACTCGGGACGGTGTACCGCATTCGTTCGATCTTGGGCACACTGCACACCTCGGAAGCCCAGACAGATCTCGTGGCCGCAGCCATGGCGGTACGCAAGATGGTCAGTCAACGGAGTCTCGTAATCCTGCTCAGCGATCTCGAACAAGGCACAACCGGTGGCCCCCTCGCCGGCGCGATTCGTACCTTGATTCCAAAACACTTACCCGTTGCGGTAGGCATGGTGGCGCCTGAAGTGCAGCGTATGGCGGAAGAACCCGCACAGACCTGGCTCGATCCATGGCAAGCCGCAGCAGCGCGCAACTGGCGTCAACAACTGGATGGCAGCGTCGAGAGTCTGCGCAAAATGGGGGCCATCGCACTGACCGCTACACCCGACGATCTCGAGGCGCGAGTATTTGAAACCTATCGAACGTTGCGCCTGAGGCGCCGCGCAGGATAACGGCGTACAGATGAGTGACTTTTGCGTGGGCAGATTTCTCGAATCCGGCATCTGGTACACCGACTCCGGACACCGTGGTCCGCTCAAATCGGTCATCCAGATCCACGTTGAAGGTGATGATCTGATTTTTGACTACGAAGATGGATCACGGCACACCGCAGCCGGTGCCAAATCGGGGCTTGGCCACTTCACACTTTCAGGCCAAGGTGTCACGGGACTTTGTTATCTCGCTACCCAAACGTTGACCCTCGAGTACACCGCGAACATCGACGGCCAAGTGGAAACGAACCTTGATGTGTGGACGTTCACTGATTCTCACATCACACGCAGCGGATTGATTCGCCAACCCGAACGACTGATTTGGTTCGAAGCGATGATGACTCGTCAGGTCGCGACGGACTGAGAGCGTTGTACCTTCAAACGACTGAGCTCCGGCAGACCAGCCAGCGTCCACACGAACAAGAGCCCATAGGCAACGCCGACAAAGATCCTCACCGGCAATGGAAAAGCCGGGTTGGGTGAAACATAACCTTCAATCACGCCGGCGCCGACCAGGAAGAGCGCACAAACAAGACCGATACGTGTGGCTTTTCCGGCAGCGATACGAAACGCCTGTCGTCGAGTGAGCGCACCAGGCCTCGCCAAAGACTCACCGAGTGCAAATCCTGCCGCGCCGCACAGGACAATGGCAGACAGTTCCACCACACCATGGGCAACCACAAAACTGAAGAGCCGTCCCGCCAAATCGTACTGTGCGGTGAAGGCGAAGAGGCCGCCTAACATCAATCCGTTCAAAGCAATGATGTAGATCGTTCCGAGACCGAAGAGCACTCCGACGGCGATAGAGGTCAAGGCGACGCTGATGTTGTTCGTGAAAATTCCGGCGGAGAGCGCTGACGAGGGTACTGCATGCAACAGACCATCGGTCCAGAGATCGCCGGCTTGTACACCTTCAATTATCTCAGGAGATGCGAACAGCGCGACGACATCGGGGTTCGTCATGACAAGCGCCCATCCAGCCAAAGTCGAGAGCACAAAGAAAAGACCTACAGATAACAAACGCCACCGCATGTCATGAACGATGGCAGGAACATCAACCCGAAACAGTTTACGAAGGGATTCCCTCAAGTTTCGTGGCGGCTGATAAACAAGCTGATGCACACGGGCGTAGGTGCCTTCAAGCATCTGCACGAGCTGTCCCCCTGAAACGATACGACGGGCAATCGCGATATCTCGTGCCAGCTCCGGATAGAGCCTCAGCGTTTCCCGGACTATGTCCGGGCTCGCAGCCCGGTCGGACTCAAGTTCCTTGAGCCGGGACCCAAGCGCCTGCCACACCGGCATGCGTTGTTCAATCCACCGGTGTGTTTGCGACGATTGTTGCTCATTCATGGCGATACCGGCGTTGTGTGACTATCGATCACTTGAGTAAGAGATTCAACCGAGCAAAGAGAACTTCATCACTTTTGACCCCTTCAACCGTAACACCATGTTGGGTGAGAAGTTTCGACGCCAGTGTTCGGCGTGACTCAGATTCGAGTTCATCCCAACGATCCACGAGCTCTCTGACAAGTTCATTCTGCTGCAGGCCCAGGCGACCTACCGACGCTTCAGTGAGACCTTGCACAGGATCTTTCTCGGGACGGTCATAAACGAGGACCGTTCCTGCGGCGAGATCACCAATGCGCACGGACTGCGCCGTAAACATGGTGACCAAAAGACCCAGGGCATAAAACACCGGCAAGCTGTCGATAATGCGAATCAGATTTCGGATCACCAAGGCGCCAATGCCTGGCGTGTGTCCTTCTACCGTAACGATCTGCACACCGGCCATCCGTTTCCCTGGCGTGCTGCCCGACATCACCACTTCGAGGATGGGGTGATAGAGAAGATAAATCGCAGTGGCCGGCAGCATCACTGTGAGAACGATACTGGAGCCGCCACAGCCACCCAAACCACCCGCGATCACATCACCGCCATAGATCAAAACACCCACGAGAATCCACGCCAATGCCAACAACAACCGGATGTGCCAGTCGATGACAAAGGCATAACTCCGCGCACCTGGTCCGGCAATCCGAAGATGGACGTCAACACCAGTAACGGAGGCGATTTGAATGGAATCGGACATAGCCTGCTTGGCTCTTTACTTCTACTTCTTCGCGAACATCTGATTGAACTCTTCCGTGCTGTTCGTCTTTGGATAAGACGCTTCCGGCACCGGCACACCCAGAAATTTGCAGAGGGGCTCCCAACCATCCCCCGGTCGATACACCAGAAGTTTCTCTTGAGGCACAGATTCAATGACGTTGCGATTGTGGTGTTCATACACCTCAATCACGTGTTTCTTGTCCGCCATACGGCGTTGGAATTTTCCATCCCAGATCAGTTCAAACACCATCTTATTTTGCGCGCTCTCTGCCATCGGTGTGCCAATGGACATGCTGGAGAACTTCCAGATGGTGTTCATGATGCTCTCATACCAACTGTCTGAATCCCGGAACGACAGGATCACCTTGGCCTTGGGGAATGCCTGCAACTGCTCCTTCCAGAAGTTACAGGACGGCCAATCGACTGACGCACGATATCCAGTAAAGAGCTTCTCCCAGTCGATGGCGTCACCACGATGGGCCGCGCGCCACTGCTCGGGATGATCGGGCAGTCCGAAAATCTCCATCATGTGATAACACTTATTGAAGCCGAGTTGTTCAAGCGCCTGCTTGAGGGACAAGGTGCCGGTCCGGCCAAAGCCGGCGCCAATGACATCCAGAGACATGGATCTTCCCGATGCAATTTCAATAGCCCTATCCTCGCCGGATCGGGGACCGATTGCACCTTCAAGCGTCCCTCTCCCATTCGCTGCTTTCGCCCCGTAGCGAAACCGGGTAGCTTTCCGAGCGGGGAGAACAACATGACGACTGCGGTACACCCGCTCGACCTTGCCATCATCGTGGCCTATCTCGGTGTGATCACCTGGGTAGGTCTCAAGGTGTCCAAAGGCGTTAAGAACGAACACGACTTCTTTCTCGCGGGCCGCACGCTGGCCTGGTACGTCATTGGCCTTTCCATCATAGGCACCAACGTTTCCGCCGAGGGCTACGTCGGCGCATCCGGCGGCGCATTCAAGGTCGGTATCGCGCAGGCCAGCTTCGAATGGATCGGCGCCATCCCCGCAATGATCCTCGCCTCACTCATCTTCATCCCCGTGTACTGGCGGTCAGGCGTCTATTCCATTCCTGAATACGTGGGGCGGCGTTACAACGAGAGTGTGCGCGTGCTGCTCGCCGTCATCACCTCGGTGTTTTCAATCTTCGCCATCGCTGTTGGACTTTGGGCCATGGCACTGACCCTCGAGACCTATCTAGATTGGCCCATTTGGGTGGGCATTCTTGTTACAGGAACGGTGGTAGGTATCTATAGCGTGGCGGGCGGACTGCGTGCCGTCGCCTACACGGACATGCTGCAAGTGATCGTGATGTTCTGCGGTAGCCTGGTGATCGTTGCCCTGGGTATCGCACAAACGGATGGATTCACGGGTTTCGCGGCAAAACTCACAGAAAACAATCCCGATCACTTGCATGCCTTCTTGCCCGCGGATCACGAGGACTTTCCCTGGCCTGGCGTATTAATGGGACTCGCCATCGTTCTCTCACCGGCGTATTGGTGCGGTAGTCAAACCATCCTGCAACGTACGCTTGGTGCAAGAACACAATGGGACGCGAGTGCAGCCATGATGGCAGCCGCATTCGGTAAAACACTGGTTCCACTACTGATTGTGTTTCCCGGTTTGTTGGCGTTGGTCATGCAAGCGGATATCGCCTACCCCGACATGGCGCTGCCGTGGGTCATCAAGAACGTCTTGCCACCAGGGCTTTCAGGATTGATGTTCGTCGCCCTGATCGCTGCGCTTCAATCCACCGTGGATTCCGCGCTCAACTCCACCTCCCTCATGATCACCCGTGACATTCGTGGTGTGCTCATGAAAAACGCGGATCGATCGAAGGATCTGGTTGTGGGTCGCATGCTCACCGGGGTGATCCTCGCGGTCGCGATGTTGTTTGCACCCTCCATCGGTGAATTTGGCGGCATGTACGTTTTCGTGCAGACGCTCCTGTCTTTGTTCCAGGGGCCGACACTCGCCTTGTTAGTACTCGGCGCCTTTACCCGTCATGTCACGCCCGTAGCTGGATTGGTGACCTTGGTGACAGGGGTTGCCCTGTCGGCCTTCTTAACCCTCTTCGATCTCAACATGCTCTACGTGGCGTTTATCACGTTCGTGTATTCATTGGTGTGTTTGTTCATCGTGAGCTTCTTTACGCCGAAGCTCCCCGCAGAAGTCCTCGATCGATTGGTGTGGCGACATGAATCCCGCTGATTTTCCTGTTGAATGGGCCAATTGGGCGGCCATCGTCCTGTTCGTAGTTATCGGCTTTGCGGTGTTTCTGGTGCCGAAGTCGATGTTCATGCATGACGCACCAGATCAAAAACGTTGGCGCGATGTGCGTCTCTGGGCCATACCACTCGTCCTGGTACAGCTCGGGCTCTATCTCCTCTTTACTTGAGAAGTCCAAGCGAACGGCGTGAGGCTTCGACGGCTTTCGTCCCTTTCACGTGGACGAACCTTACGTGTTGCCACTGCGGATCGACCTTCGCGTCCTCCACCTGACGTTGGCGCTTCTCAAAGTTGTTCCAGATCCACCAGATGAGTGATTCTTCACCCCGCCACACGGATAGAGTCTTCCAAAACGATTCCGTGTTCGTCGTCGCCCACAGTTGCTCTTGTGATCGCCAACGTTTCCAGGAACGCCGAATCACACGAAGAATCAGCCGCCAACGTGGCAGGTCGAGAAAGATGATGGAATCGAGGCGTGGCCAAAATGCGGCTTGGGCGTAACGGGTATAGGAACCTACGGTGATCCACGATTCACCCGCCGTGGCTGCCTTGAGCCGCTTGATCAGTTCATCGGGATCGGTCTTGTCGAGCCCGACCCAACCTGGCAACCAATTGATGCCATCGAGTTCGACACAGGGACTGCCCATCCGCGCAGCAAGCTCTTCACCGAGTGGCTTTAACCAGAGCAGCTGCTGCCATAAATCAGGATGCGTTGACCGAGGTCTTGAAGGCGTATCTCTTGGGCGGGCATGTTGTGTCGCGCCAATCAGGGCCGAGCATTGTGCGCTCGCCAATCGTGGTCAATCCAGCCAAAAGCGCATCGGCTCCACACACAGACCCATCCCGCCGCCAGCGAGCAAGACGTCCAAACCAATCAATGCCGTCGTGCCGGAATAGAAATGATCGATACGAGCAACATGGATGAGGTTGGCTGATCGACTATGGCCGGCGATAAGAATCGATGATGCCCGTTCGGTGGCGCGCAGGGACGCCGCACCAAAGTCGGATCGAACCCGAATCACGCCCGACGTTGCCGATGGGCTGAAAACAAAACTGCGCACGGAACCGGTATCGATCATGGCGCGGTGCACCTTGCCATCGATCAGCACGATCGCCACAGGTGCACCTTTGTCGAGGGAAAGCGGTGTGGTCTGGTTCAGCGGACACTGACCACGCAAAAATCGAGCAGATTCGTCATCCGAACTGAGATTGAACCCTCCAAGCGCATGAAGGACATCCAGACCGAGAACACCTTCCCGCTCAAAGCCAGATCCGGAAATCGCCGCCACCCACGCACCGAGACGTGTATCCCCAAACAACAAGGGTGCTGCTCGAACCAACGTGAGTGGAACTATACGGCCGAGATTCGACACACGCGTTTGGGCAAGCTCTGCCTCAGCAAGATCGCGTAGCGTCGATGGCAGGATGGTGGCCACGCTGCCGGTATCGAGCACCATAGGTGCCGCTCGACCGTCCGTCGTGTCGAGATTCACGACAGCGTGGCCACTCCCCCCCCTGAGAAACTTCATGGGAACCGACGAATCGCCGGTTACCGTAGCGGATTGGTCGTAGTGGCGCGCCAGTTGCCGCGCCAATTTGCAGTTGTTCGCACCGCCTTCACAAGCCGGTGCACGTGAGGTGGGGTTGCCTTGATTGAGGTGGCGAAGCTGCAAGCAACCCCGCACCAGGGTGGGATCGATCTTGCCACCACCCGCTTCCAACGCGGCCGGGTATTCGGCGAGCGCCTGCTGCAGTCGACCCTCGCGGACGAGTTCATCGAGATGCGTCGACGCCCGCATGAAGGCGCCGAAGTACACCACCGCCAAAACCGTGAGCAGCTGAATCCAGATCGCTTGCCTTTGCGACAACCACAACATCCGTCAAGGACTTCCGTCGCGAAAGAATCCTTTGTACCGATCCCGTCACAAATCAGGGGTAAGGGACGGTGTGCCGATGTGGTCGGATTGTAATTTTGTCGGCGAACCGACCGACAGACGACTTCAGCAGCGAACGGTAAATCGAAGGTTCGGACTGGCCACGGTGAGTCCTAGAGAACCCAGTACCCAACGCAGAAGGGTCTTTGCGAGTCCAATCGGTGAACGGCGTGACCAATCGATGAAACTCTGTACTCGCACCCGCTCTACCTGGCCGACCTGATCAAGATGTTGGCGCAGAGTCGCGGCATCGAAACTCTGTTGGTGTCCCCAACGGTGGAACTGCTCGGTGCAGTGCGGGCACACAACCAGGTTGTCTTCGAGTCGTTCGTCGTTCGGTACCGTTCCGATGAACAATCCTCCCGGCGCGAGCACCCTGCGCACCTCCGCCAATGAGCTTGCGAAGGCTTCAGGCGGTATGTGTTCGAGAACTTCAGAAGCAACAAGGCAGTGCACGGACTCATCGGCAAACGGTAGGCCGTCGAGGTAGGCGGCATGCGCCTGGTGACCGCGGGTTTGCATCATCCGAACAGTCGCTGCATCCGGATCAATGGAGACCACATTAAGACCCGCTGTGCGGCATCGATCTTCGAGATTACCGTTACCCGGGCCAACATTGACGACCAGCGCACCGCCAATGCGCTCGCAATGTGAGCGGGTTTCCCTGAACAGCGCATCGAGGCGCGGCTTGTTGCGATCAAACACGCCGGAATCGTACGTTTGGAAGTGACGCCAAATCGCCGTTTGATCACGACTGTCCATCTTGCTTGTCGAAACGCCACATTCTGTCGTCACGTTCGTGGGCGTGTTTTCACTCATTTTCGGGAATGATCCTTTACTTGCCTTTTTGACTTCACGGACGAATCACGCCAGCACCATTCAAGGGCAGGCTGACAAACCTGTGCACGCGAACAGGGCAGCGAAGGTGCAAATTTCTGCTACACCTGAAGTGAACCGGTGAAAACGCGCGGTGTACCTCACTTGGCACGGATTCTGCAATTCCCCCTCGCGAGAACGCGGAGCCAACCGGCCTGCGAAAGTAATAGACAAAATCGTTCTTGAACATCCAAGGGGATAACTGATGAGAACTTTGAACACGATAGCAGCCGGCGTGCTGGTGGCTGGAGCCTTGGCTTCGACGACTGCGAGCGCCGACACGCTGGTCGCCAATGCCGGTGTGGCCAACAACTACATCTGGAGAGGTCTGACACAAACTGAAAACGAAGCTGCGGTATCGGGAGGTCTCGACTATACGCACGACAGCGGCTTCTACGCCGGCACCTGGATTTCCAACGTGAACTTCGGACCGAGTGATGGCTTCTCGTACGAGAACGACATCTACTTCGGTTTCAGCAAGGCTGCTGGTGACGTGACGTTCAACATTGGCTACATGTACTACAACTACGACGCCGCAGTCGAAACCGACTTTGGCGAAGTTTACGGCTCAATCGCGTTTAAAGGGTTCACTCTTAAGGCGGCATCTCTGGTTCATACCGAAGCGGACGAACCAGTTGGCGCAGACTTCGGTTTTGCCGAACAGCTGTACATCAACGCCGATTACGTCTTCAAAGCACCTAAGGACATCGATATTGGTGTGCATGTGGGTTGGCACGACGGCGAGTTCATGGAGTGGTTCAACTTAGCTGACAAGGACTACATGGACTACTCCGTCTGGATTGCGAAGTCAGGTTTCAAGCTCATGATCAGTGACACCAATGTCAAAGGTGATGCTGCAGGGGCCAAGTTCGACAATGCCAAGCCAAAGTTTGTTATCAGCTACACGATTCCGATCGAGATGTTCTGATCGGGACCACACCGAATCCTGGAGGGACGCCCCACTCTGGACAAAGGGGGCATCCTCCAGCAACCACGCGCTGAACTCGTTTGCTCGCTTTATCCCACGCGTTCACCAATCAATGCCCGTTCTTCCAGACTCAGTACCCGAGGGGACACTGAGGGTTGTCCATTCGCCTGAAAAAATGGCGTCTTGCGAATCACACCACGAAGGTGCGCTGTCAGGACCATTCGTCCGAGTTTAAGCCCCGCGCTGAACGGTAGGTTTTGCCTGGGCTTGGGTTCGCCCTTTGCGCTCGTGGTGAACACACGCATATGCGAAGGCGCTACCGCGTCAAGATCGACTGCACGAAAAACCGTGTGAATCAAACCGATCACGGCCAACGCTGGTGAAACAGGTGTATTACCAAGAGGTGAATCACAGCACGTCGTGTAGCATCCCATCCGACGTCAGCCGCAAACAACCCAGGTGTTCTTGGCCGGACGTGAATCGAACGCGGAAGGCATCGTCTGCAGAATATCCGTACCACCCTGCGCATCGAGCACGCTGGCTTCCTCGCCAAGTGCAAAGGTAAACGCCTGACAATCCTTGTAGTAACAGATACCGCGATTGATCGGAGCAGACGAATCGAGTTCGCCGCGGAGCTTTCCACAGTGGCAACCCAATGTGTGATTCATACTTTCATCTCCACCACCCGTCTCCCACATCGAACCCTGGACATCATCTACGGCCAGAACGGTCAGCCACTCGACTTTCTATCTCGCAATTCACGCAGCGCCTCAGCCAGTGCTTCGAGTGCCTCACGTAACGGCAAGCCAATCACTTCGCTGGATGACATCTGATTTTCCTCGAGCGTACTTCCAAGCATCGGCACGGTACAACACGCCGGTTTCACTACGTTAGCGGACATCGTCTTCAATACCTCGTTCAAGGCGTCGATCGCGTGATGCGACCGAGGTGCTGTGTTGAATACCGCTACGGGTTTGTTCACAAATCCTTCATGGCTCACGAGCCAGTCGAGCGCGTTTTTTAAGACCCCACTGATTCCGTGCGCGTACTCAGGGCTCGCGATGATCAGCGCATCAGCGTGATCGAGTGTCTGTTTGAATTCGGTGACTGCGGCAGACGGTGATCCCTCGAAGTCGGGATTGAACAAGGGCAATGCGCCCAGGCCCGAGAACACCGAAAGTTGCAGTTCGGAAGGCGCGACTCGACTCGCTATTCGCAGCGCCATCCGGTTGAGCGACTCCTTCCGAAGACTTCCAGCGACGCCCGAAATCCGATAAGTGCGCATGCGTACCCCAATCCAATAAATAGCGGAACGGAAACCGATTTAAGTCCGGACACGTCGCTTCATTTGCACGTAGGCACTTTGAATCAGAGCTTCCAGCGCTGCACTGTTGAGCGTGGCATCGGGTTTGATCTTGACGTTGCGCATGAGCTTTCCACTACCTTCAAGCAGACGCGCAGGATCGGCGAGTTCAGCACCACGAAAAAAACCAACGTTCACGTGCGCCTTGAATGCGTTCACATAAACAAAGGCTGCCTCACCCACACAAGCCGTGGGGTGGCCGTCGTGCAAGAGTTCTCGTACATCCTCTCCGCAGCGTTTCATCACACCAAACCACCGACGCGCAACCTCACTGAATGCCGGTTTAAGTTCCTGCATCCAGGCTTCGACTTCAGGATCTTCGCGAACCGAGTCCGAAAACAGAAAGAGCCCGCTCACGGCGCGTGTTATATCGATTCAGGCATGACTACCCAGACATGTTTTCGAGATTCGTATACGGAGAACACCGGCGCCGGAAACGACGGATCGGCAAACGCACCGAGGGGAATGGCTATCCGGTCAGGTTGATCGTCGATGGTGTAACTTACCGTCGCGCCACAGGTGGGACAGAATCGATAGGTGATCTTCGAGCCTTCATCACCTGTTCGAACCCACTCAGAACTTTCGCCGGAGAGTATTACGAACTCTCGCAGAAATCTCGCCTGCGCCCCGAAGGCACTGCCCGTGCGTCGCTGACAAGCGAGGCAGTGACAAACGGATACACGCACAGGGTCGCCGCTCACTTCGGCCTTGAGTTGGCCACAACTGCAAGATGCACTTCGCCGTGAGATTTCATCTCTTGTGGACACTGGAATTCCTCCAATTCACATCGTGCAACGTTGAAGGATCGATTCACGCACAGGAATAGCCGTCAAACACACAGAACCGATTGCCTTCAGGATCAAGCATGACGGTGTATTGATCATGGACATCTCGCACCGTCGCACCGAGCGCCGTGAGCCGCTTAACCTCATCGCTACGAAGCTTGGCGCGAAGATCCAGATGGATGCGATTGTGACCAGCGACGAGTGCTTCAACTCTCTGGAACCACATCGTCGGTCCTGGTCCATCAACAGCCACCGATGGATCTGAATCCGGTGTGAATCCAAGCAAAGCCAGGCGCTTTATCTCTGCTTCGTCATACGGGCGAACGGCATAACCGCGAAGTACCGCAGCCCAGAATCTCGCTAATCCAGCCGAGTACTTGCTGTCGATAACGATGTCGAATGATGAAGACACGCTTCACACCTTTTCTGGTCGCCAAGCAAGGCGAAACCAACCATGTCGATGAGCGAGCAATCCACTCACGCCCGCAGCGGCGATGATCATGATCAAGACGATCAAAGCATCCGTGCCGAATGCTAACTGGGGCTGCGGCGGTAACGCTGCAAGTAGTTGCAACTGTTCCGGTGTTGCCGGAGACACCTCTCCATCCGCATTCACTGTCGTGACTCGAGCGCCCGCCGACATATCTGAGATTCGCAGTGGCTGAAACCACGTGACCAAGATCACTGCAGACAATCCGAGCGTGATGACCATCGAGAACACCAGCGCCAACGCGCCTGAGAAGCGGTGGCCGTAGGTGCCTCGCACCACCCAAAAGACATAGAACAAAGCCATCAGCGCGCCTAAGGCAGCGAGCACACCTGGCAACAGAATACTCAAACCCACACCAACACACACCGACGCCGAGATGGTTACTGGTCGCTTCCATCCCGCTTGAACAGGCTCAATCCACGCCGGTTGTTCTACAGATGCCACTTGTGCCACTCCGGTCGATGACTTGCGGTACCAAAATCCAGCCACCTCGTGTGTAGCGCGCGATCAAACGAGAACTCAAACAGAACGTGGTGTTCATCCACGCCCGTCGCAAAGCCCATCGCTTCCGTCGCTGCAGCTCTGAGATCTGCGTTGGCATTCACATCAAGCGCCTCACCGCTCACAAAAAACTCTTCATCCTCATCGCCCGGCTGCGCATGAATCGAATACTGCCGGCGTTGCTTGAGATCAACGATCTTAGGCGATGAGTCCATAACAAAGGCGACCAGGCGGCCTTCCACGACGCGGGGAATGAAGGGATGAGTTCTGGGTCGACCGGCTGCAGAGACTGTGGCCAGAAAGGCCACTTCACTGCGGCGCAACAGTCCAATACCCGCGGCTGCAATCTGCGGGGCTGCTCGTTCAAACGCTGTCCAGTTGAGCATGCTGAACCTCGACAAGGCTGGCGTGAGAAACATACACCAGGTGCGTATCCTGCGGCGCCTGTTTCACTCTTTCTCTGTCGTCCACTGGATCAAACTTCATACTCGAATAACCGGAAGTTCCCGAGCATTTGATATCGGAAATTCTTGCCGCGATGGCCAACGGCAGATTTGAGCTCCGGCTTGTCGTAAACCGCTTCCCAATAATGCGCCCGCTCAGCGTAGTACTGCTTCATCGCTGCTTTATCGCTGTAACGTCGATGGACAAATCGACTTGATCCCGCCTGAAAGTTCCTCGTCGGTATCTCTCATCGGTATCTTGGCTCCGCTCCGATTCCCATCTTCGGTACTATGCAACATCACGTCACGAAACGGGCCAACCATGTACCTTCGCTGTTTCATCGCCCTAGTCTTCTCCTCGCCGTTAATCGCTCTCGCCAGTCAAGGACAGCTCGGCGAAGGCGAGGCGATTTACGCCACCCACTGCGCCTCTTGCCACGGTGCCAATCTCAACGGCTCCGCCCACGGCAGCGCACTGAAGGGCAAGGCCTTTCTCGACAAGTGGGCTAACAAGGGAACACTCGAACTCCTGCGTTACAACATGGGCAACATGCCACCAGGTGGTAACCCCGCGCTCGGGGAAGCGCAGCATCTCGCACTGGTCGCGCTCATCCGGAAGCACACGGCCAGCAACAAGCCCGATGCTCCGATCACCACGGCGACCAATCTCGCTATCGGTAGCGGTGAAGCGATTCAAGGCGATGGAGAAGCGCTCGACACGTGGGCCGATGCGAGCACGATCAACGCCATCGCCAAGAGTCGTTCGGCATTCGAAAATCGAACGGTTAAGAACTTCCAATCGGTGACTCAAACAGAACTCAATCAACCCGCCGATGGTGACTGGCTGTCCTGGCGACGTACGCTCGATGGATCGGGTTTCAGTCCACTGAAACAAGTGAACACACGCAACGTCGGTGAACTCACACTCGCCTGGGTGATCGCCATGAAAGATGGCAGTAATCAAGGCACGCCTCTGGTCCGCGACGGCACCATGTTCCTGACGCACCCCGGCAACATCATTCAGGCGCTCAATGCCAGGACCGGCGATCTCATCTGGGAATACGCTTACGACTATCCACCGGCCTCGCAGACCTTGGGTGGCCCGACCAAAAACATCGCGTTGTATGGCGACAAGCTGTTCCTCGCCACCTATGACGCTGCCATCGTCGCGATCGACGCACGTACCGGTCAACAGCTTTGGCGTGCGCAGAAGGAGGATTATAAAAAAGGTTATACCCACACTGCAGGGCCCATTGTCGGTGATGGCGTAGTGATCAGCGGCATCAACGGTTGCGAGCGCTACAAGGAAGACGGCTGTTTTCTCACGGGTCACGATGCAGACACCGGCAAGGAACTCTGGCGAACATCAACCATCGCGTTGCCTGGTGATCCGGGTGATGCGAGTTGGGGTGAACAATCCCCAGCATTTCGCGCCGGTGGCGACCTGTGGATCGCGGGTAGCTACGACGCTGGCCTCAACCTCTTTTTTATCGGTACGTCACAAGCCAAACCCTGGGTCGCTGCAAGTCGAGGCATGAGCACCGACGATGCAGCGCTCTACACCAATTCAACGCTCGCCATCGAACCACGCACCGGTCGAATTCGTTGGCACTTCCAACATGTACCCGGCGAAACCCTCGACATGGAAAGCGGTTTTGAACGCGTTCTCGTCGATAACCAGGGTGAGCGTTGGGTATTCACGGTCGGCAAGGACGGCATCCTGTGGAAGTTAGATCGAACCAATGGCAAATACATCGGTCACGTCGAGACATTGCCACAAAACCTCTACAGCAAGATCGACGCGATTACCGGCAAGGTGACTTATCGTCAGGACATCATCGACGCGAAGATCGGTGACCCCGTCAAGGCTTGTCCGGGTATCTACGGTGGCCACAACTGGCAAGCGATGGCATTCAGTCCACCGTCACGCTCGATGATCATTCCGTTGCACCAACTCTGTTCTGATCTGGTGGGGCGCGCCGTGGAACGCGCCGTCGGTGCTGGTGGATACGGCGGTGATTCGCGTGTCTACGAAATGCCTGACGCAAAAGGCATGTTAGGCAAGCTCGTATCCATCGACGTTGAGACGCTTAAGAACAAATGGACTCACGAGCAACGTGCGATGTTCATGACCGGCACACTCACGACAGCAGGTGGTCTGGCCTTCATCGGTGATCTTGATCGCTACATCAAGGCTTTCGACGTCTCCAACGGCAAAGTTCTGTGGCAAGCGCGACTCGGTGCGCCGACACACGGATTCCCGGTCAGTTACGCCGTGGACGGCGAGCAATACATCGCCATTCCAACCGGTATGGGCGTATTCCGAGCGATGACAGCGGTGATGAGCCCGGACATTCATCAACCGGCCAACGGGCAGGCGCTATACGTCTTTAAGTTCCCTTCGAAATAGCTGCCTTCAACGGAAGAACCACTCAAGTGGCGCCGGTGCGTCCCAAAGTACCGGCCGCCAATTCCAGCCGGATTTGGTGGTTACCTCCTGGAGAGGAGACTTCATCTCCTGCAGGTTGAACGTCCATGCGTACTGCAGCCCGACGCTGCTGCGGCCGCGGCAGCCTTCGGAACCACGATGATGGCATCCGCCATCGCGGGACTGATCGCGCAATCGATTCTCGTGCAACGCTTCAGGTTGTCGCCCGGGGCATGGCTTGGTCTTGGATTGCCACTCATCGCGTTGGCGTTGGCAGGCATGGCACTCTTCACAACCTTCACCCCTTTTATCATCGCCAATGTGGTGATGGGTTTTGGGATGGGATTCGCAGGAGCCGGCTTCAGTGCGGGTGCATCACTCGCCGTCAAGCCGGAAGAACAAGGCGCCGCATCAGGCATCATCGCGGCCTGTTCATCTGCAGGCTGGATTGTTGGACCTTTAATGGGGCCGGGGCTCTATCGATTGATCCCGGAGTTGCCGTTCCTCTTGACTGCCGCTTGTGTCCTCGCTGCGGCGATACCGATTCTGGCGCGGCTGTGGAAACTCAGGCGTCTGCGGCGCCGTTGAGCTCGCTCACCGATCCAGAACGTCTCGCAGCAAACACAGTGCGCTGTTGGTGAATCGCCACATGTTCGCCTCACGATCATCACTGCCGGTTTGAATGGTCGTCGACAATGTGACCGGTCCCGTCACAGCAATCACGCTGGTTCCAGCCGGATGCCCATAACGTACACCCGTCGGACCGGCTGCACCCAGCTCCGCAACACCCCAGGTTGCGTTGAGTTGTTCACGTGCCCGCTCGGCAAACTTTCGCACCATGGGTTCCGACAGCGGCTCCAGCCCCTCAACATCCGCCGCAGTGATGCGAATCAATTCGCGCCGCGAAACCAGCGTGTACACGACGCTACCGCCCAGGAAGTACGCTGAAGCACCTGGAACGGAGAGCAACGATGCGCTGATGAGACCACCCGTTGACGACTCCGCAACGGCCACTGTTTCACCTCGCGCCTTTAATCGCTCGGCGATCCGCTGAACAACGCCGTTCAACAAGTCAGGCATCTCACCTCCTCAGTTCAAATGCACCGGTAACTCAAGCAAAAATCGATCTACCACGGTTGGGCTCCAACGATGTTCTCGTTCAACCAGTCGGAGTTTCGGAAACTGTTCGAGCAGACCGGTAAACGCGACCTTCGCTTCTGATCGAGCGAGCGCCGAGCCAAGACAGAAGTGAATCCCCGCTCCAAAAGCGATGTGTGGGTTCGGGGAGCGACGAAGGTTGAGACGCTCAGGTTCAGCAAAAACCGCTGGATCATGATCCGCCGCAAGGATACCTAGCCAGAGGTTTTGTCCCGCTGCAATTTCATGGCCGCCAATTTCGATCGGCGCCACCGGAACACGAATAAAAGTCTTGGATGGGCCATCGAACCGCAGGAGTTCTTCAACGGCATCGGGCATCAACGACAGGTCCGCGCGCAGTCGGATGAGTTGGTCAGGATGCTGCAACATCGCACGCACGCCTGAACCGAGTAACGCTGACGTCGTATCGTGCCCGGCAAAGAGCAGCATGGAGCATGCACCAATGATCTCCGCCTCCGTCCACCGCTCTGCCGTCGATGCGGTCAACAACAGACTCAAGAGATCGTCACTTGGGGATGCGCGCTTCTCCGCGATGCGATCCCGAAACCGCTCAAAGAACACATCACCAGCACGTGCGACGGAATTGAGATAGTCCTGACTACGCGACGACGCGCCATAGATGAGTTTGCCGAAGTCACGGGCCCACTCGCGCAAGAACTCACGTTCACGGAGTTCAATTCCGAGAAGGTCGCATATGACCATCGCGGTGAGTGGCTGGGCAAAGCCGGACACAATATCAACCTCACCCTTTTCCTTTATTCCATCGAGCAGTGTCTTCGCGTGTCGTTCAATGCGTGGCACCAAACGGTCAACCATCGCGGGTGAAAACGACCGCCTCACAGGATCGCGCAAGCGTGTATGCACCGGTGGATCGTTGAAAAGCATCCAACCATCGAGCAGGCTCATGGCGTGTTTCAGGAGCTCAGCATGTTCCGCCATCATGCGTTTACGAAGCGCGCCAATGCCTTGCGCTGTGGACATCGAGCGATCCTGGAAAATCCGTTCGACATCGTGATAACCGGTGAGAATCCAGACTTTGTGGCGGTTGCTCCAGAACGCCGGATCGTGTTCACGCAACCGTTTGAAGAAACCCTGCGGATCACGTACGGCATCCATACTCAGAAGGTCATCGGGAGGCAACATTCGCAATCAGTCCTGCGCATCAAAAAAGGAGGCGCGAGCATAACGCCAGCCAAAGCTGAAAACACAGGAGTGGACTGTTACGCTGCCTGCAACTCATCCGCAGGCTTTCCTCATGCTGGAACACCAGCCGCGCATCGCCCTCCTCATCGACGCGGACAATTCTCCTGCCACGAAAATCGACATCATCCTCGCGGAGCTTGCGAAGGTGGGTGTCACCAACATCCGCCGCGCTTATGGCAACTGGAAAAAGGAAGCACTCAAAGGCTGGGAGAAGGTGCTGCACGAATATGCAATCCGACCCATCCAACAGTTCGATTACAGCAAGGGCAAAAACGCCACCGACATGCAGATGGTGATCGAGGCTCTTGAACTGCTCTACACCGATGCACCCGACGCGTATGGCATCGTGTCTTCAGACAGTGACTTCACACCGATGGTGATGCACCTCAAAGCGAAAGGTGCACAGGTGTTTGGCTTTGGCAGCAAACAAACGCCGGCCCCGTTTGTGAACGCGTGTTCACGTTTTCTCTATCTGGAAAATCTCGGCGATCCGGATACGTCGACCTCTGCGCCGAAGAGCCGACGGCGTCGCAAGAGCAGCGGTCCGAACACCACGCCTGAACCCGTTGAAGTAGAAGTCGGCGCACCCGTGACACCGCAGCGCATGGATACCGCGGCCTTGCGACAAGACGCCCGGTTAGTGACGTTGTTGCGTAACGTTGTCGAATCTGCCGTGGGCGATGATGGTTGGTCACCGCTCGGCTCCGTAGCCACACGCATTGGCAATCAAGCGTCGTTTGACTCACGCAACTACGGCTATCGCAAACTCATCGATCTGATCGAAGCGACACAGTTGTTTGAGTTTGAGCGGCGTGGAACAAACTATGTACTGCGCGACAAGCGTGATAAGCAGTGAATCGTTCTGAGTTGGAAAAGCGCACCATGAAAAACCTATCGTCTTCATTCGCCCTGGCTGTGTTCGTGCTTCTGCTAAACCCCTTCGCCTGGAGCGCTCCGGAAGTAGGTGATCCAGCGCCTGACTTCACGCTGCAGGGATCAGATGGAAAGACCTATTCCCTCAGGGATTTCAAAGGCAAACAAGCTATAGCGATCGCCTGGTTTCCGATGGCATTCACGTCCGGCTGCACCATCGAATGCAAATCCATAGCGCAGAACGGTCATTTGATCCGCGCCTACGACGTGACGTATTTTATGGCGAGTGTCGATGCTAACGAAGGCGAACGTGGCAACGCGGCTTTCGCGGCAGAACACAAAGCCGACTTTCCGATTCTCAGCGACCCGACCAAAGAAGCCGCACGTGCCTACGGTGTGTTGAACGAACGTGGTTTCTCCAATCGCTGGACGTTCTATGTCGACAAGCACGGGATCATTCAGTTCATCGACAAAGACGTGAACACGCGCCTCGCGACATCGGCGGAGTTCATGGCCGCAAAACTCGGTGAATTGGGTGTGTCGCAGCGCGCTACGCCCTGATTAACAAAATCCCAACCAACGAGGTGATTTAGCGGCTCATCACCTTCGTCACTGCAGCTTTCATTACGCGCAGCGGCTTGGTGATCCGCCAGGATGCACTCCCGGTGATCCCCTCTGTGTGCTGATGCGCCTCGACAACTTGCGCCATCAACAACAACTCATAACGCACTTCATCATCTTGACGTGCACGAAGTTGTTCCGTGTCCTGCGCGGACTCAAGTCGTGCGCTGTCGGAGATTTCGGCGCCCTCACTCCCGCAACGCGAAGTTGATGAGGTCCGATAAATTGAATCGATCCGGCGTCGTCGAGGGCAGTGTCGGCTTCCATCCAGGTAAATTGAGAATCGATGCCGGATCTGCCTTGAGGATACCCACAAAAAACTTCGGACACGATGCGTCCGCCTACCGGACCGAGTCGTAGTCCGTTCTTGCGAACCGCAGCCTCCTGAAGAACGTAGTACCAGAGCGGTGTCCGAGTTTGCAGGAACGGAAAGTCGACGAATGCAGCCCCATTAAAGTCGGCAACAAGCTCCTCGGGCGTCAACGGTGTCTCTCCAATCGTTGCACCGATCGCCTGACCCGTTGGCAGTCCGAGAGCGTAGCCTCTTTGCAGATTCCGAATTGCAAGGTTGATCAATTCTCCATCGTCGGTCCGGACCCTATGCAGCGCTGGGACGATAAACGGATCGAATTTTCGAGCAAAGTTGTGATTGGAGGTAGCGTCTGTCGCCGTGAATGGTGCCCAGTTTATAGCCCAATTGTCGGGAACATTTTTCTTGGTAAAGAAGAACAGTTGTTCAAGAGCGACAACCACTTCTGGATCGAGTTGGCCGTTAGGATCAATGGGCAAAGTGTTTTCGGGAACGTTGGCGACATCGGGGAACATGAAGTCAAATCTGCGCTTCGTTGAGGGAATGGTTGGACCGGGGGTAAAACGACGCGTTGGGCATCCCGCGTCGATCAGCCATTCCGAATGGCAGGTTGCTCTTGTCGAAAGTCCCGTTACTCATCATCGAACTCCCTTTTGTTCAATGGTCGTGACGCTCGTCAGCCGCTAACAACGCCGACGCAACCAGTGGATGAGATTCACTTTGCGAACTCAAATTTTGGCGGAGAAGGTGGGATTTGAACCCACGGACCCCTTACGAGGTCACCTGATTTCGAATCAGGCCCATTCGGCCACTCTGGCACTTCTCCGGAAATCGTCCGAACTCTTACTTTACTGACTTACGCTCCAGGCCGCGTGTGTGGTCTTGTCAAACGTTGCTTTGTGTTACTTCACCGTCACCGTAATCGTCTCCGACATCACCGGCGGATCGTGCGGGATGTGGAGGTAGTTGCCGAGCACGAGCCGGAGCGTATGTGTACCCGGGCTCAAGGTCAGTTCCGTTTCCGTCTGACCTCCACCGAAGTGTTTCACCTGATCCGTCATCGGCAATGGCGTCGTCAAACTGACCTCGCCTTGATGGTCGATAAGAACGTGGTGATGACCCGTGTTCGGCAGATCCGCACCAGCCGGTGCAACACCCATCCCCTTAAGACCGAATCGCACGGGGAAAGTCGTTCCGACAGTCTCACCATTCTGTGGCGTAATGAAGTACAGCGTGACGCCTATTGGCGATTTGGAGACCAACGACGGCACAGGCTCCACCGGCGTCGGCGCGGTCATTGGCGCATCAGCCGCGCAAGCGGTACCCGCAATCAGCACTAAACCAATCGTCGCGATGTGGCGCAGGTTGTTCATGCGAATGCGTCCTCGGTTTAGGTTGGTTGTCAGGCCGCGAAGTTTAGCGCGCAGTTCCCTGATTCGACCAGTAATCAAAATCCTTGAGGATCCGCTGGAATCGACGCTCCACGGCACCTCGCGCTTCATCGTGCGGCAGGATGTAGAGGATGTTGTTCTCGACGGCTTGCACCACCATGTCGCCCACGTCGTTCACATCGAGGACACGACCCGCCAGATTACGGTTGTCATCACCCTGTTGTTGAACCGGTGGTGAGACTTCTGCGCCACCGTAGTCACCTTGCCGATTACGCTGCGATTGGCCGATGTTGGTGGCGACGCGCATGGGGCAAAGCACTGAAACACCGATGTTGTCGTCACGGAGTTCACGTGCCAACACCTCAGCGATGGCAACAACGCCATACTTCGCCGCGCAATACGGACCGAGCCCAAGATTCGGCACGAGCCCTGCAAACGACGCCGTGAAGAGAATGTGTCCACCCTGTTTCTGCGCTTTGAGATAGGGCAGGAACGCTTCAACACCATGGATCGGCCCCCACAAGTCGACATCGATCACCCAACGCCAGTCATCATGTTTCATATCGGCGATGGGACCACCGACAGCAATGCCAGCGTTGTTGAAAACACCATGGACCGCTCCACAAGTCTTCACCACATCCACTGCCAACGCTTGCATCGCGACAAAGTCCCGCACATCGCACACACGCGTGATTACTGGCGTCGTGAACAACGCAGCGGCCTTATCCAATGCCGATCGTTCAATATCAACGAGAACCAGCTTCGCGCCCTTTTTCGCCATGGCTTGTGCCGTAGCGAGGCCGATACCACTGGCACCACCGGTGATCACCATCACTTTGCCGTCAAGTTCCATAACCCTCTCCCCGAAAGAACCGTTGATACGCTAGTCAGGCGACTTTATAGGCACGCACTGCAGTGTCGTGGAACAGATCTGTCTTCTCACTGGCTGATGCGCCAGCAGCGATCTTCTTGAAGGCGTTCCAGAGCACCGCATAGCTCACACTCTGCTTATCCACCGGGAAATTGCTTTCGAACATGCAGCGCTTCGTGCCAAACACTTCGATTGCATGGTGGTGATAACGTCCCGTCGCGGCAACCACTTCATCCGAGGTCGCAGGTTTCGGCTGTCGATGAAAGCCAAAGCCATTGATCGGCATAACAATGCCACCGAGTTTGGCGTAGACATTGGGACATGTTGCAAGCTCCGCCACATCCTTCCGCCATTGCGGGAAGATCTCATCCTGACGATCTTCATAAGGGCCGATACCCAGCGGCCCACCAAAATGATCGAAGATGATCGTCGTATCCGGAAAGGCTCGCGCGAGATCCGTCAACTCCGGAATCTGGTGGTGATAGAGCCAGGCGTCGAAGGTAAGTCCACGCTTGCCAAGCTCGGCAAACCCCTCACAAAACTTCCGGTCAGCCAACATGCCTTTGAAAGGCTGGGTATGCGCATTACGCACCTGATCACTCGCGTCCCAACTCGCCGCATGGCGAATACCACGGAAACGTCGCGACAAACGCATGTGTTCGTCAAGCACTTCACCGACCGCTGATCCGAGATTGAGATCGGCGAGAGACACGATGCCGATACAGGCACGCAGCTTGCCGTAGCGACCACTCGCGGTCATGGCAGCAATGCCATTCACGAACTCGGTCTCCCCAACACAGGCCATGTGTTTCGGACCTTCCGCGCGGTACATACTGCCGCACTCCACAAAGACTGTCGAAACCACGTTGTGACCACTGCCGATGTCAGCCAACAGCTGTGGCAACAGATAGGGGTCGTCGGCATGATCCCACAGGTGATGGTGGGGGTCGCAGATCGGCAGATCCGGATCGAGGATCTCTTCCTGCACCAACGAGAGCCATTCGGCGCGCATCAGTACACCACCACGGAGCGGATGCTCTCGCCACGATGCATCAGATCGAAACCTTCGTTGATATTCTCGAGTGGCAGTGTGTGCGTGATCAGGTCATCAATATTGATCTTGCCTTCCATGTACCAGTCCACGATCTTCGGGACCTGTGTGCGACCTTTGACACCACCAAACGCAGTGCCCTTCCACACACGCCCTGTGACGAGTTGAAACGGCCGTGTCGAGATTTCTTTCCCTGACGCGGCAACGCCGCTGATGATGCTCTCGCCCCAACCTTTGTGCGTGCATTCGTGTGCTTGGCGCATGACGTCGGTGTTGCCGATGCACTCGAAGGAGTAATCAACACCACCTCCCGTCATGCCCACGATTTCAGCGACCACATTCGTGCAGTCTTTCGGATTGATGAAGTCGGTCAACCCGAACTTCTCCGCGAGGGTCTTTTTCGCGGGATTGAGATCAACACCGATGATGCGATCCGCACCTGCGATACGCGCGCCCTGAATCACATTGAGACCAATACCACCCAAACCAAACACTGCGACTGTTGCACCCGGATGCACCTTAGCCGTGTTGAACACCGCACCGATCCCCGTGGTCACGCCACAG
>SYFY01000107.1 GCA_005799745.1 Gammaproteobacteria bacterium
CAATCCCATCGACTTCGAAAACTCCGAAGACAACCTTGGCATTGCCAACGCACTGGCCGGCCACCTTGCTGAAAAGCTGCAAGTGTCGCGCTGGCAGCGAGATCTCTCGGACTCTACTGCGCTACGCACGATCGGTTCTGTACTGGCTCACTCAAGCATCGCCTGGCAGGCAACCCTCAAAGGCATCACCAAGCTCAGAGTGAACCCGGCCGCGATGCAAGCCGACCTCGACCAGACCTGGGAAGTGCTCGGCGAAGCGGTACAAACGGTCATGCGCAAACATGGCATGGAAGAACCCTATGAAAAACTCAAAGCCGCGACACGTGGCCGACAACTGGATGCCGCATCATTCGAATCGATACTGGATGCGTTAAATCTGCCTCCAGCCGCACGCGCAGAACTCACCGGCCTGTCGCCATCTGCCTATATCGGTCTTGCAGCCGAGCTCGCCCGGAATCCGCGCTGATGGAAGTACACGTCGTCGAGGTGGACTGGGTCACCTATCGCGAGCGACTACACCGGATTCGTAAGGTGGTGTTCATCGATGAGCAGTCCGTTCCGGAGTCACTCGAATGGGATGGTCTGGATGATGATGCGTGTCACTTTCTGGCTCTCGACACGGCCGGTCGTGACCTCGGTTGCGCGAGGCTCTTGCCGACTGGACAGATCGGTCGTATGGCCGTCCTCGCCACCGAACGTAAGAAAGGCATTGGCGAACAGCTGTTGCAAGCTGCCGTTCACAAGGCAGAAATTCTCGGCATGAACGAGGTATTTCTCCACGCTCAGACCCATGCCGTTGGATTCTACGAGCGAGGTGGTTTCTCCGTTGCCGGCATTGAGTACCAGGAAGCCGGTATTCCCCACCGTAACATGACTCGGTTGCTCGCCATCGCGCCAACAGACGCGTTACGCCGCGCTGCGAATAAACAGATTTCCGAACTGAACACGACGAAAGTACTCCCTCGCTCTGCGCGAGTGACGCTCTTTCGAGGTGAAGGCCTAGCCCGGGACGCGTTAGCTGCGGGGCTCGCGGAGGCACGGCGTGAGCTCATCATCTACAGTCACTTTCTGGATGCGCTGTATTTCGATGAACCGCAAATCACCACCGCCATATCCACCTTCGCGCGTCGTGCACCGGCCACCCGTGTGAGAATTCTCATTCACTCCAGCAACTTCATCGTTAGCCGTGGGCATCGCCTGCTCGAACTCTCGCGCCGCTTATCGAGCAAGGTAACCATTCGGCTGGTCGACCCGGACTTCGACGCACCTGACAGTTGTTTTGTGGCGTGGGACCAAGCGGGTTATTGGCTATTGCCAGAATACCGGGAGCCTGAAGGCTCATTGCATGCAGACGATCCAGTGCCCGCCAAGCGGCTCTTTCACGAGTTTGATCAACTCTGGCACCACGGTCATCTCGACCCGGAACTACGCGAGCTACGCATCTAAAGGGATAGACGGTTCAGACAATTCGGACATCCGGCTCTTCATTCTGATAGCGCACCGTTGCCGGGGCAGTCGCACCACCGGTCATCACGAAGGTCATCGCCTGTTCCATGGTCCAATCGGTATAGACCACATCCTCGACCGGCAAAATCTCGATGTACCCCGAAGTGGGGTTTGGCGCTGTGGGCACATAAACCGCCGCGAGATCACGCCCGGTTACGGTGTCCTTCATCACCGTCGTCAGGAAGCCGACGGTTTTCATGGAGCGAGTTGGAAACGAGATCAAGACCACACGTTGCCCTTTCGCTGGCGGCGTGGTGATGCTCTGCACAAATCTCTTGGTGCCGCCGTAAATCGTCTGCACCAGTGGCAGTTTGGCCAACAACGACTCAAAGAAGGACACCAGACGCTTGCCGAGCACAAAGGACGTGAACACACCAATGCCATAGAGGAGTGCGAGCGTAATGAGCACCGCCACGAGGGTGTGCAAGTTACCGTCACGTAACCAATCAGCCGTTTGTGGAGCGATCGGTGCAACCAGTGAGGCAAGAGTATTGAGGAGCGGATCCCCCACACCCGCAAGCAAGCCAACCAAAAACTGGAAAACGAGCCAGGTGACCCAAAGGGGTGCAACCGTCAGGAAGCCCACCACGAGGTAACGACCAAAGTGTGAAGCGCGATCTGGCTTGGGGGGGGTGCTGGTTTCCATGGTTTGTGTTCGCTCAAGGCCCGGGGTTTTACCAAGACCTGATTTTGAAAAATCGGGCGACACATTGTGCACAAAAGCGGGTTGAACAGCCCGACATAAGGACACATCTGATGCGCCGCGGCAGACGTGACGCCTGCCGGTCTGGCACAATCGCGCCCACTCCAGCGTGTGCCAGCCGACGGTCAGATTGAACCCCGGAGTGCGCGCACGCCTAAGACATCAAACCAGCATTCTCCATGGGAGCCTCGTCATGCAGATTGGCCTCTTCGGCATCAACACCGGCGCCTGCGGCAATCCGTCTACGGCAGCAGCGGTGGCAAAAGCTGCGGAAGCAGCCGGTTTTGAATCACTTTGGACCGGTGAACATGTTGTGCTGCCAGATCCTCGTGAAGCCCCATCGCCCGCCGCTCCGGAAACACCGATGCTGCATCCACCGGCGTTGCTCGCTTTTCTGGCCGGACAAACGAGTCGTATCAGGCTCGCTACGGGCATCACACTGGTAGCACAACGCAACCCGGTCGTTCTCGCCAAGGAAATCGGCAGCCTGGATGTGCTTTGCGGCGGAAGGTTGTTGTTTGGTATCGGTGCTGGCTACCTGCATCAGGAATTCAAGGCACTCGGGGTGGACTTCGCATCCCGTGGCGCTCGAACAGACGAATACATCGATGCCATGCGGGAGCTCTGGCGCGCACCAAAGCCGACCTTCGATGGCAAGTTCGTGCACTTCAGCGGCATCAACGCGCAGCCTCGCCCCGTCCAAGCAGGTGGTCCGCCGGTGATCGTCGGTGGCACGAGCCCGGGAGCGCTCAAGCGCGCCGTTCGTCGTGGTCAAGGTTGGTATGGCTTCGCACTGGACGTGGCAACCACGGGCAAGGTAATCGGCGAACTGAAACGATTACTCGCGGACACCCCGCGTGACGCTGCACTGGGTGAACTCTCCTTCAGCGTGACCCCACCGGTGCTGCCTACCCAGGCAATGGTGGATGACTACGCGGCACTCGGAGTCACACGCATCATTCCAATGCTGCGCAACAACAGCGAAGCCTCTGCGCTCGACGTCGTTAACAAGCTCGCCACCGACCTTCTGTAAGTATGAACAACGTCATCTCGCGCACCTTTGTGTGCGCTTGGCTGCTGTTTGCCTTCGGGTCCGCTCTCGCCATCGATAAACCGGTGCTCGACGCCACCCGCCTGTCGACGTTGCCGCTCATCGATGGCGAGGTGTTGGGTGACGACGCGTGGCGCGGAATGAATGCCGCGACTGGCTTCGTGCAGACCCGTCCGCTTCAGGGTGAGCCTTCAACACAACGCACGGAAGTGTTCATCGGTTTTGATGACGAAGCGCTCTACATCGGGGTGGTTTGTCACGATGACAACCCGGCGGGCATCGTCATGGGGGATGCTCGCAGAGACTCCTTACTCGATGACGTAGATTCATTTCAGGTGTTGGTCGACGCATTCCTCGATCGCCAGAACGGCTTCATCTTCGGCACCACGCCTGCTTCCGTGGAGTACGACGCCCAAGTCACTCGCGAAGGTTCTCAGAGCTTCGGCCCTACGATCACTGGATTTAACCTGGAGTGGAATACCAACTGGTCCGTGCGCTCAAAAACCGGCGACTTTGGCTGGAGTAGCGAGATGCGGATCCCATTCAAATCGTTGCGTTACGGTGGTGGGAAGAAACCCGTATGGGGTCTCAACTTCCAGCGCAACATCCGCAGAACCAATGAAGTCGCCTACTGGTCGCCAATTCCCGTTCAATTTTCGCTGACCCGTGTTTCGGAAGCCGGGACCCTGCGCGGCCTCGAACTGCCAGTACAACGTAACCTCAAGATCACGCCTTACGCACTCGGCCAATTCAGTCGCGGCGGAAGACAGCCGTCAGGCACCCACTTCGACGAAGAGTTTGGTGCTGACCTCAAGTTCTCGTTGACTTCGAGTCTCACACTGGATGCGACCTACAACACCGACTTCGCCCAGGTCGAGGCCGACGAACTGCAGGTCAACCTCGACCGCTTCAGTCTGTTCTTTCCGGAAAAACGACCCTTCTTTCTGGAGAACGCCGGCCAGTTCACCGTGGGAACACCTCAAGAAGTTGAGCTCTTTTTCACCCGCCGCATCGGTATTAGTCCCGCAGGACGAGCCTTGCCCATCATCGGCGGTGCACGTCTGTCAGGAAAAATCGGTGACTCCACGAACGTTGGTGCACTGCAAATGCGCAGCGATGGCGTTAACGGCCTGGCACCGGAAAACGACTTCAGCGTGATTCGTGTTAACCAGGAACTCGCGAATCGATCGAGCATCGGCATCGTCTACGTTGCTCGGGAAGGCGATGGGACACTCACGGGCAATCAAGACACGGATTACAACCGCACCTACGCCATCGACGGACGCCTCGGTCTCGGAGAATCCACACTCATCGAGTCCTACATCGCCAAAACCGAAACACCCAATCGGCGTGGTCGCGACATGGCCTGGCGTCTCAAAGCCAACTACAACACCCCGACCTGGAGTAACTCTGTCGGCTATACGAAGGTCGGCGAGAACTTCAATCCGGAAGTGGGCTTCCTGCGCCGGCGCAACTACGAGAAAGCCGAGGCCGTGGTGTTTCGGCGTATCCGACCTGAAGACTGGTTGGGCTTCTATGAACTCCGCCCACACGTCGCGTTCTTCCGTTTCTGGGACGACACCGGCTATTGGGAGTCCGGATTCGCCCACGTCGACAACCACTGGGAATGGAAAAACGGTTTCGAGATTCATACTGGTATCAACTTCACGCATGAAGGTGTGAAAAAACCTTTCGAGATCAATCGCGGCACCTTCGTCCCCGTGGATGAATACGATCACAAAGAAGCGCAGCTCGTATTGCGCACCGATGAAGGCAAGCCTTTGAGCCTCAGCATCGAAAGCAAGATCGGCGGGTTCTTCGGCGGAGATCGGATTAACGCTTCCACCGGCCTGCTGTATCGCCCCGGTGAGAAGTTCTCTGCGGAGCTCAACTGGATCCACAACGACATCGATCTGCCGGTACCCAACGGCGAGTTCACCGTTAACGTCGCACGCCTGCGGATGTCGTATTCGTTTACGCCCAAGATGCAACTGCAGATGCTTCTGCAGAGTGATGATCGCACCGACTTCGTCGCCTTGAACTTGCGATTCGCGTGGCTGCAATCGGCCAACGCTGGCCTCTACCTCGTCTACAACGAAATCGACGATGAAAGTTTGCGATCACCGCTCAAGAAGCAACGCGAGTTCGTGATCAAGTACAGTCGTATTATCGATCTTTTGTAACCGAATCATCACAAACCAGCCCACCTGTGAGCCTTGTACCTACATCCGCAGTGGCGAGGCTCACAAACGCTCACAGTACGCTTCTGTCCGCATTGAGACGCCAGGCCCACAAGCAGGGGCTGGCGCAGCTTCTCCGGACTATGGGAGGGCATGACCACTCCGAGAAGGGGGTTGATGAGATGCGGCGCAAACGAATGGTCATACAGATTCTCGGGGCTTCATCGCCTGGCGTCATGGGCTCGGTCAAAGTCCTGGCCAGATATTTAACACGCGATCCTCTGATTCGCCGCATGTGGATGGAGCGCAATCACGAAGATGACCTTGTTAACCTGCACCTCGAGTCTGTTGACCCGGTGAACATCTGGCATCGACTGAAGATCTATTTCCACCGTGTCCCCGGTATCCAACGTGAGCTTTCTAGCCATTGGATCGTGATTTGTGAAGGTGAAAGCGGCTGGCAGGACTATCACGTGCTGGCCCACGTGGATCGCCGGGTACGCATTGATTCGGTACAACGAGCTACTTCAGCTTAATCCCAGAATCCGCCTGGACCTGCTCCAGATAGCTCGACCGCACCTGAATGGCCCAGCGACCATCGTGTTCCGTCACAACATACAGTGACTCTTGCGTATGCAGTGGCTTGTCATCGGCACCATACCGTGTGAAAGACACCATTACGTGGACCTTGTGTTTGCCGGATTGAACGACACGTTTCCAGTCATAGCGGCTGTACACCCAACCTGTCCGCATCGCACTCTCAAACTCAACGACTTTCAAGTAGTCGTCTAACGTTGGCCAAAACGCGGGTCGACCCAGACCATCCACACGCATATGCGGGTAGTGCAGCGCTGCAGCAAACCTTTTTGCGTCGCGCGCGTTGAAGGCATCGAGGTATTCATCCACTGCCACAAGTGCGGAAGCTTCCTGCACCGTCCACCGGTTTTCATCGGCTTGAGGCATCACTGACCACACTACAAACAACATCCCCACGATCCAGGTTTTCATCACAAGCTCCCACCACTAACTAACGTGTTCACCACCGGTCACCACGAGTAGATCCATGACGTTGGTTCCCGTCGGACCGGTCACAAAGAGATCAGACGTCGCCGAGAAAAATGCATAGGAATCGAAACGGGCGAGATGATCACTCAATTTCAGGTGAACCTCGCGACCACGAGCGGCCGTGGTCGAATCGAAGAAGGCACCTGCGGCTTCAGTAGGACCATCTGTGCCATCCGTACCCGCAACAAGGCCACGCACACCGCGCTGATCCCGCATCGCTTTCGCCAGTAAGAGTGCGAGGTGTTGATTGCGTCCGCCGAGGCCATCACCTGTCATCAACACTTCAGGTTCCCCACCCGCAATCAGTGCCCACTGCTCCGAACCGCAGAGTTGCAACCGGTTGATCACCGACTCAATCTCCTCAGCACAGTGTTCAACAGAACCTTGCAAGGGCATCGACACCGATTCGACGTGATTGAAGTGCTTGCGCGCCTCTTCCATCGCCCCGCGAAGGGCATCACTTGAACTTGCGATGATATGGAACTCGGATGCCTCGAAACGGCGGTCGCCGGGCTTCAGGGTGTCCTCGACTTCACCGTCTGCACCTCGTCGGAGGTGATCCATCACCGCACTGGGCGCATCTCGCTCTAAAGCAAACTGCTTCGCGACACGCAGTGCATCTCCAAAGGTTGTCGAGTCGGGAACCGTCATGCCAGAGCCGATACTCTCAGGTTGATCACCAATCACATCGGAAACCGCCAACGTGACGATCCGCGCACCGTGGGTCGTCCTGATTACGCCACCGCCTTTCAAGTGCGACAGATGCCTGCGTACAGTGTTGATCGCATGTATGTCGGCGCCACATGCCAGCAACAGGCGTGTGACGGCTTGTTTATCTGCCAAGGTGATGCCCGGTGCCGGCGCCGTCAGGAGAGCGGACGCCCCACCTGTGACGAGAAAAAACAGGAGATCATCCGGACTTAACCGCGCGAGAAAAGCTCCCAGCGCTGATGCTGCCTTTTCACTCCGTACATCAGGTACCGGGTGTGCAGATTCAAGGACCACGATGCGAGGGTCGGAGCTGGGCTCAAGGTGTCCTGACTTTGTCACCACCAGCCCCTCCGCGAGATGATCACCAAGGGAGATCGCCAATGCGTTTGCGAAAGGAACAACCGCTTTTCCAGCGCCAGCGATGAACACGCGGCCGATGCCTGTAGGCAGCGGGACGTCAATCGAGACGTCTCCACGGGACCACCGCCATCGATGGTCCTCAAGCCGAGCGAACCGGTGAATCAACCCAGCCGGTTGCGCGGCTGCAACGCCAGCGCGCCAGATCTGCTCGAGTTGTGCCCTACCCCGCACCGGCCGCCGCGTTCCGCTCAGCGAGTTTCGCGCGGATCTCCGCGTGTCGCGTGCTGGTGATCTTGTAACGCAGGTAAAACAGGACACCGCTCAGTGACACGGCGTAGACGATCGGACCTTCAACCAGACCGAGCCACCAGATCGTTTCATCGGGCACAGTGCCTGCACGAGCACCTTTTGGGAATGCGATAAGATCGAGGACGACGCCACCGATCATGGTGCCGACAGCGCTCGTCATCTTGGTAGCAAAGGAGCGCGACGAGAAAATAACACCTTCGCGCCGACCACCCGATTCGAGTTCCACTTCATCCGCGATGTCCGCGAACATCGAGTTAAAGCTCGCAAAAATCGCCGGCAAACACAGGCCTTGAATGAAATAACGTGTGAAGTAGATCCAGAAAATGGCTGGAGATTCATTGTCGGGGAACCACGACACATCCAAGAGCCTTGGGATCAACGGCACGTTGACATTGATCACAACGATCACCGCGGGAATCACGAGCGCCAGACGCTTGTCGAATTTTCGGGTGATGATCGGTGCGATGAACATGCCGATCCAGATCCCCATCAACGTAGCAAACGCCACGAGGGATAACTGTTCTGTGGTCAGTCCCCAGAAGTGCACGCCCATATAGGGGCTGAGCACACCGTCAACAGACACGGCCAGCGTTGAAATCAACATGCCAATGAAGATCAGCCGATAAGAGCGGTTGCGGAATACGTCTTTAAAATCCTGCAGTGCCGCTCGAATACTCAACGTCGTGCTCGAGGGAATCGACTTGAAGTGCAGGATTTCCTTCCATGTTCCCGCGCAGAGCACGAAGATGCAGATCGCCATCGCCACCGCCCAGAACCAGCCGAACGACAGATAACCGTCGGGGTTGAGCGTGCCGGGACTAAATTCCGGAGTAGTCGGGAAGAAGAAGCGATAACCGATAAACGACACCAGAGCTGCTGCTGTAATCGAAAACACCACACCAAACGCGAAGATCGTTGAACGCTGGTGATAGTCCTGCGCCATTTCCGCGCCAAGGGCAAGGTGCGGGACGTGGAGCAACGTGATCGATCCACGAACGAGCACAGCAAACGTCGTGAGCCAGGCGAAATAGCCCCAGTTGCTCATGTCATCGGGTGGGCTGAACAAGGCGCCAAACGATAAAAACAGCGGAATGGCAGAAGCAAGGATGTACGGATGCCGACGTCCCCAGCTGGACTGTGTGCGATCACTGATCACACCCATGATCGGATCGGTAATCGCGTCAAAGATGAGCGCGATACCGAGTGCGAGCCCCGACATCCAACCGGGTAAGCCGATGACCTGCTGGTAATAGAACACCAGGAACACCGTAAAGGCCTGGTTCTTCATTCCCTCTGCGGCCTGGCCGACGCCAAACGCGAGCATGGTCGGCATCGACAGCTTTTTGACGTCGGACATTTTGATACTCAAACAGCGATATGGAGGAGAGCGGCAAAGTTCCTGAAATAGAACGCATCACGCACCTCGGCGGGCGCCGCTACGGCGTCGAGCGTCTGATCAAATCGACCCAGTGGATCGCGGCCACCTTCCGGGTGGGGCCAGTCAGAAGCAAACATGAAAACCTCGGGGCCGGCTTGTTCAATCAGCCAGCCCGCATCTTCATAGGGAAAGAGACTCACGCGCACATGGCGTTTGAAAATCTCCGAGGGTTTTGCACAGAGCCCGGCCAACAAAGGCTCTGACTTGCGAAAGGCCATGTGGCCCTGGTCCAGAGTTCGGAGAAATCCAGGCACCCACGTCGCTCCCAGTTCAATAATCCCGCACATGAGTTCCGGGAAACGATCGAATACCTGATCGAAGATCATTGCCGTGAGAAAATTCTGTGCGGAGTGGGCCACGGCGGGAAAGTCCTTGCCACGAAGATTCTCACCTCCGCCAAGCCAGTCCTTCACTTTGGGATGGCCGGCATTGTGGAAACGACTGTCGAGGCCACGACCACTGCCGATGTGCAGAATGACCGGTACATGGTGTTTCTCGAGCAGTGCCCAAACCGGGTCGTGGGAGAGATGCGATGGTGATCGATCCAAAACCGGTTCGGAACTTACCCAGAAGGCGCGAACACCAGCAGCAATGCCCGCTTCAACCGCAGCCACTGCACGAACGGGATCACGCAAGGACACATAACCGACACCGAGGAGTCGGGGGTCCCTGGCACAGAAATCCGCCATCCGCCGATTGAGCATATCGGTGCCTGCGTACACCACATCGCTGTCACTCGATGCTGCAAACTGTCCAATGGCGAAGGTGGGGAATACGAGCTGATACTCGAAGCCGAGCAGATCGAGTGCATGGGATCGTTCCACAGGATCCATCGCACCATAGGCTCCCCAACCCTTGGGGCCTGAAATCAGGGGATGTTCGATGAGCTTGCGGGTGGCTTCGGGGTCGAGTCTTCTATCTTCAGCGATCTTGATGGCCGCGCGCATATTGGCGCCACCTTTCTCGGAAACCAGTGGTTTGATGAGACCACGTTGTGCATCGGTCGCGAAGTCCGTCAGCCAATGCACACTTTCCATGAGGTGGCTGTCGGCATCAAAGAGCCGTCGACCTTTCGCGTAAGTCGCCGCTGCGTGTGTGTTCATGAACCGGTCTCTCCCCTAATGTGGTTCGTGACCGGATCATAGCCGGGACTGGGGGAGACGGGTAACTCTTGCGAATGACCCATCTCTGCGGAGCGCGTGTTACTTCGACGCGCTACCGATGACCCGATAAACGCCGGCACCTAGTACGGCACCCACAAGCGGCGCCACCCAGAACAGCCACAGCTGTGCTACCGCCCAGTCGCCGACGAACATCGCGACTGCAGTGCTG
>SYFY01000108.1 GCA_005799745.1 Gammaproteobacteria bacterium
ACGAACTCGTCGTCCCGGCGGCGATACTGCAGCCCCCCTTCTTTGATCCGTTGGCTGATGACGCGGCCAACTACGGCGCGATTGGCACCATCATCGGTCATGAGTTCAGCCATGGCTTTGACGATCAGGGTCGTAAATTTGATGGCACCGGACGTCTGCGCGACTGGTGGCAGCCCGACGATGTGGCGCGTTATGACACGCGCGCGCAACGACTGGTGGAACAATTCAACGCCTACGAGCCGATTCCTGGCACGAAGATCAATGGTCAACTCACTCTCGGTGAGAACATAGCGGATGTCGCCGGCGTGACAATGGCCTACCGCGCCTACCTTCGTTCCCTTGAGGATAAGGCCCCTTCCAAAAACGACCAGAAGATCAACGGCTTGACCCGCGAACAACGTTTCTTCATCGCCTTCGCACAAGTCTGGCGTGGCAAGACACGCGAGGCTGCAGAACGAGAGCGGTTGTTGACCGACTCCCACTCACCGCCGAAGTATCGAGTCCTTGGGGTACTGCGGAACGTACCGGAATTCCACAACGCCTTTGGCGTTAAATCGGGTGACGGCATGTGGCTACCTCCCGAGGAGCAGGTGAAGATCTGGTAGGGGTGGTGCCCGATGAAGCCTGGGTGCATAGTCGGGTCTCGCTCAACTTGATCCGAATGGAGGCAGACCATGTCCAATAGCCGTCGTACCTTCATGCAGTACCTCACCTTGGCGGCTGTCAGCGCAGCGACCCTGTTACGAGGTCGCGATGCACAGGCCGCACTCGCTACGGGCAAAGAAGCCGCCGGACTCGCACCGCCGTGGCCCGAGATGACCTATCGGACCCTCGGATGCACGAACTTCAAGGCGAGTCGCTTGATCTTTGGCTGTGGTGCCGCGTTGTCGTCACGTCGTCAGGATCGCCTTCTTCACACTGCGTTTGATGCCGGCATCAACGTTTTTGATGTGGGCTATAAACACTACTACGACAAGGCGGAGAAACATCTCGCGCCTTTCCTCAAGGCACGCAAGGACAAGATTTTCCTGATCTCCAAAGCACAAGTTCCAGTGGATCGAGCCTGGAATGAAGAACCCACAGCCACTGAACTGAAAGAAGCGGCAACACGCTGGAGCGCCTTCCTTGATGAATCGCTGCAAGAAATGCAGATTGATCAGGTGGATGCGTACTACCAGATGGGTGCTAACAACGTAAAGGTGGTCGGCAGCGAAGAAGTGCGCCGCGCCTTTGAAAGTGCCAAGGCGGCGGGCAAAGTCAAGCACATGGGCCTCTCCACCCATCAGAACGCACAGGCGGTACTTGAGACGGCCATCGCCACAGGTGCCTTTGACCTCGTCATGATCGCCGTCACGCCCGGTGGCTGGTATGACTGGGAAACCAAAAAGGTCATGCCGCATTCACCACCCATGCATACCCTGCGACCGTTGTTCGACAAGGCCCGCGAGTCGGGTATCGGGTTGATCGGCATGAAGGCCGGACGGTTCCTGGCGGGGCGCATGTATCTTGGCGCGGGCAACGCCGATGCTTTTAATAGTCAGTACACCGATGACTTTCTGAAGGCACAGTTGTCACCCTTCCAAAGGAGTTATGCCTATGTCCTCGGGCATGGGCTTGATGCGGTGAATGCAGACATGCAGAACTTGGTACACCTCAAAGAGAACTTCGTCGCTGCTGCAACATCACATACCTGGTTCCCGGATGCACCGGGGCAGGCGGTGGCGTAAGCAGTCAGTAGTAGCGGCTTCCAAGCCGCGAAAATAAACTCGAAAGATCAAATAGATCGCGGCTTGGAAGCCGCTCCTACGAGACTGATCCAAGCCCTCGATGCGCACCCTTTTCTACCAACCCAACGCCGGCATTGCCGGCGACTTGCACCTCGCTGCCTTGATCGACCTCGGTGTGCCACGCGAGCACATCGAAACCGAACTGTGGAAGCTTGGTCTTAAGGGTCAGTTTAGTCTTGATGCACAACCAGCCAGCAAGATGGGCATTGGCGGTACCCAAGTACACGTGCGTTACCTCGACCAAGCCGATCATCGCGGTTTCAGCACCATCCACCAAATGATCATCAAAGCGGCCTATCCTGAAGGCATCACCCGACGCGCGCTTGCCATCTTCCGTCTCATCGCTGAAGCCGAAGCCAAGATTCACCGCTCGACCATTGACGCCGTGCACTTCCACGAAGTGGGTGCCATCGATGCACTCGTGGATATCGTCGGCAGCGCCATCGCCCTCGAGTGGCTCCACGTGGAGCATCTTGTTTGTGGACCGGTAGAAGTCGGCGCAGGCCAGGTACGTTGTGCACATGGCCTGTTACCTGTCCCGGCACCCGCGACACAGGAGATTCTCGCTGGCGTTCCATGCACTTACGGCGGCGTTCAGGGTGAAGCGACAACACCGACCGGAGCTGCGATCCTCAAAGCAAGCATCAACGAGTATCTGCCCCAAGGACTGTTTACACCGGAAAAAGTCGGCTATGGCGTTGGCCAAAAGGATTTTCAAATTCCCAACGTTCTCCGTATCGCATTCGGCGAGTATCAGCCACGCAAAGCTTCAATCACCGCAGCCGCACAGACCACACACTTCAAGCTCGAAGCCAATATCGATGACATGACGCCAGAAGCGTTTGAGCCTTTGTTACTACGCCTCTTCGCCGCCGGTGCCAGCGATGTCTATCACACACCCATCATCATGAAGAAGAGCCGGGCGGCGACTTGTCTCACTGTGCTCAGCGATGCAGCGCATCGGCGGGTGCTCGGTGATCTCCTGCTCAACGAATCCACCACTATTGGGCTCAGGGAAGTCGCTTTCAACAAGCGGCTGCTGTCACGTGAGGTCCTTACCATCACGACATCCGTCGGTACCGTCAACGTGAAACAGGTGGTGCAACCCGACGGCCGACGTCGGCACAAGATCGAACACGACGATGTGCTGCGCCTCGCTACAGAGCTGAACATCGACTACCGCTCCTTGCGAGAACGGCTCGAACGGGAAGTAGCGGAACAGATCGACCTCTCATGACGGCCATGACGCTGCTGTCAGGCAGCGCCAGTTAATGATGGTTGCATGGTTGTCCTGGTGGCTGAGCCGCGGGCAAGCCACATCAACCCAAGGGTTTTTCCTCGCCGGTCGTTCACTTACTGCGCCAGTCATTGCCGGCTCGTTGATCATGACAAACCTGTCCACGGAGCAGATGGTCGGGCTCTCGGGTTCCGCTTACGCATTCAACTTAAGTTCCATGGCCTGGGAAGTGACTGCAGGTCTCGCTTGTATCGTCATGGCTCTGGTGCTGTTGCCGCTGTACCTCAAAGCGGGTTACACCACGCTGCCGCAGTTTCTGGAATCCCGATTTGATGGTCGCGTCCGCCGCGCCACAGCCGCCTTGTTTGTTATGGGCTTCACCTTTATCACGTTGCCTGCCGTTCTCTACTCGGGTTCGATGGCGGTACTCGCCCTCACCGACATGGCTTCGATCACAGGCTACGACCACAACACCGCACTTCTACTGACGATGCTTACGGCGGCTTTCATCGGTGGTGCGTTTGCCGTCGCTGGTGGGCTTCGTGCGATCGCCATCTCCGATACGCTCTTTGGTGTAGGCCTGCTGCTCGTCGGTTGCCTTGTGCCCATCCTGGGTTTGATCCGACTGGGTGATGGCAGTTTCTTCATGGGACTCTCCATGCTCCGCGAAGTCCATCCGGAAAAACTCAACGCCATTGGCGCTGCAACGGATCAACCATCCTTTGCCACGGTGTTCACCAGCATGTTACTCGCCAACCTTTTTTACTGAGGGACGAATCAATACGTTATTTAACGGGCACTGGGTGCTCGAGATCTGGCTGAAGGACAAAAAGGCGTACTGATCTCGGGTTACTTCAAACTGCTCGTACCCTTGCTGGTGATGATCCCTGGAATCATCGCCTTTCATCTCTACGGCGATGCGCTTCCCAGTATGGATGCGGCTTACCCGACCCTCGCACGTGATGTTTTGCCCACCGCACTGCATGGCGTCTTTCTCGCCGTCGTCATCGAACTTGTGGCAAGTTCCTTCAACAGTCTCGTGAACAGTGCCGCGACGTTAATCTCTGTTGATCTCTTGCCACAGCGAATCGCCGACCGCTCCGTCTCGAGTGCCCGTGTGCAGAGCATGCTGATCGTTGGCCTTTCATTCATTATTGCCATGCAGTTGCCCGATGCGACTGAAGGGTTGTGGCAACTCATTCGTCGCTTCACCGGTTTCTACAACATTCCGATCATCGCGCTGGTACTGGTGGCGCTGCTTAACTGCCCGATCGATCCACGCGCTGGATTAACCGTCATCGGCTTGCATGTGTTGATCTATGGGCTGTGCACGTTTGTGATCGATACCGGCATCCACTTCGTTCATCTGTATGCCATCTTGTTTGTGCTCGAAACCGGATTGATGTTGTTATGGCCGCGACCGGTTTGTGCATCTCTGCCACCACTGCCGATGAAATCACCCGTTGATCTCACCCCGTGGCGCGGACGAATACCCGCAACCTGGCTCTTGATCGCTTGCATCATGGGCCTCTATGTTCTCTTTTCACTATTAGGAATCTCTGCATGACCACGGAGTTTTTCATCTTCTGCCGCATATGCGAATCGCTGTGGAGTGGAAGAATCTAAATCCGGATCAACAGCGTCTCCTCGCCACGTATCAAAATCGTTAGTCGACATTCGATAAATCGCGACAAACACGTCTCGCCACTGGTGCCGATCGTTGGCTCACGATGGACAAGGATCAACGGCAGCGGTTTGCGGCCCGATATGATCGCTGGAAGTCTCTCCATTCAACCGACCAAGCGCGGCTGCAACAACGTTTTCGGATCTATCGAGACCTCACACCCGGCCAACGGCACCGTATGCGCGAACGGCTGCGGGAGTTCAATTTGCTGGCGCCGGAAAAGCGTCAGCAGCTGCGCCACCAGTTCCGGCAGATGAAGCCGCGAGAGCGCGCTCAGGCGCTCGAGCGAATGCGCAAACAAAGGGACCGAATGCGGGAGCGGCGCCAGCGGGACTAGGTTCTTTATTTTGTCAGGCCATCGACGCATACAACGCCCGAATCAACCTTCCTGCACGTGTATCGTCGTTGAGATTCATCTGCATCTGGTTCATGACGTAAGCAACGCCCAAGCCACGCGCCGGATCTGCAAACGCTACAGAGCCACCCGCACCGGCATGCCCAAAGCTGGCTTCATGTGGGCCGTATTGCTGTTCGGTGTTGAGAATCATGCCGCGACTGCGACGCAACGGTCGGCCAAGCACGAGATCCTCAGACAAGCCCACTTCTTCTTTCGCCATCTCAGCAACGGTGTCGGCCCAGAGCAGTCCCCCGCCGCCACTCGCCACAGTACCGTAAATCGTCGCAATACCTCGTGCACTCGCTTGTCCGTTGGCCGCTGCGATTTCCGCGGTTCGCCAGGCTGCACTCGACGCGTCTTGAAACGGGCGTATAGAGGGATTCTGGAGTGCCACTGGATAAAGCTTCGGCATCTTCAAAGCCAGCATCGCACTCATATCCGGCTGCACACGCGCATGGTTCGGGCCGATCATGTCAGAGACACGGTGGTGTTCCGCTTCAGGTAGACCGATCCATGCATCAGCCTTGAGCGGTGCTGCAATTTCGGTCGCAAAGATCTCACCTAGGGTTCGACCAGTTACGCGTCGAGCAATCTCCCCGGGTAGATACCCCCAATTGATGGCGTGATATCCGGCGGCCGTTCCCGGCGTCCAATAAGGTTTTTGTCGTGACAGCAAGTCGATCATCTTCTGCCAATCGTAGAGGTCGGTTGCGGTGATCTTGGAGTCCACCCCACAGATGCCACCTTGATGAGACAGGAGTTGACCTACGGTCAGGCCATCTTTCGCGGCGATGAGTTCCGGCCAGTACTTCTTCACCGGATCGTCGTAAGAGACACCGGCATGTTCGACCACCCAGGCAAAGGCAATGGCGCCGAGACCCTTTGTCGTCGAGTAGACGTTGACCAAGGTGTCCTCGGTCCAGGGCGTGGTGCATCCGCGGTCTTTAAAACCGCCCCAGAGATCGATGAGCACTTCACCATCTTGAACCACACAAAAGCTCGCGCCGACATCGGCGTCTTGCGTGAAGTTCTTTTCGAACACCTCGCGTACACGTTCGAACCCGGGACGAATCGTGCCGTGAATGGGGAAGTCCATGGATGCTCCGACTGAGACTTGGAATGAAGACCGGATCATAGCCGAGGCCGCGTCCCGACTGCCGCCCGGAATAAACACCCATACAAAGAACCCACCGCATTCCTTGTCTCGCTAAGGACGCCCCCGTACCATGCCCGCCACGCCCAGGTGTTGGAATTGGTAGACAGGCTGGATTTAGGTTCCAGTGTCCTTGTGACGTGCGAGTTCGAGTCTCGCCCTGGGCACCAACCTCACTTCGCGAAGCGAAGTGAGGGAGCACAGCAGCGACTTCGCGTAGCGAAGACGCGAGTGGGCAAACTCAGGCAGCGCGGGCAAGCTCTTGACGATCGAAGGAGTGAGCGGGTTGGTTCTCACGAAAAGAAGACACTTAAAGGGACAAGCACCTCGCGATGCAAAACGCATCAAGCAAATTGGGCTCTCGCCACTTCGCGCCGCGAAGTGACTGCCGCCTCCTGCACTTTGGTTATCGCGCAACACTTCGTGTTGCGCGATAACCAAAGTGCTACGCCCGGATGGTGAAACAGGTAGACACAGGGGACTTAAAATCCCCAGACCCTAACCGGTCGTGCCGGTTCGATTCCGGCTCCGGGCACCAAGTCACAAAGCACCAGACGGTGTTTGCCCTACCATGAGCAATCATGGGTATACCTTCCGCTCAGCGGGTTTTTCCTGGGCTTTTTGTGCTGTACGTCACAGCATCGATTCCGGCTGTGTATGCCGCATCTTCAGAATTCCGTGGCATGGTCCACATCGGTGCTGCCACAGATCATTCTCGTTCAGATGAGCTCACCAGCCGTCTGAACAAACTTCCGCTTGGCGCCGAACAACCTTCCGCGCGAGTCGCAATGCGTTTCGATGCTGTGATCAGTGACTTCGCGATTCACGCCAACGCCGACATCGACAGTCACCGCACGAGCCTCGCAGATCTGCACGAAACCTGGCTCGGTTGGCACCCAATTCCTTCCGGACCCTGGCGCGTACGTGCACGTGCGGGGGCGTTTTTCCCGGTTTCAAGTTTCGAAGTGGGTTACGACCAGATCGGTTGGGGTGCGGAACGCACCGTTTCAGGCTCTGCCATCAACAGTTGGATCGCAGAAGAAATTCGCATTCTTGGTGCTGAACTCACCACACAATGGCGCGGCGCTTTAGTCGGGTCACCTCACGAGTTCACGACGCGACTTGGACTCTTCGGCGGCAATGATCCTGCGGGTACACAAATCGGCTGGCGCGGTTGGCACGTCGGCAATCGCACAACAGGGCTCTTCCAGAATCTGCGTATCCCGGACCTGCCGGTCTATAGCGCGGACGGTCCCTTTGCGAAGCAGACTCACACCATCCAACTTTTTAGGGAAATCGATGGCCGTCCAGACTATTACACGTCCGCGGGATACGCCTACGACGGACGAGTCGAACTGGAAATTCTGCATTACGACAACAGAGCCGACCCACTCATCATCAAAGATGGCCAATATAGCTGGCAGACGCGATTCGACCATGCTGCCGTCCGGCTGCACCTCGATCAGGCATGGATGCTCCAGGCGCAGGTCATACGCGGTAAAACGGTGATGGGAGGACATGCCATCGACGCCGAGTTTTCGACGTGGTACGTGCTCACCAGTCGACAATTCAATGCAGGGACAGCGACCCTCCGCCACGATCGATTCAAAGTGATCGATCATGATGGACTTTTTAATGACTCAAACGCTGAAGATGGTTATGCGTGGGCGCTCCCGTGGGCACAGCCCTTAAGTGTCTCGCTGCTCGTTTTGGTTGAAGCACAACAAGTAACGAGCGAGCGACCCGCCCGCACTTGGCTGCAGGATTCTGCTCGCCAAGTTGAAAAAAGCCTGATCTTTGAGGTCCGCTGGGCACTATGAACACTCGCGAATCACACCAGACCTAATCGCAGTTTGCGCACTTTCGGGCCATCCTCAGCTTTCGCCGCGCGAATGAAGAACGCATCCAAACTACACAGCGCATCGCAGTGGCCAGAAAGCACCCCATGGAGCGCTTCAGTAAAGTCCAGGCCAATGTTCTCGATCGCAAAGCCCAATCACCCTAGCGAGTCGGTATGTTGCAATCCCTGCTCGATCAGAACCTCCTGCTGCCCTACATCGCCGTAGCCACTTTGTTGGTCACCGCAATCATGTTGCGGATCGGATGGTCAATGAAGTCCTGGTTTGCGAAACGTCGCGAGGTAAATTTGCGTTATGAGCTTCGTGATGCAAAGGCCGCCACCCCCAACCTCGCTTCCACGTTGCGTTTGCGTGATGAAACTATCAAGCAACTCCAGGATGAGCATCGTGATTTGCGTACCGGGTTCGCCAACGTTCAACGCGAGAAGGAGGAATTTGCACGAAAACTGCAATCCACAACCGCGCATCTCGCCAGCTTGACCGAAGAACTGACGGCTTTGCGAGGGGGCAAGTCGTTCGCCAATTCATTCGATGTTGACGTCGACGAGGATGCGATCACTGCCACACAATACAACGAAAACCCCGCTCAGCTCCAAGAGTGTCTTAGCCGGGCAGAAGCCGCGTATACAAAACTCCAGACTGCACTGGCGGAGAAAAACCACCGCATCTCCACACTGGAAGCGTCCCTCACGAGTGCGACGACGCTCACCAGTGGACTCACACAGGTTCAGTACGACGCGCTGGCTGAAAAACTACAACGTGCGGAAACGACAGCCATCGCCCAGGAACAAAGGCTTGCTTCGCTCGAAGAACAGAAAAATATTCTGGAAAGCCTGGCGGAACGCCTTAGCCGCTCAAATCACGTCGTACGCGAAGCAGAACGAGAGGCACAATCGCTGATCCGTAAGCTCGAGCATGAACTTGAGGACACCACCAAAACCCTGAATGCTCGCGACGCGTCCATTCATCGTCTGTTTCAGGAGTTGCGTGACAATCAGGATGCCTTGCATGAAGCACACACACAGATCGCGGCGCTGCAGCAACAACTCTCGGATCGAGAACTGTTAGTCAGTCAACTGCGTTTGAACCTCGTCAACTAGCAAGCCGATCATGCGAAGCAGTTGAGTAAGCTCGCGGATGCACAAGGCGCTTTGGAAGCGTCATTACATTCCGCTCGAAGCAAACCGCGAACCGGATCAAGCCCATCCACATAACAATCCTACAGAAACAAAAAAAGGGTGGCACGACCCCCGCACCACCCTTACCCCCCCGTTCCGGATCGACGTTAAAGGGTCCGGACCTTGGTGATCTACCTCAGATCAATAACCGAAGTGATGCTGCACGCGGTGCCAAACGATCTTGGCGATACGGCGGCCATACTTGCGGGAATCAAGGTCACCATCCACGAAGTGGATGCCACCGTAACGTCGCGACATGCCCGCTTCATCCGCGGCTTCGCTGAAGGTCGACCAGCTCAGCGAGACGTTGGTGCGGGGTGTGACGCCCGGTTGAACCCGTGAAGCGCCTGCAGCGAAAGAATGCTGGTGTCCAAAGAAATCACTTCCGGTGAACTTCTTGAGGATCTCAGCCGCAGCCGCGGAGAACGCACTGTGTCCTGACAGATATTCCGCAAACGGCGGGGTCACAAACGTCATGACCTGATAGGGCTGAAACTGTTCGCCGAGGATCGTCTGTGTCCCACGACCCGGACCACCCCACGCTTCGATCTTCTCACCTGCATGCATCGAACGAATCGTCGTAATCGGTCGGGCGGAGTCAAACATCACCTTCGTCCCCCAGCACGTGATGCTGGTATCGAAAAGTGCATTAGAGAGCGCGAACATCAAGCGCATGTCTTGATCGAGACGGTGGCGGTCACGCTACGAGATTTCCTGGGCTAACGCCATCCAGTGACCCGGAGGTGTTTCTGATCCGGGACCATCTGCCCAGTATTCGGAAATCACTTTTTGTTGATCCGTCAGACGGCTGCTATAGGAAACCTGCTCGCGGTTCTGGTTATCAAACTCCTCCTCGTCGGTAGTTGCGGGGCCAACACGACCGGTGCTGCGCAGAATGCTCTGGCGAACGGGTTCAATCACCTGCATGTTCCAATCACGAAGCGCAAACGGCGTCACCTGCCCCCAATGCGGTGTCAGGAACTTTTGTTCAACAAACTCACCTTGACCATTGGGTACCCGCAGCGGTTGACAACGGTTGGGGTCAGCGATGTGATCGGGTGTGTTTACCGGCTGATAGTCGGTCCAGTCGGAATACGGTGCACCCTTGTTCATCTCACCCAGCTGGTTCGACTTGTCACCGCGTCGATAAGCGAGCACCCGCGAACAGGCGACGTTACTGATCCCGGCGGGTGTTTTGAGATCGGTGCTGGTGGTATCCGGGACATACCCTTGAGCCTTGAGCAACGTGTCGAAATACGTCTGCTGGGTGGTTCCGCGGAATAGGTCTTTGGCGGCGAGCCACGCAGCACGCGCCACCGACTCTGCCTTGGCGCCTTTCTTGTTAAACGAGACTTTAAAGTTGCGTGGAGAGCGGGTCGCCAGCGCATTCGGAATGTATGCCGACCAGGCATCGAAGGCGCAGGTATTGATGATCGCGAGGGCTCGCGCGGCTACCGGTGGCGGTGTTCGTGTGTCACGAATCGCCTGCAACGTGGCATCGTTCCACTGCAGGACCACATTCTCTGTGGGATCTATGCCTGGGTTCGCATGCACAGCTTGCATCAAGCCGAGTGCCAGTGTTCCACCCATGAACACCCGCCGGACGCGCATGATGGTCGAGGTTGGTGCACGAGGGATCGCGGATGAGTCGCCGCGAAGCTCTCGGTGAGGGGCTGAATTCATACTGCCGTAACTCCACTGATTTCAGGTTCGCGCGTGGTGCACGCATCGTGGAGATAGCTTGTTGCGAATCAGCTCACAGCAGTACGCGCGAGCTGTGAGGTGATTGCAATGCCAAAGCACACAAGAAAGACAGAAGACCTACGCCTGCAGTCTGGACGATGACAGCGTTTACGTTTTTGTTACAACAGCCGGCTACCCTAAACTACCCTGTGCAGCGCGGCGTTGTTCAAGCTCGGGCGACTAGAGCCGGACTATCTGAGCCCCGCCGCTCGGCGAGCGCTTGTGCCAGACGCTCTTCACTCTCCGGTCCGTTGCGGACCGCGTTCATAAACACCGAGAAATATCCTCTGTCGACAATCGCGCCGGAAGCCGCGATTTGCGGTTCAAGCAGTCGATGCAATTCAACCAGGTTATACCAAGGCACGTTGGGATAGACGTGGTGACCGATGTGCCAGTTGATGTTGTTCCAGAAGAATGCGTGCACCGGATTGGAAACAATGGTGCGGGTTCCCGCGAGTTGCCCCGCATTCCACGGCGTACCGTAGTGTTCAGCGATAAATCGCATAGAGTTGAACAAAGAGAAAAAAAACACCGGCCATAACCAGACTTCGAGTGTTTTGATCAATACACCGTGTTCCGACGCGATCGACAACACCAGCCAGCACACCGCGCCTTTGAGCGCAATTTCAAAAAGATGAATGCTCCAGAGCTTTGCTCCGAACTTTTGCGCTGGGTAAATGAAGTTGAAATGGATGAAGCTCAAAAGCCCGCCGATCAGGAGATACGCATAGAACAACAGGAAATCTGCGAAGCCGCGCTTGCCCATCGTGAAAGCGTCGGGATCCGCTGCAGACCGGTTGAAGCGGTGATGCTCGAGGTGATCTTCCTTGAACGTAATGAAGGTGACGAAGATCGGGATCATGGAGACGATGCCGAAGGCAAGATTGGCAAAGCGGCCGTGAAACATGGCGTTGTGGGTGGCGTCGTGCATAAACGTCACCATACTCATCCACAGGTAGCCGAGCGCGATAAATGCGGTCCAGCGAACCACCTCAGACGAGGTTTCCCAGGCCAAAACGGTCAAGAGCACCATCATCGCGGTGAACAACGGAATCTTGATCAGATTGGGCAACGACCGGTGCTCACGGAGCCGCTCGAGGTCTTCTTGTGAAATGCGGGGACGGGTGGTTTCGTTAACCATCAATTTATCCGGGGTGCTCGCCAAGTCGAAGCGGGAGGCTACCACGGGTTATTCCGCGGTGCCTGCCAATGCTGATGAACCGAACCGCCGAACACGGGACTATCCGTGCCGGCTCCGGATCCGGATGCGGCTGTTTGAATCTTCCAATTCCCCTTGCTCGATCAACGCATCTACTTGCCGAAGCACGCGTGCTTCGGCATCGGCCGTCGTGCGTGTCATGCCGACCATCCGGCAGACGCTGCGTGCCAGGTCCTCCCGAGAAGAAGCACCGGATGCATCCAATACGTGGCGGAGATTGCTCCCACGAGCGCAGTGTGGGAGCGAGCCTCAACAGTAACCGTGGCGCGTGTAGCCTCATCCAGACGACTCAGAAACTCGAGGTCGACGACCCGAGGTGGCAGTTCGGGTCGATGCTCCTTTCGTGCAGGCAAGGTATCCAGCGTGAAGATGACGTCGCGAATGACGGCCGGACTGAAACGCACCGAGATCACGAGCTCTTCAAGAGTTTCGTCGCCGGTGTTCGTGAGGGTGACATTGCGCAGCACCGGTAAGCCCAGATGGGTAGACGCAGCGCACAAGGTCGGCGCCAGATCCATAGAAATTCTCACGGCTGATTCACCGGCCACTGTTGCCGGTGCTTCCGTATCCCGGATTTCCCCCACGTCTAATCCTTAAGAAAAACAACTGGTTGTCGCCACCATGTGCAGCCCGGGTATCGAAGATCGGGTTGCCACGGTGGTCATGATTTGAAGTCACCGGGTTTTCCAGGCAACAGGATTCTGTCCATCGGGTTCAGCGCCTTAAGGCAATGGTGGATTTGCAAAATCATTGGAAGAGAAATCAATCCGTTGCAGGCGCCTGCTCCGCCTCATCGTCAACGTGGGCTTCGAAAGGCCCCCTGCCACTCATACGTGACGCATCAAGTTCAGCGGCTGGTCGGATTCAACAGCCGCACAGCTTCCCGCGCCTTATCACGCCATTCAGGTTCTACCTCCCAGCGCATGGTACGCAAAAGGTGCCAGCTTGCTCGCTCCGGTTTCCCTACAAGTCGATAGGCTTCCCCCAAAAAGAGGCTGATTCGCGGCGCCCCCGGAGCTTGCGCGTGAGCATGCTCCAGGGCAGCGATGGCCAGCTCAGATTCGCCCAAAAGAAAGTGAACAACGCCGAGACCGAAGTGCGCATCCGTGCGTGCAGGCTCCAGGGCCAATGCGGCCTGATACACCTCCACGGCCTGTTGCCACTGCGCTCGGCATTCGGGGTTGTCGTTCTCGCGGCAGGCCTCGACCATCGGCGCGTTCGATGACGGAGTAGCCGACGTAAGGCCGTGCGTCATCGCTGCTGCGTTCTACCAGCCAGTCAAAAGCATCGCGTGCAAAACCGGGGTGGATCGTCGAGCTGGCCATACCGAGTTGGTACGCGACTTCACCCGACTCGAGGCAGCCAACGGTCACAACGGCACTCGGTGCCGGCAGTGACAGCGCGATCTCCTGAATGGGGAACCGTCCGCGGTGGCGGTAGCGCCCGAAATCCCGCGCCAACTCCACCAGGTTTTCATCGAGTAATCGAACGAAGGATTGCACTGGCTCACCGCCTGCACGAAGAACCTCCAGATAGGCGTCAAGCACACTACGCCGATCAGCAAATCCAGCCAGATGGCCATGACGCAACAAATGGACGAGCAACCAGGAGCGCTGGTAGAAGTCGTGGATGGCCGTCCCTCGCGCATCCGCGCTTGAGCCCGTCGCCAATAAATCACGAAGCCAGACCGTGTCGCCGTCTGGAAGCGACGTGGGCGCATCGAGATAACGCACCTCATGTTCGTCCCAGTAGCCTTGCCGGTGCAGCCGCTCAGGTTGGTGTTTTGTTGTAGCACCAACTACCACGCCGCGCTCATTCACCGTGAGCGTCGCCAGAAAACTCGCAAGACCCTCTTCGTACCACAGCGGCCAGGCACCTCTCGGATCGTTACGCAACATGTGGTGTACGTATTCATGCATCAGGTTGCCGACGAGGTGTTCACCTGCGCTATCCGCTCCAACCGCCAACAGGTTTTCGTAGATGGAACCACACATGAAGCCGGCAAAACTTGGAGAATCAAAAACACGTTCAAAATCTCGGCGTTTGGCGAAGACGAGCACCTTGAGTCGTGGGCGTGAAACGGCATCTCCCTGCTCGAGCAGGGCGCTTGCCGCCCGATCGAATCGCTCAAGACGCACGAGCAGCGCCTCAGCTTGATCGGGAGGAAGATCGCTGATCAGGTCGAGATTCGGCATTTGAAAGTGGCACCAGGAGCGTTTGACCAGATCAAATGCAGCGGCGCTGTAGCTAGAAAAGAAGATGAGGCAAAACGGCAGAAGAGCGTGTCGTAGCAGGATCATCAGCGCCCCCGAATCCCCGATAACCGGACGTTAGCGCGGACCCTTGCCGCTGTCGATCCAATGAGCGAACTCACCGCAGGACTCGAATCCAGCTCGCGACGTTGAGCAATGACATCGCTGCTGAAGCCACATAGGTCAGCGCCGCCGCGCGCAGGATAGAACGTGCGGCAGGCAAATCCGATTGATCGAGGTATCGGCCGGTCTCCAGCACCGGCATGGCGCGACGAAAACTTGCATCAAGTTCCACGGGTAACGTCACCAGATGCAGCACCACCGAGGCACCAAGCACCACGACGGCCAGAGCCGCTTGCACCAACATAGCAATCGGCGAACGCACGACGATGAAGAGAACTGGCGCGGCCAACATGACGACGGCACCTACCTTTTGTAATCGAACCGCGATGTGAGCGAGGCGTTGTCGCCGCGCCAGCGCGGGAAAACCCGACGCATCCTGCATCGCATGGCCGACTTCATGAGCAGCCACAACCACTGCGGTGAGAGAGCGACCGTCGTGATTGTCTTTCGACAAACGCACGGCACGGTCGTTGGGATCGTAGTGGTCGCCCCGATCCGTTAGCTCAACCACCACTTCGGCAAGCCCCAGCCGATCCAGAACGTGACGAGCGAATTCGCCACCTGTACCCGGGAAATCGGTACGTTCGCGCGCATGGTGACGCATCACCCGCTTCACCCAGATTTGGGGCGCAAGTGCGAGCATCAAAACAGCGAGGGTGAAGATGATCACCATGCCTGTACGTCGACTCGCTTGATCACATCCGTTTTCAATTCACACAATCCGACTCTTCCGATCACCCCAATAACGATCACGAAGTGCCTTTTTGTAAAGCTTGCCCGTGGGAAGTCTCGGCAGCTCATCCGTGAAATCAATGGAACGTGGGCACTTCTGACGAGCGAGATTCGCGTGGCAGTAGTTCATCAGTTCCTGGGCGAGTTCCGGAGTACCCACTTGACCAACGAGCAACTGCACCACCGCTTTCACTTCTTCACCGAGATCGACGTTTGGCACACCAAACACTGCGGCATCGAGCACTTTGGGATGAGTAATCAACAGGTTCTCGCACTCCTGGGGATAGATGTTGACGCCACCCGAAATGATTATGAATGTCGCGCGATCTGTGAGATACAAATAGTTGTCGGCATCCACGTAACCGACGTCGCCGACCGTGGTCATGGTGCCATCGGGTGACGTGGCGTCTTTGGTTTTGGAAGGGTCGTTGAAGTACTGGAACGGCGTGGCGGTCTTGAACCACGCGGTACCGGATACGCCGAGAGGACAGCGCTTCAAGTGTTCATCGAGGATGTGGAGTTCAC
>SYFY01000109.1 GCA_005799745.1 Gammaproteobacteria bacterium
GAGACGTACCACATCGCGAGTTTGTCGCCTTTACGAATCAGCTTGCCACCCACCACCGTATCGACCAATGCAGTGCGCCGCATGTAAGCGAGCGGCGTCTGCCACCGGATCATCTCGGCGACCATGTTCGGAATCAGCGCGGGATTGGCACGCAGTTTGTTGTATTGCTCGGGAAACTGATTCAGCGCCAAAACGCCGCCACTGATGGAGTTACGTGTCGTGTCGTTGCCACCGACAATTAGCAGGACCAGGTTGCCAAGGAACTCCTGCTGCGACATGTTCTTCGTCGCTTCACCGTTGGCCAGCATGGAAATCAGGTCATTGCCGGGTTTGCCAACACGTTGTAGCCACAGGCCGTTGAAGTAAATGAGGCATTCCGTCAGCTCGGCGCGTCGCGCCTCTTCAGATTCCACGATGCCACTGTTTTCGTCGGACGTCGCGACATCTGACCAACGTGTGAGCTTGCGACGATCTTCAAACGGAAAGTCGAACAACATCGCCAGCATCTGCGTCGTGAGTTCAATGGAGACCTTGTCGACCCAGTTGAATCGTTCACCGACGGGCACGCTGTCGAGAATGCCTGCCGCACGTTCGCGAATGGTGCTCTCGAGGAGTTTTAAGTTCATCGGCGCAACAACCGGGCTCACGACCTTTCGCTGCACATCGTGTTTGGGCTGATCCATCGCGATGAACATCGGCAACGGAAATTCCGCTTCGTCATCGGCCAGCACGATGGAACCATCGGAGGAGAAGAGATCATTCCGCTGGTCGCAGTACTTCACGTCCTCGTAACGCGTGATGGACCAATACGGCCCATCCATCCCTTCGGTGCTGTAGTGCACCGGATCTTCTTTCCGCAGACGCGCGAAGATTTCTTGCCAACGACCACTCTGGAAGAGGTCAGGACGCGCCGGGTCAATGGCTGCAAGCTCAAGCGCTGCAGGGTCGGTATGCATCCAGGAAACGGCTTCGGCCATCATCACTCTCCTGTCGTTGGCTTGCGGTAGTGCCGAAACGCAGTGGTCAGATCAGAACTGGAATTCCGGAACGTTGACCCGCAGACCATCGAGAAGGTCTGTGACCGGAATCTGACACGACAGTCGTGAGGTAGGTGTGCGTTCCGGGTTGAGGTCAAGCATGGCTTCTTCATTGGTGTTGGGCGCGCCGGTCTTGGCGTACCAGGCCGCGTCGACCATGACGTGACAGGTCGCGCAGGAACATTCACCGCCGCAGTCGGCGTCGATTCCCGGTACACCATTATCGACGGCAGCGTTCATCAGGGTAGTTCCCACGGGCGCGTCGACAACATGCTCTTGGCCACTGTGGGAAATGTAGGTGATCTTGGGCATGGAGAGTCCTTCGGCAGTGAAACGAGACGTTAGAAATCGGGCGCGGGCAAATTACTCAATCCAGCCGTAAAGCTCAATTCCGGGGACGCATGGAGGTGACCTGAGTCCAAACTCAGGGCCGCTTGGTGGCCCGCCGAGAGGGTTGCACTGACTTAAGTCACTCTCTTAAGCGGCTCGGCCTCAAGCGACTCGGCTTTATGCAACTCGGCGACGACGATCGGGTAGTCCACGACGGCGATCCTGAGCATCAAAGAGCCGCTCAGGCAGACCATGGTCCGTATCTCGACGCATGTCCTGACGTCGATCAGAAAGGTGCTCATACCGGCAGCGGCAGGACGCGCGACGCGTGAAGTCCGCGAGAGGGAGCGCCGGCGCTTCATTTGGAAAGGACACCTGGTTGTGCCGGTCGCGTACCGCTGGACACGCTTGGCGTCGGTCGTACTGGATGCCAACGGCGTGATAAGGCTTTTTTGGCCTGTCGTCGGTAGCGGACGCGTTCTTGCCCACCAGCCGACGCAGAAACTTGAATATCAATTCCCCCGAAGAATGTTCTGTATCTGGACGAATCTCCCATCATAGTCCGAGCCTGGCGAGCCGTACACCCGAGTTCTCTGGCCTCAGGGTGGGTAATTCTCCCCATCTGCATGACAATTCGACGCCAGAATCCGAAATTTCCGGAAAACCGTCGACCCGTGCACTCGACCACACGGCCCCACCCGACTACATTCTTATCTACATTCGATGATCGAAAGCGACCCTAGAATTCGAGGTTCGCCGCCAGCGCCCCCGGTAGAGCCCCGGCGCAACTTTTCGCAATGTGCTAGTCCCAATGTGCTGGTTCCGATGTGCTAGTTCCGATGTGATAGTTCCGATGTGATAGGAGACCCCATGAGTACGACTGCTCCGGAAGCTGCCAAACCCCTCAACCGCGCCGACCTTTTCAAGACGTCGAACGCGGAACTCCTGGCGCGCTGGCCCATCGACGTAAACCAGGACCCCGCCGCACTCCCCCTGGACAGTTTTAATCCCGGCCATCCAGACCTGTTCGAATTCCGCAAAGAGCTGCCCTACTTCGAGCGCCTGCGCAAAGAAGATCCCGTGCACTACACCGCGAACAGCCAGTTCGGGCCGTATTGGTCGGTCACGAAATACAACGACATTATGTACGTCGACAGCCACCACGAGCTGTTTTCGTCGGACAGCCGCAAAGGCGGTATCAACCTTGGTGGAATCGCCGATCCGGATCCGGACCCCAACTTCGCGCTACCGATGTTCATTCAGGAGGACTCTCCCAAACATGAACATCAACGCAAGGCGATCGCGCCGGTCTTCACACCGAAACACCTGATGGGCTTCGAGCCGCTGATTCGTGAGCGTGCGGGTCGCATCCTCGACAACCTGCCACGTAACAAGACGTTCAACTGGGTGTCAGAAGTTTCCGTAGAACTCACCGGCCAAATGCTGGCGACGCTGTTCGACATCCCGCAGGAAGACCGGCACAAGCTGATCTACTGGTCAGACTCCGTCTCCAACCTCGGCAACCCCGAGTACTTCCCGACCATTGAAGAAGGCTTCAAGGTGTTGTGGGAATGTTTCGCCTACTTCAACAACGTCAGGCAAGAGCGGGTCAAGAACAACCAGCTTGGCAACGATCTGATTTCCATGCTGGCACTTGGCGAGGCGACCAAGAACATGCCGCCCAACGAGTTCCTTGGCAACATGTTGTTGCTCATCGTCGGTGGTAATGACACCACCCGCAACTCGATCACAGGTGGTGTGCTGGCGCTCAATCAGAATCCGGAGCAGTACGCCAAGCTCAGCGCCAACCACGCACTGGTCGCATCCATGGCGCCAGAGATCATCCGTTGGCAAAGTCCCGTCGCGCACATGGCCCGCATCGCACTGAAGGACACCGAGATCGGCGGCAAGAAAATCCGTGAAGGTGAACGTGTGGCGATGTGGTACATCTCGGGCAACCGCGATGACACCGTCATCCCTGACGCCAACCAGTTCATCATCGACCGCGCCAATCCCCGCCGGCATCTGTCATTTGGTTTCGGCATCCATCGTTGCCTCGGCAACCGGCTCGGCGAGATGCAGCTACGCGTGATCTGGGAAGAGATTCTCAAGCGGTTCAAGAAGATCGAAGTGGTGGGTGAACCGCGTTACCTGAAGTCGTGTTTCATTCGCGGGATTCGCGATCTGCCGGTTCAGGTGAGCTGAGGCGCTCATCGTGGGAGCGGCATCCAAGCTGCGATGATTGATCGTCAGATCAGATCGCGGCTTGCAAGCCGCTCCCACAACATGGCCAACCGGTCAGATTTTTAGCACCTTTGCCGCATTCTCCCGGAGAAACTTCGGCCACACCGCAGGCTTAAACGGCACACTCGGCATATCACCCATAATCCGCTCGAGTGAGAGACCCATCGGGAAATACCCCGCATAGATGATCTTGCCAGCACCACGTGTGTTGGCGTAGTCGATGATCGCCTTCGGATAGTGCTTCGGTGCAAACGCCGAGGTTGAGTAGTAGAGATTCGGCCACTTCAGCATGAGCTTCACCGCGAGATCTTCCCACGGCTCACAACCATGACGCGTGACGAAGACCAGCTCAGGGAAGTCATACATGACGTTATCGATCCGCGACACTTCCTGGGGCCACATCGGAAGGCGCGGCCCGGGAACACCCGCACACGAAAAAATCGGTACGTCCAGCTCCACGCACTTGGCGTAAATCGGATACATCTTGGCGTCATCGATGGCGACCTGTGGGTTGTACCCCGCGTTGAACGCGTGAAACGCCTTCACGCCATAGGTTTCATACTGCCTCACCATGTCACGAATGCCATCCATGCCGCTGTTCGGATCACAGGCACCACTCGGAATGAATCGGTCGGGGTGATCCTTAAGGGCCTTGTCAGAAACTTCGTTACCGCAGCCGATCATGCCCTTCTCAACGCCGTGTTTATCCATCTCTTTCAGGGTGAGATCCACGGGGTTACCCGACGCACCGTACAACTCCTTCGGCACTTGTTTGAACATGTATTCCACAGGGAACTCAAACTTCGTCGAGCCGTCTTTCAACTGGGCGCGAATGAAGTCGTACATTTTGAAGTCGGATGCAGGGAATCCGATCATCGTATCGATGGCGCCGATGCCCGATGGCATGTTCATGTTGGAGCCCTCGAATACAGCGCCTGCTGGAAGAGGTAACAGGTCGAATCACGCGGGATTGCATCACGCGGCAGCGGTGTGTTCACCTGCGAAGGTGTCGATCCAAATTGCTGGGCTAGTGGAAGCAGCTTCTCTACGTCAAATTTGTAGAGCGCCGCCGCGTTAAGCCCAAGCACCTTGCGGCGCACTTCATCGGGCAGTCCGCTGAACGTGAGCCGCAGCGATTCGGTGTTGTACGGAAACGTGCCTTCATAGTGCGGGTAGTCGTTACCCCAGAGCACCTTGTCAACACCGATGCGCTCAATGCCATTGAGATCCGCAAGGCATCGGGAACGATGCGCCATAGAAACAGTTGCGGGCTGCATAGAAGCTGGGTGTTTCCTTGAGCACCCACGCCATGTCCTTGTAGTTCATCTCACCAATCGCACCGGCCTTGATGCCGTAGTGAATGCGGTCGAGATTGGCGAGCATGTCCAGCACCCACGAACAGCCCGATTCCGTGAGGATGTACTTGAGGCGCGGGAACTTCTCAAAGGCGCCGCTCATGAGGAGGTGGCGATAACCCGCCTGGCAGTAGAACGTCACCTCGCTGATCCAGAGTGCTTCCGCCACAGGACCCGATCCGTAACTCGGCGAACCTTGACCCGAATGCTAGTTCATCACCAGGTCATGGTCTTGAATGGCGGCAAAGACGCGGTCCCACTCCGGATCGTAGAGGGGCTTCAGCCACCCACAATCTGGTGGAATCAATGGCAGGAGCACTCCACCACGAAGCCCTGCCTTGGCGATGAACTCGATGTCACGAATCGCCTCATCGAGGTCGTTGGGGAGAATCAGCCCAACACCGGCGCGGCGCACCGGATCTTCAGCACAAAAGTCCGCGAACCAACGGTTGTGAGCGCGAATGCCTGCGAGACACCGCTGGTAGTCCTCAGGCTTCGGCGGCTGCGCAGTGACGATGCTCTTGCGAAAAAACGGCGGTACGGTGTTCGGAAACACCACCTCGCCCACCACACCTTGGCTGTTCTGGTCTTCACTGCGAATCGCGAGGTCCCAGTTCTTCATCTTTTTGACGCCGTAGTGTTCCTGCGCTGGATTCTTGTAGCCGCCGCGCCACTCATCAAAGATCAGGCGAAACTCCGGGTCGAGATACTCGCGATATTGCGCATGGCTACCACCGGCGTGGGTGTCAGCGGTGATCAAAAGGTAAGGATCGTTGCTCATGAGCTTCTCCGCTCAACCAACGGCTGTGATCAGATCCATGACTTCCTCGAGTGCTGCGGCGCGTTTCGCAGCCGGCGCGTCGATGCGCAGCGTCAGACCGTTCACACCGAGATCGCGATATTTCTTCAATCGCGCCTTCACCATGTCAGCAGTGCCGATGGCACCAAACTCCGTGACCATCGCATCAGGCACACGTCGCGCGGCTTCATCACGTTTGCCGGCCTTCCACAATTGTTGGATGGCCAGCGCATCGTCCGTGAAACCGGCACGTTTGAAAGCGTCATTGTAGAAGTTGGTCTTGGCACTACCCATGGCACCCATCTGGAAAGCCACTCCGGAGCGTCGCTCTTCAATCAGCTGTTCGACGTTGTCGCCAATCGCCACGGTACAGGACACGTTGAGGAAGATATCGGAGAGCTTTCGTCCGGATTTTTCAGCACCGCGACGGATATGGTCGAGATGCGCCTCAGGATGATCCGGTGAGAACGAAGTACCCAGCCAACCATCGGCCGCGGCACCGGTGTACTCAAGTGCGTTTGGCGCGAGCGTCGCGAGGAAGATTGGAATCGGTGCGGGAGGATGGTCGAGCCGCAGCGGTTTGCCTTCGCCACCACGCCGCGGCAGCACATTGTGTTTGCCTTCGTAAATCAGCTTCTCGCCTTTAAACGCGAGGCGAAGGATTTCCACGGTTTCGCGCATACGGGTGAGGGGTTCGGCATAGGAGATGCCGTGCAACCCTTCAACCACCTGCGGACCGCTCACGCCGAGGCCAAGAATGAAACGTCCTTCCGACAGGTCGTGCATTGAAAGCGCAGTCATCGCAGTCATTGATGGCGTGCGCGCGCTGATCTGCATGATGCCGGTGCCGAGTTTGATCTTCGTTGTCAGTGCCGCCATGAAGGCGAGCGACGTCACCGCATCGGAGCCCCAGGCCTCTGCGGACCAAATGCTGTCCACACCGAGGCGTTCGGCTTCCTGGACGAGATCGATGAGATGGCGTGCGTTATTGCGGGCATATCCGCCGACAGCGATGGATGCTTTGAGCATGTGAATCTCCCCTTAATGGCTAACCCCTTCTTGCCCCAAGGATATCCGCCCCTCCCCTCGCTCCGCTATGATCCTGTTATGCAAAAACTCCCGCCCGGCTTCAGCATCGGCCACGCCACGAACAAAGACCTCAATACCGGCGTTACCGTCATCCTCCCCGAATCTTTCGCGACCGCAGGCGTTCACGTCATGGGCGGTGCACCGGGAACGCGAGAAACGGATTTGCTCTCGCCCAACCAGGTGGTCTCCACCATCGACGCGCTGGTCTTTTCTGGCGGCTCCGCGTTTGGGCTTGATGCCGCCAGCGGTGTTCAGGCCTGGCTTCGTGAACACGACCGGGGTTATCCCGTGGTGCCTTATCGAGTACCTATCGTTCCCGCCGCCATTATTTTTGACCTGCGCAAAGGTCACATGGAGGACTGGGATCGTTATCCGCCGTATCGGGAACTGGCGTTTGAAGCGTGTGACAAGGCGACTCACGCACCCGAGCTCGGTCAGATCGGCGCTGGACGTGGCGCCAGTACTGCAACAGGCGCAGGCGGATTTGGTCTGGCCAGCATGACCCTGGAAGGTGGTATCACCATTGCCGCTGCGGTGGTTTGCAACGCCGCAGGTTCCACACACGTTGGTGAGACGACGAGTTTTTGGGCGGCGCCCTTTGAAATGGGCGATGAATTTGGTGGTCGAGGTTATCCGGCACCTTGGCCACACGACGCAAGACGTGTGCGCACCAAGGCAGGGTTCAAGGAGATGGAAAACACCACCTTGGCCGCTGTGATGACAGACGCGATTCTTACCAGCGCGGAAGCCGAACGAATTGCCATGGTCGCGCACGACGGTTTTGCCCGCGCGATCTATCCCGTACACACCCCTGCGGACGGTGACATCGTCTTCACCTTGGCAAGTGAAAAGGCCGGCAAAGCCCCCGCCGACATGATGCTCTTTGGTGTCGCCGCGGCGAATGTGGTGGCTCGCGCCATCGCCATCGCGGTTTATCACGGCGAACAACAATCGCTATGAATCCCGATCAACTCAAAGCACGGATTGAATCCAAGAGAGACGATCTGATCGATCTCACGCAGCGACTCGTGCGGATTCCCACCATCAATCCTCCCGGTGATTTCTACACCCCCTGTGCGGAATTGTTGGGTGATCGGCTTCGCGCCAGAGGATTCGAGTTGAAGTACATCCGGGCAACCAACACACCCGGCGACTCGGATCGTTATCCACGCACCAACGTAGTGGCACGGCGCACCGGCAAGAAAGCCGGCCCCGTCGTGCATTTCAACGGGCATATCGATGTGGTGGAAGTCGGGTCCGGCTGGTCCGTTGATCCCTTTGCTGCCGAGATCAAAGACGGTCGCATCTACGGACGCGGTACCGCGGATATGAAAGGTGGCATCGCCGCGGCGATCATTGCGATGGAAGCGTTGCTTGAACTCGAACCCGATTTGCCTGGGACGCTCGAACTCTCAGGCACTGCCGATGAAGAGTCAGGTGGTTATGGTGGCGTTGCCTACCTCTGCGAACAAGGTCTGCTCACTCGCGATACCGTCGATCACGTGATCATTCCTGAGCCGCTCAACAAGGACCGCGTGTGCCTCGGCCATCGCGGCGTGTGGTGGGCGGAGATCGAGACATTCGGTCGTATCGCCCATGGCTCGATGCCGTGCCTGGGCGACAGTGCCATTCGCCATATGGGTGCTGTGCTTGGAGCCATGGAAACGACGCTCTATCCACAGCTCGCGCGCAAAACCACCGCGATGCCCGTGGTTCCCGACGGCGCCAAACAGTCGACCCTCAACATCAACTCTCTGCACGGTGGACAAGGTGAAGGTCATGACGGGCTACCCGCGCCGGTCGTTGCCGACTCGTGTCGCATGATCATCGATCGGCGTTTCCTCATTGAAGAACCGCTCGACACCGTCAAGGGTGAAGTGCGGGAGATGCTCGAGTCGCTGACAGGTTCACGCACGGGATTCAGATACGCGTTACGTGATCTATTCGAAGTTCACCCGACGATGACCAACAAAGACGCACCGGTAGCGCGTTCTGTGGCCGAGGCGATTCGCACCGTGCTCGGGCGTGACCCCGATTACGTCGTGTCGCCAGGGACCTATGATCAGAAACATATTGATCGGATTGGCCGACTCCACAACTGCATCGCTTATGGCCCAGGCATTCTTGACCTCGCGCATACCCCTGACGAATACGTGGGTATCGACGACTTGGTTACCTCCGCTCAAGTGATGGCACTCGCTACTTATCAACTGGTACACGGACATGGGTGATCGTCTCGCCGGTAAAACCGCCATCGTTACCGGTGCAGCATCCGGATTCGGAGCCGGTATCGCGCAAAAGTTTGTCGCTGAAGGCGCGCGGGTCTGGATCGTCGACATCGATGCCACGCGTGGCGAAAGTATGGCAAAGGGCCTCGACATGCCTTTCGCGCGCCTCGATATCTGCGACTGGAATGCTGTCCGCAACTTCGCGCGATTAGTTGAACGTGTGGATATCCTGGTCAACAACGCGGGTATCGGTCATACGCCTTCTCCTGCTGAGGATGTCGAAACGGAGACCTTTGATCGTGTGGCGAACGTCAACATGCGGGGCATCTACCACATGTGTCGCGCCTTCATTCCGCTGATGAAGGCGCAGAAAGCAGGCGCCATCATCAACATCGCTTCTACTGCGGGTGTGCGGCCGCGAGGCGGGCTCACCTGGTACAACGCGTCGAAAGGTTGGGTGATCACGGCCACCAAGTCGCTCGCCGCAGAACTCGCGCCTTCGAACATTCGAGTCAACGCGATCAATCCAGTCGCAGGTGATACACCGCTGCTCTCGACCTTTATGGGCGGCGACTCCGAGGCACTGCGTGCGAAATTTCTCGCCACTATTCCCCTCGGTCGCTTCTGTTCACCCGACGATGTCGGTGCGGCGGCTTGTTACCTCGCGAGTGACGAAGCCGCCATGGTGACAGGCGTGGCGATGGAAGTAGATGGCGGGAGAGTATTGTAGGTACTCCGCCTTGATTCTCCAGGAACTCGAATCCGCCGCAGCGTTGATCTATCACTTCATGCAGCCCACTCCACAATACGCGTGGCCACTTTTGTCAGCGGCAGTCGGCGCCGAAACCTGGGTCAAACACGAAAACCACACCCCCACCGGGGCATTCAAGGTTCGTGGAGGACTTGTCTACCTTGATCGACTCTCGAAACGGCCCGATCGCCCGGCGCGACTGATCACCGCGACACGCGGCAACCACGGTCAGAGCATTCCTTTTGCAGCCCGCTCCTGTGGAATTCCTGTTTCGGTGCTCGTGCCCGAGGGCAACAGCGAAGACAAGAATACTGCGATGCGCGCTTGGGGTGCAGATCTCGAAGTCTTCGGGTCTGACTTCGATGCGGCGCGTATGGAATCGGAGCGTCGCGCACAAAAAGGCGAAGCTGAAATCGTGCAGTCATTCCACGTCGACCTGATCCTCGGCGTTGCGACGTACGGTCTTGAGCTGTTTAGAAACGCGCCACCACTCGATGTGGTCTACGCCCCCATCGGCATGGGGTCGGGCATCTGCTCGTTGATTCGCGTACGTGATCTTCTTGGCTTGAAGACCCGCATCGTCGGTGTCGTATCGTCAGGCGCCGACGCCATGGCCCGCGCCTTTCAAACCGACAGACCAGACCCTTCAGAAAGTGCGCGTACGTTTGCTGACGGTATCGCCGTGCGTATGCCCAATCCTGCCGCCGTTGCAGAAATCCGCGCCGGTGCTGATCACGTCGTGGTCGTCACCGATGATGAAATCGCCGAAGCGATGCGCCTTCTTTTCCGCACCACGCATCAGGTCGCCGAAGGCGCGGGTGCTGCCGGATGTGCAGGACTTATGCAGGAACGCGACCAGTGGCGAGGCAAGCGTGTCGGCATCGTCATGACCGGTGGCAACATCGATCCACATCTCTTCGCCATGGTTTTAGGCGGACGAACCCCCGGGATTTGAGCCACAGGGGCCGCTCGAAAAACGCTCGAGTTGCACACACTCATGTGGGGACGTGTGTCGTCGTCACTTCTGCAAGCAGCCGGTCGCCATCACCACGGACTTCCGTACGAATCACCGTGATTCGTCGCCCAACCCGAACTGGCCGAGCAAGCGCGCGAACGGATCCACCTTGTTGGTTAGCCAACATCACAGCATGCAGGTCAACACCCACCATAAAACGTTCTTCACCCGTTTTGGCGAAGTAAGCCCGCCCTGCCGCACCGGTTGCCAGGTTGTCGGCAAGGGTGATCAGTACTCCGCCATTGATGTTGCCCTTCGGGTTGCAATGATGACTTTCGATGACGATCTTCGCCGCCACCCTTTCACCATCGCCGTCGTATTGCATGCCGATGTATTGATCAAATGTCATGGGCCCGCCCCCGAGGTATGAGGCCAGAATATACATCGTCGCCGCAAACAACTTTTTTGGTTAAACCCGCGATGGACCAGATGTTCGCCCGTGGGCATCATGGCGCTCAGGTATCCAAGCCTCGCGGGGAGCGAATGGCCGGAAGTCTCAGAGACCAGTTGATTGCGGCGGGCCTTGTCAGCAGCCAACAGGCACGCAAAGCCGAAAAACAGGTCAAATCCGAAAAGCAGGCGCAGGGTAATAGGGCAAATGCCCAGTCCGCCATTCAAGCGAAGGCGCGCGCCGAAGCCGAACGCAAAGCGGCCGAGAAAGTCGAGAAAGACCGCGAGCTCGCCCGGATTGCCAATGAAAAAACCGCCAACAAGGCGCGTAACGCTGAAATTCGTCAGCTGATCGCGCAACACGACGTTCGGCCGAAAGAACAGAAAGAAGATGACGTGCTGTATAACTTCCTGCATTACCAGAAGGTCAAACGCATCTGGGTGACGAAAGAACACCAGGCGATGTTGGCGTCGGGTCAACTCTTCATCATCAGCACCGATGGACGCTTTCATCTGGTCAGACCTGAGGTCGCCGAACAGATTCGAACGCGCGATGCGCGTCGTGTCATCGAGCCGCGCAGAGAACAACCTTCTGCGACGGGCGAAGACGATGAGTATTACGCCAAGTTCAAAGTTCCGGATGACCTCGACTGGTAACACCTCCACTTGAATCGTTAACAAAGAAGGACACACAAATGACTGACCATCTTCTCGAAGACTTCAGCGAAGGCATCCTCACCCTGACCATGAACCGTCCGGAGGCCCGCAACGCCATGAGCGGCGAGATGATGGGCGCGTTGGACAGCGCAGTACGTCGAGCGTCACTCGATCCAGAGGTGCGTTGTGTCGTACTCACCGGCGCAGGCAACGCGTTTTGCGCAGGCGGTGATGTAAAGGGTCAAGCCCAGGCCGCTGCGGAGCGCAGCAAAGGAACCTCGAGCGTCAGCATCGAAGCACGTGTGCACGGTCTGCGTTCGGGCATGGAAACGTCGCGCCTCCTGCACGAAATGCCAAAACCCACCATCGCCGTTATCCCCGGCGCGGCTGCGGGTGCCGGGTTGTCACTGGCGCTCGCCTGCGATATTCGCCTGTGTGCCGCCGAAGCCAAACTCACTACGGCCTTTGCCAAAGTCGGCGCATCAGGTGATTACGGCGGCTCCTATTTCTTGCCACGACTTGTGGGTGCGTCAAAAGCACGAGAACTCTATTTCACGTCAGATGTACTGAGTGGGACCGAAGCCCACGCACTCGGCATGGTGAATCACGTGTGGCCCATCGCCGAACTTGCCGAGCGCGCACATGCCTTTGCCGTGAAGCTCGCGAATCTCCCGACCGCCGCCATCGGTTACATGAAGAAAAATCTTAACGCCGCGGATGAAGCGAGCCTCTCTCAGGTATTCGATCTCGAAGCCGAACACATGGTGCGGACGATGTTGACGGAAGATCACGCCAATGCGGCCAAAGCGTTTGTAGAAAAACGACAGCCGGTGTTTAAGGGGCGCTAGGTCGCTTAGGGAAGCTCTGATTGATAGGATATTTCTGTCAGAGCGAGGCTGGAGGAACGGAGGAAAATCGCGGATATGCAGTAAATCCGCGATTTTTTGAAGCGACGACTAACGAAGCTATGGCGGAAACAGACATTACTCGGAGATTACTTAGGTGAAATCGCCCGTGTGGAATCGATGGGTTTCTTGCAACGTCATCCTCATAACGCTGTTGACGGGTCACGTTGCCGCTGATTTCGCCGGCGACTCCATCGCCGCGCTCGACCAAGACAAGGATGGAACGGTTGCGGTCGAAGAGTACGTGGCGTGGCAGGTCAAAAACCTCGATCGCCATGAGCGCGACAAGGTCGCTGGACTTTCGTTGGACGAGTTCGCGCAATCGCTGGATGAGCGGACGCGGTCGAGCGCACCAACACTTTTTAACAACAGTGACCGCAATACCGATGGTGTTCTCGAAGCCACAGAGTTCGGCGGTTATCACGGCTGGATCTTCAACAACATACTCGACAGCAATCGAGATGGCGCCTGGACGGCGGACGAGTACCGAGACTTCCTTGCAAAAAATCCAGGCGCAGGACCTGCTCAACAAGCCCGAGCGATGATCGCGCGACTTGATCGTCGCGATCAAAACGGCTCGGTCAGCCTGCAGGAATACCTTGACGTTCAAGCACCGAAGTTCCGCACCTTCGACACCAGTGGCAATGGTTCATTCTCAAAGGCCGAGTTCAAAGCTTCGCTCGAAGGTAATGCCCAGCGTCGCGCTGCGGCGAGCTTCAAACGGTTTGATTTCGACGGTGACCGTCGCCTCAACCGCCAGGAGTTTTTTGACTATCACGGCCGGATATTCAACAACGTCCTGGACCTGAACCGGGACGGGGAATGGTCGGTTCAGGAACTTGAGAGCTTCCTGAAGTAGACATCCGCACCCCGTTTACTTGCAGGATTCCAGTTCCGTGCTTTATTTCCCGCAGGACCTGCGGAGAAAGAGATCATGGAATCGACTGGCCTGCTACCGAACCTCTACTGGATCGATGATCGACTCATTCCCCTGCTGACTGAACTCGCGGAAACCGTGGGTCAGCTTGCCGGACGGCAGGATGCTCTCGGCATACTCAAACCGTCAGGTGAAGGCGCAACAACCGATGAAGATGCGCTCACTGGACGTGGCACACAGAATCTCGATGAGTGGATCGGCCGACTGGTCACGCGGTGGCTGCCAGAGCGGATCGCCTTATGGCACTTCGATGGTGAACGCCCGGCTCACTTCGGCCTCACCACAGCCGAACGGCTTGAATTGCTGGATGCGCTCATCCAGGCCATCAACAGCGGGATTTACCATCTCGATCAACAACTTAAGCGTGAGTGCATGAAGCTCAAGCTCGTGGGTATCCCGCTCAATCGGCGTCAGCTCGGCATGGTCAACCTGCTCATGGGTGAGTTTCCGAAAAAGCTGACGTCCACCAAATGGGCCCGGATTACCAAGTGTTCCCCGGACACTGCGCTCCGGGACATTACCGACCTCGTTTCCCAAGGTGTGTTGATCCGGGATGGCGCCGGTGGACGCAGCACGATCTATTCACTCGCGGTTTACCATGGCCTTTTCCCTGAACTTTCAGTCACATCCCTGGGGTAGCCACTCGCCGGCCTATTGCCTATAGTCGCGCCTCCCTTGCATGAGCTGAGACTGCGGCTTTTCAAAAACGCGCTCCAGCCAGAGAGAGAAGGTTCAGACCCCATGATTCTCGCGCTCGACGTCGGCAACTCGCAGATCTACTGTGGTGTGTTCAAGGACGAACAACTCATCGTCCAGTTCCGCCGCGCTTCCACGAATAAGGCGTCTTCGGACGAGATTGGCGTATTTCTTCGCGCGGCGCTGCGTGAAAACGACATCGACCCCAAGACCATTGAGATGGTGGTGTGTTGTTCCGTGGTTCCTGACCTCAACTACTCGATCCGTGGATGTTGCCAGAAGTACTTCAACGTCGATCCGCTGATGCTCAGGCCCGGCATCAAGACCGGCCTCAAGATCAAATACAAGGATCCCAAGGAAGTCGGCGCAGACCGTATCGCCGACGCCATGGGTGGCGTTCGTCTCTACCCGAACAAGAACCTCATCATCATCGACTTCGGTACTGCGACGACGGTTTGCGCCATCACCAAGGACCGCGAGTTCTTGGGTGGCAATATCCTCCCAGGCGTGCGTCTCGCCATGGAAGCTCTTGAAGCGAAAACCGCACAGTTGCCGACTGTCGAAATCAAACCTGTGAAGTACGCCTTCGGTCGTTCCACCGTAGAGAGCATTCAAAGTGGTCTCTACTGGAGCAACGTCGGCATGGTGAAAGAGATCACTTCGCGCATCACTGCTGAAGTGTTCCAGGATGAAAAACCGATGCTGATCGCGACCGGAGGTTTTTCGCACCTGTTTGATCGCGAAGGATTGTTTGATGCCGTGGTCCCCGACCTCATTCTCGTGGGACTGCTAGATGCGTTGCGCCTGAATCCGCAAGGCGAAGAAGAAGAGTAGGAACGAGTAACCAACAGCAGCCTTGTGTGGGCTCGCTTGTCAGCTATCAATCGGAGGTTTCCAGCATGCAAGACGTAGTGATCGTAGACGCAGCCCGTAGCGCGGTTGGCAAGAAAAAAGGTTCGCTCGGCTGGGTTCACCCGTCCGATACGCTCGGGCCGGTGATGTCGCAGATGCTCAAGCGTAACGGCCTCAAAAGTGGTCAGGTTGATCAAGTCGTCGGGGGCTGCATCAACAAACTCGGCGCGCAGGGTATGAACATCACCCGCACAGCATGGCTGTCGCAGGGTGGTGATGAGAAGACCCCGTGTATCACCATTGATTCCCAATGTGGCAGCTCGCAACAAGCCGCTGGTCTCGGCTATTCCATGATTCGTGCCGGCATGGCCGATGTTGTGATCGCCTGTGGTGTCGAGAACATGACGCGGCTGCCGATCGGTTCCGATGCCGTTGGTTTACCGAAGGAAATGGGTAAGCCCGTTTCCAAGAGCTACTTCGAACACTACGAGTTCACCAGCCAGTTTGAAGGTGCTGAGCGCGTCGCCGAGAAGTATCAGATTACCCGCAAAGACGCCGACAACTTTGGCCTGCAGTCTCAGCAGCGTGCGGCCAAAGCCCAGGATGACGGCCGCTTTAAGTCGCAGATCATTCCGCTGGAAATTCCGGTGTTTGATGACAAGGGCGAAAAGACAGGCGCAACCAAGGTATTTGAGCGTGACGAGATTCCACGTGATACGAGCCTTGAAGCACTGGCTGGTTTGAAATCCGTAGCCCGTGAAAACGGTGTGCACACCGCAGGTCAGTCATCACAAATCGCAGACGGCGCTGCAGCAGTGCTCATGATGTCTGCAGCGAAAGCCAAAGAACTCGGGCTTACCCCGAAGGCGCGTATGGTGGATTCCGTGCTCGTCGGTTGTGATCCCGTGCTGATGCTCGAAGGACCGATTCCTGCGACAGAAAAACTGCTCGCGAGTGCGGGTCTCAAGATCAACGATATCGACGTGTTTGAAGTGAACGAAGCCTTCGCATCGGTTGTGCTGGGATGGGCCAAGGCAGTCGGTGCTGACATGAACAAGGTCAACCCGAATGGTGGCGCCATTGCCCTCGGTCATCCGCTGGGTGCGACCGGTTGTTTCCTCATCACGAAGGCCGTATATGAGCTGGAGCGAACCGGCGGACGTTATGGACTCATCAGCATGTGCTGTGGTGGTGGTCTTGGCACCGGCACGTTGATCGAACGCATCTAACCCTCTGCCCTGTGAACAGGGTGGTGTGCACCCGAGGGACTCCCACAGAGCCTCTGGCATGACAAACGCCCTCTGGCGCGGCTTCGCCACCTTCGTTGCGAAGCCCGCCGTTTCGATCTTCATGATGAAACTGGCCACGGCCATCGATGGTCCGCTGATGCGGGCGACCCATGGCAAGCTGCGGCTTTCTTTCGTGATCCCGGTTCTGCTGCTCAAGGTGCGGGGTCGAAAAACCGGCACCCTGCGCGAAATCCCGCTGCTCTATGTTCCGGATGGGCAAGACTGCTTATTGATCGCCTCGAACGCAGGTCAGGGACACGTTCCCAAGTGGTATCTCAACCTGCGGGAATCCAAGGTCGTCGACATCGTGACGCGTGCAGGATCACGAACGATGCACGTTCGTGAACTTGTGAATGAGGAACGGCGTGATGCCTGGATTAAGGCGACGACACTCTATCCAGGCTACGTGCGCTACCAGCAGCGCACGTCTTATCCAATACCCGTGATTCGGCTGTCATCGACCGCCTGAAGTCTCCGCGCTTTTTGTGCCTTCAGCTTTGATCTTATCCGCTTCGAGAATACGCGCGCCGCGAAGCATGTTCCCCATGGCGTAGTTGCCTTCATGACAGGCGTACTCGAAGAGTCGATCTTCCGTCTTCGGCCAAGGGTATTCGCCACTAAAGGGGCCCGACCACACCGTGGGGTCTTCGACGGTAAAGCTGTAATTCAGCGTCTTGTCGTCGACTTTGCGGAAGCGTTCCGTGACCTTGAGGTTTTCACTCGCGAGATAAAGTGCAGGGGTATCGCGGAAGTTGGTGGTTTCCACAAGCAGCGTGTCGCCTTCCCACCAGCCGATGGAATCACCCAGCCAGTTACGCACGTCCTTCGACGCATGTTCGCTGTTCATGCGCACGATACGCGCGTCGTGAATCATCTCCGACAGGATCATCACGTGGGTATCGGTCTGCACGATGCGATGCAGGTTGTTGTAGAGCGCCGGTAGCATCGGCGGACCGCCGGTTGAACTGAAGCCGAGCAAACAACGATCAGAAAGTGTTGTGGTTTCGGGGTTGTCCCACGGTCCAGGACCGGGATACCACCACGCCTCACCTTCATTGGGGCGGAACATCGCAAAGAACTGCTGCGCCCGCGCCATGCCGTTAGGCGTGAGCTGCGGCTGACGACCGTTGGCAGGTTCGTGAAGGATCGATGTGCGGAACTTGCCGTCAACGAGCGCCGCCGTTTCGCCGTTGTCGATCCAGAACGTGTTGTAGCCACCGACGTTACCAGCGGCCCCTTCGGAGCCATCCCCCCCAGAAGGCGGCGCACCACGATTCGGGTCGCTGTCCTTCTGGCCTGCGTCCATCGCCGCCTTCGCCATGGCTTCCATCTTCCGTGCTTCTTCAAGCGTCATGTAGAGCTTGTTGCCGAATGCTTGCGGGCGTTGCAGCGGCGTCAGCGTCGCGATGTCGTACGTTCCGGAAATATCCGGCTTCGCCTCTGCAGTGCCGATCGAGGCAAAGGCTAGAATTACCAACCATTTTTTTGAGGGGTAGTTCATAAGTCCTCCTCAGCGTGGCAGCGGATTGCGGCGGAATTCACCGTACATCAGCTCTTCCACAAACTCGACACATTTGAAGTCCATCAGCTGCGCATCGGGCTCCATGCGGCGGTAAAGCGGCATGGCAATGGTCCACGGTGCCGTGAAGGTGGCAGGATCTTCGATACGCGCTTCATACCAGAGGTGATTGGCGCTCATGGGCGTGTAACGTTCCGTCACTCTGAGCTGTTCGCTGTGATGATTGCCGGATCGATCGAACCAGGTATCCGCCAGTTGTCCGGTGACTTCCACGACGAGGGTGTCGCCTTCCCACTTCCCAAACGACTGACCCATCCACGAATCGACGGGTGCTTCACCCGGATCCGTCATCAGGATGTCACGCACCGCGCCTGCGTACTGGTACGCCATGAAAACCGAGTTCTTATTGTGAAAGATCTGAAAGGGCTGCGGCATGTAAGTCGCGCGCGGCACACCAGGCAGGAAACACTTCACCTCCGGGTCACGATTGGCCCAGTCCGCCTGATTTTCCTGCTTCTTTTTCAGTGCCGCTTCCGTGTACGGAATCTTGCCGCCACCCACAATCACGCCGATGCCGGGTGGAACGGATGCGGCTGCACCCATGCGCAACACGGAAACTGCAGGAACCGGCCCTGCAGGACCGTCACGCAATTGCACGCCAGCGCGAGCCATGTGACGCTCAACGTCCCAGTGCGCTTCATTGAGTGCTTGCCAGATACCGTTGATGTCCGGTTGTTTCATCCCCTTGAGGCGAGGTGCCTGGTAGTCGGAAGCGGTGGCGGTTATCGCCAGCGTGGCGATCACGGCAATAACAAGGCCACGCACGATGAGTCGCATTCGGTTGCGCATGATCATTCGCCTCACACTTCCATCGGCTTGAGCAGCCGTGGCCATTGTTCCCGAGTTGCTTTCATCGCTTCATCCACTTCGTCCACGCTCCATGGCTTACCTTTGGGATCGTGTTCGCCAATGGTGAGCACCTGCCAGGACAGGAGCGAAATGCGGTTACCGCCAACACAGAACTGACGGCCGTTCACGTCTTTTGCCTCATCGGTGCAGAGCCAAACGACCACAGGCGAGACCTTCTCCGGTGCGAAACGATCAGCCTGCCTTTCCTCCATGATGTCTTCCGTCATCCGCGAAAAAGCAGCAGGTGCGAGCGTGTTGACGGTGATACCGGCCTTCATGCCTTCGAGTGCGAGCACACGCGTAAAGCCGGCGATGCCGGCCTTAGCCGCACCATAGTTCGCCTGGCCGAAGTTGCCGATGAGTCCAGAGGTGGAGCTCGTATTGACGATGCGACCACCCTGACCTTGAGCCAGCATCACGTCCCATGCGGCGCGTGTAACCAGGTAAGTGCCACGCAGATGCACATTGATGACGAGGTCCCACTCTTCGTGGGTCATCTTCTTGAAGGAGCGATCA
>SYFY01000110.1 GCA_005799745.1 Gammaproteobacteria bacterium
ACCACTTTCCATGCGTGTGGCGCGTGCCTCGCACGCGCATTCACGGGCAAAGCCCGTGTAAACGCAGGGAAAATGCGAGGAATCCGAAGGATTCCGACCTGATCAATTCGCAGGAGCGAATTGATCAGAGTTACCTTAGCCATGTGCCGGACCCTTTGTATCGCCTTTGCATCGTTCATGGGGAGATCAATGCAATTGATGGGCCAGTGAACACAAGCGGCATGGTTCACAGTTGCGTCAGTTAAGCCGGCGCAGATTCCACGTATATTTCGATGCTTCATGAGGAGGCCGTGATGGGATCGCGACTGACTGTTACCACTTCCGGTATCTCTCGGATGTTGGCATTTGCGCTCGTACTGTCGATGTCGCTGGCGGTCAGCTCACCTGTCGAAGCCTCTGCGAAGAAACCTGTTTCGCCCGTCAAGAAGACGATGGACGGCCGCTGCCTGACCATCAAACATGCGGATTACTGGAAGACGAAGATTTATGTGTCCAAGCCCACGCTGGCCGCATGTGTGGCGAGTGGTGGTCGGAAGGTCTGATCTCGCTGTTCGCCCCTTATAGTTTCAGAGAGCGTTTCAGAGTTGGTTTCAGACCAACGCGATCGCTTCTAGAAACGTCTCCACCGTCAGGTCACCATCCAGCAACCCACACACTGCCCCCACGAACGGGGCTGAATGACCCGCACGCGCACAGACATCACGAAACATACGCGCCGCTCGAACCCCTTCGCTGACCATCACCATCGACCCTTGAGCTTCCTTCAATGACTGGCCACGTCCCAGCCGTTCGCCCATCTCGCGATTGCGACCATGGGGTGAAGTCGCGGTCACAAATAAATCACCAATGCCTGCCGCAGTGAGCGCAGTCGAGGGATCGGCACCGAGCCTCGGCAGAAGGCCAACGGCCTCTCGATAACCCGCCGTGAAGATCGCCGCTTTGAGGTTGTCGCCACCCAGGCCACTCGGCTTGAGACCATCAGCAACACCACAGGCGAGGGCGATGACGTTCTTGAACGCACCCCAGTATTCGGCGCCGAGCGGATCAGCAGCAGGCGCGAGTTTCAGGGTGCGGGTGGTTAACAGTTTCGCGAATCGTTCTGCCGCTTCGCTGTTGCGACACGCGACCGACGCCGTTGTGTACACACCGTTGGCCAGCTCCGGTGCAATAGTTGGACCCATCATCACGCACAGCGTGTTGTCCTTACGCGCTTGTGAGAGCTTCTCCTCGATGACATCCGAAATCAGGCGATCACCGTCGGCGAGACCTTTGGCGAGGTCAATCAGCACCTGATTCGGCTGCAGCACCGGCACAAGATCATCAACCACCGACAACACTACCCCCGAAGGCAGGGCCAGGATGATGATCTCAGCGCTCTGCACAGCATCTTTCAGCGACATCGTGACTTGCATGCCGGGCATAACGATACCCGGGAGATACTTCGCGTTGATGTTCGTATCTCGCAAGCTCTCGAACACGTCCTGCTCTACCGTCCAGCCACATACTGTGTGCCCGGCTTGTAGCCAGTTGCGCGCGAGGGCGGTGCCAAAGTTGCCGAGTCCAAGTACTGCGATGCTGCTCATGTGATGGTCCTGTCGAGCCAGGCAACAAGGTCGCGTACAACCTCGTCGCGATTGGTTTCATTAAAAACTTCGTGTCGTCCGCCTTCATACCAGCGTTGTTCGATGTGGGTGAGCCCCGCAGCTCTCCACATCGATAACATACGGTCGATGTCGGCTTTACCGCCATGTACCGGATCTTCGCTGCCCGCAAAACAGTAGATCGCCAGCGCCTTTGGGATGTTGGCGATACACGCCGGTGATTGGGCGGCGGAGGCTCCGGCGAAAAGATCTACCAGGGAGCCGGTGGTCAATACGAAGCCGCAGAGAGGGTCGTCCACGTACTTCTTCACTTCCTCCGGATCCCGCGACAACCATTCGAACCCCGTTGCTCCGGGCCCCTCGAATGGCTTGTTGGAGTTACCGAAAAGAAAGGACTGCAGCAGTTCACTGGGGCGATCCGGCCCCAGCCGCCACGCTTCGATGCGCGCCACGATCTTCGGCACGATACGGCCAAAGGCGTTCTTGAAGCCGGGAGAACCGGATAAGGCGAGTGCATCAATCGACGCGCCGTAACGCGTGATGTATTGCTGCGACAACATCGAGCCCATGCTGTGGCCCAATAACACGAGGGGCTTTCCTGGGTGTCGATGACGCAGTTTTAAGCTGAATTCGAAGGTGTCAGCGAGTGTTCGATTCCAACCATCGCCTCCCATCCAACCGAGCGGCGCAGTGGCCGTTCCACCATGCCCACGATGATCGGAGGCAAACACTGCATAGCCGGCGGCATTCAGCTGGATCGCGACTGATGCATATCGTTTGGCGTGTTCACCCATGCCGTGTGCAATTTGAACAATCGCCTTCGGTGCGTCGACGTTCCAGCCATAGGCAGCAATGCGATGTCCATCACTGGCGACAAAGGTTATATCCTGCATGCCTTCGATTCCCCCGATCTTCAGCGTTTTTCAACACCCTCCCATCTTCAGCCTAACGAGGCCGCCCCTCAGGGCCATCGTCTGGCGGTGGTTCCATCTCATCCAGATCGGGCGGAGGTTCAGGTTCCTTGCTGCGTTTGTCTTCTGAGCCCCTGGGCCTGAAGGGTGCCTCAAAGGCCTGACGAACCAGATTAAGGGGGTTCATCTCATTGAGCGCACGCAGATGGGAGCGGAACTGCTCCTGATGATCGAGGAAGGAAACAATGCTCTGCTCGATGTATCGCGACACGACGCCGCCCATGCGATCACCATAAAAACGAATGATCTGCTCAATCGCACGGTTGGTAAGTACGGGTTGGTGCCCTTCAGATTCCTGCTCCGCGAGAATCTGCAGAAGGACGGCGCGGGTGATGTCCGTACCATCTTTCGCATCGGTTACTTCAATGCTCTCGCCACGCACAATGAGGTTGCGAGCATCCTCCATGGTGACGTAGCGACTGGCCGTGGTGTCGTAAAGACGCCGATTGGGGTATTTCTTGAGTTTGTGCATCTTGTTGTGCGATCCGGATCGGTCTGCGCTCACATCAGCGCATCATGTCGCACTGGGCGCATTGGCTGGGGTTGGGTAAAGGAGACAACGCAGACCACGTTGCCGGTCAAACTTCTTCCAGGTAGTCGGGTGCTCTCCCAAACGGTCGGCGATCACATGCAAAACGTCAGGCGCCATGGCCATACCGGTGTGGCTGCCCAGCACTTCGACGTTTTCCGAACGTTCGCCATCTCGATCAATACAGGTGTCCCAGGCGACGACCCCATCCTGACGGCTGTAAACCGCCGTCGTCGGGACATTGAGTGGCGCCCGAGGGTCGGTGGCGCCAAAACGTGATCGCATCTCCTCCACCGAGAGCCCTGACATTTGTTCAAAAAGACGGGCAACCAATGCATTGGTATTGCCATGTTCCGTAGCCGCGAACGGGCTGCCCAGCGTGATTACGCAGCGTGTGGCCTGCGGGAACTGGCGAGCGATCTCTCGACTGAAGACGCCCCCGAGGCTCTGACCGACGATGGAGATCGGTGTTTCATACGCTTGATAGGCGCGATAGAAGCGACGCATGGCGCCTTCGAGCAACTCCGGCCGACCGAGATTCCGGCCTTGCAGCCAAGGCAGCACTTGATAGCCCAACGACGTCAGGAAGCGGCGCAGCAAAAGTGTGGACTCATCTCCCCCCATAAACCCGGGCAAAACCATCACAGGGTGCCCATCACCTTTGGGTGCTTGCGCACGCAGCGTGCTCCAGCTCATACCAAGAAGTGCCGCTTCAATCATCACTCGGGGGAATTCAAACAGGGAGTTAAAGAGCGCAGGACCCCGGCCAGGAGCGGAATTTTCCCGGTTACTCGACAATCGAACGGAAGTGATTGCCGGCCCCCCGAAGGAAGCGGCCTGTTCCGCTCGTGCTTCAACCGCCATGGTTACCGCCTGGCTGTCACTCGTGTGTAACCTGAGTCTGTCCAATGTGCTCTGCGCGGTCAACCCGATGTTGCACCGCAAAAAATCTGAGCTTGTCACAAGCTGGTAAACGCAGCGGTCGCTTTCATCGGTTTACCCTCAATATGCACCGAAGGCACCCCGATCAGCCGCGCCGCCCTCCGACTCCGGCCGCCCCATCGACACCCTCTCCGACAGGGAGCGTGCTGTTTCTTGTAAGGGTCACAGGCTTTGCGCACCATCATCCAGAGCGACCGACGACTTACAAGCGTCGCGTTGTTATCGCCATATCAGCAGGGGGAGGGAACTGTCTTGACCAGCTCACCCATGAACTCGGCCTGTTTGGCGAGTCGCTCCTGATCGGGCTCTCCAAAACTCTGCAAAATCTCGTTGAAACGAGCCCCGGTGGCCTCACGAAACTCAGCGTGTGGAAACACATAGAGCGAATCGGACTTGATGGCATCCACCACACGCTGAGCCACTTCCGCAGGCTCGATACCGCTTTGCATGGCCATGTTCATAATCTGGCTGTGCGCCTGTGCGGCCGCTTCGGCTTTTCCCTCGCCCGGTGCCAGCGTTTCAGGTCGAGTTCTTTCGCTTTCGAGAATGCGGGTCTTGACCATGCCAGGACATAGAACCGAAACACCGATACCAGAAGGCGCAAGATCGGTACGAAGTGCTTCGGAAAGCCCCACCACCGCAAACTTGCTGGCGTTGTAAACGCCAAGACCTGGCGACGTGAGCATGCCAGCCATGGAAGCCGTGTTGACGATGTGCCCACCTTGCGCGTGTGCCTGCATGCGCGTAACGAACGTTTGCACGCCATTGATCACACCACCGACGTTGACACCCATGACCCAATCCCAATCTTTGTATGTGACTTGATCGAGTGTGCCGCCGCGATAGACACCAGCGTTGTTGCACACCACATGCACGGCACCAAACCGCGCCTCCACCGCATCAGCAACCGCTGCATATTGATCGCGATCCGTGACATCGAGTTGCACAGCCATAACTTCGGTGTTGGTTCCCGCCAACTGTGCACGGGCACTTTCAAGGGCCACCCCATCGACATCCGCGATGACAACGCGCATGCCTTCGTTGATAAATGCTCTTGCGAGCGCGAAACCGATGCCACTCGCGCCTCCGGTCACGAATGCAGTCTTGCCTTGCAGGTCCTTCACGATGCGCTTCCCCTTTTACTTTTGTTTACCGATAAACCGATTCAACAGCACGTGTTACGCGCACAGCAACCCTATTCGTCACGCAGGATTTCGGCCCTACAAAATGTTGCTGGTTTCAAGTGGCCATTGGGTTTCACAATCAACCCTCACTATTTCCAATCGACGCACGACTACCCAATACCATAAGGAGTTGGTCAACGATGAACAGCATGGACCTGCGCGGCAAAAACAACGAAGCAGCCGCACTGGTACAACAGATGACGCTGGAAGAAAAAGCGGGTCTCTGTTCCGGCAAAGGGTTCTGGCATCTCAAGGCGGTTGAACGCCTTGGGCTCAAGTCCGTGATGGTGACCGATGGTCCACACGGCCTTCGTAAACAAACCAAGGATGGTGACCACGTCGGCCTCAACAAGAGTGTGGCGGCCACCTGTTTTCCAACCGCCGCTGCCATGGCCTGCACCTGGAATCCCACTCTGATTCATGAGGTAGGTGTGGCACTGGGGCGCGAATGTGTGAGCGAAGACGTCACTGTGCTTCTCGGACCTGGCGTCAACATCAAACGGCATCCGCTGTGTGGACGTAACTTCGAGTACTACTCCGAAGATCCGTTGCTCGCTGGCGAACTGGCCGCTGCATGGATCAACGGTGTGCAATCCCAAGGTGTCGGCACGAGCCTCAAACACTACGCGGTGAACAATCAGGAAACCGCGCGCATGTACATTGATGCTATTGTCGATGAACGCACGTTGCGTGAGATCTACCTGCGTGCCTTCGAGATCGCCGTCACCAAGGCGTCCCCGTGGACGGTGATGTGTGCGTACAACCGCGTTAATAGCACCTACTGCGGCGAAAACGATCTACTTCAAAATCGTATCCTTCGGGACGAGTGGGGGTTTCGTGGTCTCGTCGTCTCCGACTGGGGCGCAACCAACGAACGAGTAAAGGGGCTGCGTACAGGTCTGGATCTCGAGATGCCGGGCAGTGGTGGCATCAACGACAAGCTCATCGTTGCTGCGGTCAAAAACGGGGAGCTCGCTGAATCCGTACTCGATAGTGCCGCCACGCGTATCACCAGCATTCTATTGGCCGGAGCCGACGTCGCCTCGGCACCGAAAAACGCCGATCTCGAAACCCATCACCAACTCGCTCGGCGTGTTGCCACCGAAAGCATGGTGCTTCTTAAGAACACCGATGCCGTGTTGCCACTTTCAACTCTGGATGAGATCGCGGTGATCGGTAGCTTCGCGCAGGTTCCGCGGATTCAAGGTACCGGTAGCTCACAGGTGAATCCGCTGAAGGTTGATGATGCCTGGACGGCGCTGATGGAAACGTTCGGTCGTCTATTGCCCTTCGCGCGCGGTTACGACCAGAACGATGACAGTGAAGGTCCAGAGCTGATCAAGGCTGCAGTGGAAGTGGCGGCCGGTGCGAAGAAGGTTCTGCTCTTCGTTGGGCTGCCCGGGATTTTCGAATCCGAAGGCTTTGATCGCAGCACCATGGACTTGCCACCACAACATCGGAAGCTCATCGACGCAGTTTGCGCTGCAAACACGAACACCATCGTCATCCTCACCAATGGCTCCCCGGTAACCATGGATTGGTCTAGCCAACCCAAAGCCATTCTCGAAACCTATTTGTTAGGTCAGGCGGGTGGCAGCGCCATCGTCGACATCCTGCTCGGTCGTGTGAATCCCTCGGGCCGATTGCCGGAGACCTTCGCCTGGAAACAAGCTGACGTGCCTTCTGATCGATGGTTTCCAGGCTCCGGTCGCCAGGTCGAATATCGTGATGGTCTTTTCGTGGGTTATCGCTACTACGACAGCTTCGATGTGGATGTGTGTTACCCGTTCGGCCACGGCTTGTCATACACACGATTCGCCTACGAAAACGTCGATGCGCCAGCCTCGTGGGATGCATCTGGAAACCCAATGACCGTGACGGTCACCCTCGCTAACAGTGGTGATTGCGCCGGCAGCGAAGTGATTCAACTCTATGTCTCCCGACCGGATTCACAAATCTACCGGCCACGTCATGAGCTTCGTGATTTTGCGAAGGTCTTTCTGCATCCTGGCGAAATAACCGCAGCGCGTATCACGCTCGATCGTCGTGCATTCGCCAGCTGGGATCGAGGTGTAGGCGCATGGATGGTTGAAGCAGGTACTTATCACGTCCACATCGGCGCTTCGTCGCGGGATATTCGCCTCACGGCAACGGTGGAGATCACCAGCAACGATTTGTTGTCTGAGGCTGCACAGTTACCCGGCCCCATGCGTATCAACGATCACCTCGTGGTTTCCGACGCCACGTTCGCTGGCATGTTAGGCCACGACCTACCAGCACCAGAACCGTCTCGTCCCTTTCACCGCAACTCAACGCTCGATGAAATCGCAAGCACATGGCTCGGCGCCCGTGTCAGGCAGGAAGCACTACAGACGTTTTCCGAACGCATGGGCGGCACGGGCGACGATGCCACGCTTAACAAGATGATGGACGAGATGGCGCGCAGCATGCCGCTCCGAGCGATGGCGCTCTTCGCTGGCGGAGCCTTCGGAACCCATCAGCTTGATGCACTACTCGAAGCACTCAACGGAAAATACGTGAAAGCGATCTACGCGCTCTTTAGTGGGAAGTAGGCGTGAATGCGGATTAGCATGCGCAGGCATCAGAGGGGAGGACAAGATGCCAGCGTCAGTACAATCGATTGAGAGTCAGTCCGACGCACTACGCGCGATGCTGTACCCGCCGACCAACAGGGCAAACTGACCAGGCGTACAGTTCAAATCCTCAAGGAATCGGGTGGCTTTAGACTACTGCTCGCCAAAGACCTAGGCGGATACGAAGCCCACCCAAACGAGTTTCTCGACTGGGTCATGTCAGTCGGTTTAGAACAAGCTTCCGCAGGTTGGGTCGCAGGGGTTGTCGGTGTACACCCGTGAGAATTTTCGTTTCTCGATCCGAAACTTCAGGAGGAAGTCTACGGACAAGACCCGGATACGTTAACTGCTTCACCCTACGCCCCAATGGGTGTTGGTCGCCCCGTGGAAGGTGGATATCTGCTCTCAGGCGAGTGGCTGTACTCCACCGGCATAGATCACTGCGACTGGATCATTCTCGGTGGTCGTGTCGAACATCCTCCAGGTGCAGACGCCGCACCCCATCCCGACATCCACCATTTCGTCTTACCCAAAGGCGACTATGAGATCGTGCCCAACAGCTGGAATGTGCTGGGTCTTAAAGGCACCGGCAGCAAAAACGTTCGCATGAAGGACGTCTTTGTCCCCGAATATCGCGCGCCCGAAGCGTTTAAGGCGACACAGGGTCTTTATGCGGCGGAACGTCGACCCGGCGCGCCACTCTATCGATTGTTCTTCGCTTCGATGTTCTCTGCCGCCATCTGTGCCAGCACGCTCGGAATCGCCGAGGGTACCTTGCGCGTACAACGGCGCTATATGGAGCAGCGCGTCTCCATCACAGGCAACGTTGCGAAGACCGATCCGGTTTATCTCTCCGCACTGGCTGTCGCAGAATCCGACCTCGCCGCCAGCAAGTGTCACTTTCGCGATCAGATGCACGTGATGTATCAGCACGTCGTGAGCGGTGGTTCGATCTCCGTTGAACATCGCCTGCGTTTCCGTCGAGATCAGGTGCGTGCGACGGATCGGGTGTTTGATTCAATTGCGCCTCTCGCACGACTCGCTGGCTCGACAGGTATTCAGGAAGTGAATGAACTCGAACGCTGGTGGCGTGATTTACAGACTGCGATCACCCACGTTTGTAACCTGCGTGACGACATTTACACTGGTTAGGGTTTGCATCACTTTGGCGGGGAACCGCCGCCGGCAGGTGCGTTGTATTGAAACCGGTCGTTCGCGGCAAATAGGCGAATGAACGTGTAGGAGTAACAACAAAGATCGTCAGGGTGCTCGTCCTTGGTGGTGCTGGCTTCATCGGTCGTCACGCGGTCGAAGCCCTGTTGCACGTCGGTGCAAGCGTAATCATTGGCAGTCGAAATCCGAAGAAACTCCTGACGCCGCGAACCTTTCACACCCTGCCAAAAATCGCTGCAGAGTATCCCGTCGTTGAAGTCCGCTTAGAGACACTGCTCGAACCGGAACACTGGCGTTCACTTATTAAGAACGTCGACGTGATTCTCAACTGCGTCGGCATTCTGCGACCCGTAGGCTCCGCGACCTATGAGCATGTGCATCGTCTCGCACCACGTGCGCTTGCAATGGCTTGCGCGCAGGCCGGAAAACGCTTCATCCACATCTCTGCTCTCGGACTGCACGCGGATGCACGAAGCCGATTCCTGACATCCATATTCTGCGGCAAGGCTGAAGTACGTCAGCACGGCAAAGAATGGATCATCGTCAGGCCTTCGCTGCTGGACGGTCGAGGTGGTTTCGGTGCCTGGTGGTTGCGCGCGGTCGCGAGGCTGCCGGTCTTCGTCGTACCGGCCAACGTAAAAGGACGGATTGCGGCGCTACGTGTCACGGAACTCGGTGAAGCACTCACTCGCCTGTGCCTCGCTTCTGGCGATGAACTACGTCTTGGTGAGTCCCGAGAATTCGAGTTGGGTGGTCCAGAGAATTTCGATCTTGAACATTACGTGCGGCGGCTACGCACCGAATATTCAGATCAACGAGCGCTGTGTATCCCTATACCCGGCCTGATCGCACGCTTGATCGCTCACGCCTGCGACGTCATTCACTTCACGCCGTTCTCGTTTGGGCACTGGGAGCTACTCACGCGAGACAACGCGCCCGCCGTCAACCGCCTGGCAGAACTGTTGGGTCGAGAACCGGGGAGGATCGGCGAAGCTTCGTGACAGCAATCGATAACGTGTGTTTCTGTCACAACTGCCCCACTTCAATCGTCTCAACTGGCAATCAGTCATTGGGAAATCTATCGATGCAAAACATCGTCGTCGTGGGTGGTGGCTTCGCCGGCTTCTGGGCCGCCGTGAGCGCCCGTCGTGAACTCAGACAAGGAGGCGTCCCTGCGCACATTACGGTGATTAACCGGGATCCCTTTCTGACCCTTCGGCCGCGGCTGTACGAATCCTTCGGCGAACACCTCCATAGCCGCTAGCCTCACTCCTAGAGCCTCTCGACGTCGAGTTGTTGGTAGACGCTGCAACGACCATCTCGGCAGAACAGGAAATCCTTACCACTCGCGCTGGGCACACCCTTCATTTTGATCGCCTGGTCCTTGCTGCAGGCAGTGAACAACAGTCACTACCCATACCCGGCGCAGCGGAACACGCCTTCGATATTGATACGTTCGAAGCCGCCGCCCGGTTCGATACGCTCACTTCAACGAGCCCCTCATTCCGGTCAGATGACCTTCGTAATCATCGGCGCAGGCTTCACCGGTATTGAACTGGCCTGCGAACTGCGGCAACGAATTCGGGTTCACGCCTCGGCTGATGTTGCCGATTCAGCTCGAGTTGTACTGATCGAACGTGAACCCGTAGCTGGACCACAGCTTGGCCCTGGTCCACGACCGGTTATCGAAGAGGCCCTACAGAACGCACGTGTTGAGGTGCTGCTCAAAACCCAAGTGATCCGAATCAACGACGACGGGATTGAGCTCGAAGGTGGTACATCGATTGCGGCAAAACCACCATCGCCACCTCCGGGCTACGCGCCAATCGCCTCACCCAAACGATCGATGTACCGCTGGACGCGCTCGGTCGCATTCCCACACCTGCGCATCACGGATCGACCTGGTTGGTACGCCACCGGCGACGTCGCCTGCGCATACGCAGAGGGCGAACACGTCGCACTCATGTCCTGTCAGCACGCCATGACGATGGGCAAGTTCGCCGGGGCCAACGTCGCTCGAGACTTGTGTGGTCAACCTCTGCTGACATATCAACAGCCGAACTACCAAACTTGCCTTGATCTCGGTGACTACGGCGCGGTGCTCACCCGTGGCTGGCAACGCGACGTGTTGAAGAGCGGCCGAGAGGCCAAGCCAATAAAAGTGTTCATCAATCAGAAAGTCATCTATCCACCGATAGACGACCACGCGGCATTGCTGGCGGCATCTGCGTCACCGATTTGATCGACGACAACCCAACTGTCAGTGGTGCACACCTCCATCCACCACAAACTCCTGCCCGGTACAGTAGGACGATTCATCACTCGCCAGGAACAACGCCATCCACGCGATATCGATGGGCTGACCCATTCGTCGCAGAGACACGATGTGTTCTGCACGCGCACGTGTCGCGGGATCCTTGAACGCTTTGAGATCTGATGTCATGGGCGTCTCGATAAACCCGGGATGGACGGAGTTCACCCGGATGCCATGTTCGCCCCACTCGAGCGCACCAATCTTGGTGATGCCCCGCACCGCCCACTTGGTGCTCCCGTAGGCGGCGCGCCCTTTCACTGCTTCCATACCTGCAACGCTGGAGATGTTGATGATCGATCCTCCGGTGCCCGCTGCAATCATGGCGCGACCGACCGTTCGCATGCCGAGGAACACACCCGTCTGATTGATCGCGACCACCCGCTCCCAGTCTTCAAGTGTGGTGAGTTCAAACCGTTTGGACATGTCCACACCCGCGTTGTTGACAAGCACATCAACGCGACCGTGTTTGGCGATCACCGCGGCAACCGCACTTTCCCATTCACTTTCCGACCGGACATCCAGATGAATGTAGGTGGATCGTAGAATACCCGATGCACAGGCAATACCGATTTCATCCAACACATCGGTGATAACCACAGTCGCACCTTCTTCGGTAAAGAGCCTCGCTTCTTCCGCGCCCTGACCACGTGCGCCGCCCGTGATGATGACAACCTTGCCGTCGAGTCTGCCCATGATTTGCTCCGCCAGTAGCGCCATTGATAGAGAACCAGATCATCACTGATCGCTTCCGCTCTGGCCATCCTTCGTGCAAAGTCGATAAAGGTTGACGATACAAATAAGCGTCTGTTTCAGGGGGAGGCGTCATGCAGTTCGGGGTACTGCAGTTTTTCAGCTGGCCGGGAAGGCGCGTTCCGCTGCCTGAGGTTTACCAGCGCGCCTTTGATCATATTGATGTGATGGAACACGCCGGTTACGACGCCGTGTGGCTCGCTGAATACCACTTCAGCACCTACAGCGTTTGCCCCTCGATTCACATGATGGGTGCACACATCGCCGCGAGAACCAAGCGACTCCGTATCGGCACCGCTGTTTCACTGGCACCGTTTTATCACCCGCTCCGCCTCGCTGAAGAGATCGCGCTTCTTGATGTCCTTTCAGAAGGGCGAGTGAACTTCGGTGCGGGACGTGGTTTCGATGCAACGGAATACCTCAACTTCGGGGTTTCCCGCGAGGACAGTTACCCCCCTGTTTCGTGAACACGTGCAGGTGGTGCTCGAAGCCTGGAAACAGGAGCGTTTGACCTTTCACGGTTAGCACTGTCACTTCGACGACGTCGAGGTGTTGCCTAAACCCCTGCAATCTCGACATCCTCCAGTGTGGCTCGCTTCGAGCTCTGAAGACGCCATGGTCTGGTCTGCTCAACACGGCTATTCAATCCTCATGGACCCCCACAGCTCACACAGAGAGATCGCCACGAAACGCGCCCGTTATCAGCAAGAACTTCAAGCCGCCGGCTACTCCATGGCTGGTCGTGTCATTCCGATGGTACGCAACATCGCACTCGCTAAAACCGAAGCCAAGGCACGAGAGCTCGCAGTCAGCAGCGCGCAATTCATGTTTGGGTCTTATCTTGGCAATGCGCCTCGACCAGCATCATCGCGAGATCCGGTGGAGCAGTACGTCGACGATACGGTGATCTGCGGAACGCCTGAGGCTGTCATCGATCAACTGCAGCACCTTGAAGAGCAGCTGCCACTCAAATACCTGATGTGCACACCACTTGGCCATGAGTCCTTTGTCTCGTTTACCGAGAAGGTTCTGCCACGCTTTCTCTGACCACGAACCCATGGAGATCACCACATGAGCACACTGCTCACCGACGAACACAAAGCCTGGATTGGCCACGAAGCGCCACCCGTGCAGGTCGAAGTCAGCCGGCGAGACATCGTCAAGTACGCCATCGCCACCGAGCAGGTACTGCCGAAGTATTTGAACGGTGGCGAAGCGCCACCGATGTTCATCTTCAACCTGTTCGGCTCACTCAAGCAGGTGAGCGAGATACGCCATGATGGCTTGCCGCGTGGAAGTGGTGGCGGACCGAAGTTGCCCTTGCAGCGTGTCATGGCCGGAGGCACGGAGTTGATCTTGCTGTGCCCCATCAAGCCTGGAGATCGATTGACCGGTGTACAGCGCATCGTCGACATCTTTGAAAAACAAGGCAGCCAAGGTCCTTTGATCTTCACAGTGCAGTCGCTGCGCGTAACCAATGCAGACGGTGAAACTGTGCTCGAAGAAATCCAGACGGCCATTGCGAGGTGAACATGCAACTCTCTGACCTGCACGTGAGTGACCCACTACCCGAGCACAACCACACACCGACCAGCGTCACCCTCTTCATGTACAACGCGTCCGTTTGGAATCCGCATCGCATTAACTACGACGAAACCTACACGACGCTAATAGAAAAACATCCCGGCATCGTCATCGACGGTCCATTGCAAGGCGATTGGCTTGCACAATGTGTGACGAACTGGGTGGGTGATGCGGGTGGGATGGTGCGATTCAGTTATAGCAATCGAAAAGCGACCCATCTCGGTGAAACGCTCGTGTCGGGCGGGAAGATCACATCAATCAATCAGGCATCAAGGCAAGTGACCGTAGAACTGTTCGTCAAGAATGCCGCAGGAGAGATCACGTCTCCTGGGAGCGCGGTGATTGAATTGTTGTAGAAGCGTTTAGGTAATTCTGATCAATTCGCTCCTGCGAATCAATCAGGTCGGCACACTGAGGGTGCCTCGCATTTTCCCTGCGTTTGGCGCGTGCGAAGCCCGCGCCAAACGCATGAAAAATGGCGGTGCATCCCTGCACCACACAGGAAGGTCTGAATAATCAGACCTTCCTTTAGTCTTTCGCTACACGAAACCCGGGATAACCATTGCTTGCCTCCATCTCACACCGTTCCCGATAACGTGGAAATCCACCGACATAAGGCATGAAGATACGCGGCTTACCGGGCACGTTAGCGCCGAGGTACCACGAATTGCAGGTCGGCGCGGTGTACATCGTGCCGTCGGCGACGCTGTTCACGTGTTCTATCCAGCTTTGCTCTGAGCCCGGCAACGGTTCGATGGTGCGTTGGTTAGTGGCCTGAAGGTGCGTGACGCAATCACCAATCCAGTTCACATGTTGCTCGATGGCCACGAGCATGTTGCAGAGCACTGAAGGGCTGCCGGGGCCCGTCACGGTAAAGAGATTGGGGAAACCTGACATCTGCAAACCGAGGTAAGCCACGGGGCCATCGGCCCACTTCTGTTTGAGCTCGACGCCGTCGCGACCACGAATGTTGGCGCGCAGAAGCGCCCCGGTCATCGCATCGAAACCTGTGGCATAGATCAGCACATCGAGTTCGTAGCGCTCGCTCGTTGTTCGCACACCCGTGTCGGTGATCTGATCGATAGGTGTTTCCACCAGATCGATCAGCGTTACATCGTCGCGGTTAAAGGTCTCGTAGTAATCGCGATCCAGCACCTGCCTCTTGCAGCCGAGCCCGTAGGTCTTCGGCAGGAGCCGCTCTGCGGTTGCGGGATCCTTGATCATCCTGCGAACGGTCTCGCGATAGAGCGTGTTGGCTACTTCATTCGCTTCAGGGTGGGTGTTTACGTCGCGGAAAGCGAGCAACGCACCGAGCCCCTGTGCCTGCAAAACCTGTTGTCGTTGCTCCGGTGTCAGATCAAGAAGGCGCGTCGGCACACGCGGTGCTTCCTCCGTTCGTCGCACACTCTTGCGCGGCCTGAAGTTCGAAACACCACCAGCGTTGACCTGCTGCAGGGCACGAATCTCCCGGTAGTGTTCACGAAACTCCTGCTGTACTGCGTCCCGCATGCGTTTGCGATTGGCCGGAATGGTGTACACCGGCGTGCGTTGAAAGACCGTGAGATGTCCTGATTGACGCGCGAGTTCAGGAATCGCCTGCACGCCTGAAGACCCGGTGCCGATGATACCGACACGTTTACCTTCCAGATTCACCGGTTCTTTCGGCCAGGAACCGGTGTGATAAACCTCGCCCCGGAAACTAGCTGCACCTGCAATTTCGGGCTTGATAGGAACGGAAAGGCATCCTGTTGCCATCACACAATAGGGCGCTTCGAAGACTTCACCCGCTTCGCTGGTTAACTTCCATTGAAGGGTGTCGTCTTGCCATTCCACGGAGGCCACGCGGGTGTCGAACTGCATGTTTCGCCGCAGATCAAAACGGTCAGCGATATGGTTGGCGTAGCGCAGAATGTCAGCTTGCGCCGAGAAGACCTCTGGCCAGTCCCACTCTTGTTCAAGCTCCGGTGAAAAGCCAAAGGAGTATTCAAGACTAGGCACATCACAACGCGCCCCGGGGTAACGATTCCAGTACCACGTGCCGCCAATATCGTCACCGGCTTCGAGCGCTTTCACGTTAAGACCAAGATTGCGAAACCGATGTACTGCATACATCCCGGCAAAACCGGCACCTACCACCAGCACATCGATCGAACCTGTCATCACGATTTCCCCAGATTTAGTCAGAGACAACACCAACCCTACTTCCGCGGCAGAGGTTCGCCGTGTGATTTCAGCGTCTCGAGAAGATCAAATCGACTCACCCGAAACTCTTCAACCGCACCAACACCATACCGTTGCCCTTTCGCACGCGCGGGTTCACAAATAAAACTCTCAACCAGTGACGTGAGATCACCAGTCTGCGCGGCCTCAAGCGAGGCAAGGCGATAACCGGCGGTACGCGCCTGCAAACGCAACTGATTAACAATATTACGAAGGGGTGTTTCGTGAGCGAGAGACGCTTTCACCTTTCGTTGCAGTGTCTGCGAGATATCGACTGCATCCGTCACTTCACGCACCGGCCTTCCGAAATACCAGCGCTCCACGACACCGTGGGGCTCCAGACCTTGCGCCAAATGTTCCGGATGATGCTTATCGAACATGGACGTCCATAGCGCTTCAGCAACTGCCTGCGCCACCACCACATGGTCCTGGTTGTCTTCACCGACGCCTGAATACGGATCAATGGTTGAGATCGCGTAAGGCTTCCATGTGCGGATCAACCAGATCATGCGCTCACGAATCTTGAGGCGCTCACCGTCCGTCAACACGTCGGTTTGAAGCCCCAAGTCGATGACGTCTTTCACGCCAAGAATCCCTAGCGCAGCGCGCATCTCTCTGGCACTCCGCTCAACCGTTTCTGCTTCAGCAATACCGATCGAATCCCAACGATCATCGGTGACCCGTGCTACAACAACGCGCCAACCGGCATCGGACCAGGCGGCTACGGTGCCGCCGATGAAAAGCGTGGCGTCGTCGGCGTGAGGTGAAATCACCAGCATCACCCGGCCTTTGCCTGGCTCAATCGGCGTAACCGCAGAGGGCGCTGCGTAAGCGATGGATCCCATCGATTGGCAGAAGAGAAGTGTTAACAACCCAACGCCAAATCTTCTCTTCTTCATCGCACTGACCCACGTCGCCACGAGGTGTTCTGCCGCTATCCAGCGATGCGCTCGAACCCGACCTCCGGGAATCCGGCATTCGCCGAATCACGCAGCTTGTCGTAGTAGACGTTTGCCCCACCGAAGTAGATGAGTACTCGCGGTTTGCGGTCATTGAGGTTCGCGCCCATCATCCAGGAGTTCACCTTGTCACCCTGCGCCATCAACGTCTGACGATGGATATCCGCGGTGTGAGCAACCCACGCTTCTTCTGCATCGACCTTGGGTTCACACAGGTCGTAGCCTTCTTTCTCCATCTTCTTGATGCAGTCCACCACGTACATGGCGTTCTGTTCGATGGACGTCGGCAGGTTGGCAAACGGCGCTTGTGGGCCTGTGATCATGAAGAGGTTAGGGAACTCGGCCACAAAGACACCCATGATCGAGCTCGAGACGTCTTTCCACTTGTCTTTGAGCAGCAGTCCGTTGCGACCACGGATCGGCAGTGCTTCCTGAGCCCCGGTGTACGCCTGGAAACCCGTGGCGAGCACGATGATGTCGAATTCATAGAGCTGCTTGGTCGTGCGAACCCCGGTCTCGGTAATCTCGACCAAGGGCTCACGATGGCCGATATCCACCAGCTTCACGTTGTCGCGATTAAACGACTCGTGGAAGTTGTGATCGAGTGGTGGCCGCTTGGCGAAGAAGGGATAACCCTTCGGTGTGAGCATCTCGCGCACGTCCGGGTCCTTCACTTTTTCAAGCATCTTGCGAACGACGAATTCACCCACGATGCGGTTGGATTCGTTATTGGTTAACAAGTCATCAAACGTTTCGAACACGAAGCTGAAACTGCCACGTTTCCAGTTCTCTTCGAGGATGCGCTCGACTTCTGCCGGCGGTGTGCCTTCGATGGTGCGGCCAACGGGACTGTTGAAGCACATACCAAAGACATGATTGCGACAGGTGTTGATGATCTTGTCGTAGTTCGCCTTGATCTCCTTTTCCCACTCCGGCGTCATCGGCTTTTGCACGGCGGGCATGATGAAGTTAGCGGTGCGCTGGAAGACCGTCACCTGGGCAGCAGTCTTCGCCATCACCGGCAACATCTGTACCGTGGTCGCCCCACTCCCGATGATCCCCACCCGCTTGCCGGTGTAATCGAGGTCTTCCGGCCAACGCGCGGAATGGAAGCAGGGACCCTTGAACGTGCCCAGCCCCTTGAAGTTCGGGATCACAGGCTCGGAAATCATGCCCATGGCGCTGATGAAATAGCGACAGGTAAATTCTTCACCTGCTGCTGTGCGGATCTTCCAGAGACCGGTCTTTTCCTGGAAATCCGCATTCGCGATTGCCGTGTTCAGCTGGATGTGCGGCCACATGTTGCAACGGTCAGCCACGAAGTGCATGTAACGCAGGTTCTCGGGTTGGCCGGGATAACGCACCGTCCAGGACCAGTCCTGCAGAAGTTCTTTCGAGAACGTCAGGCAGTAATAAAAACACTCGCTGTCGCTTGCCGCGCCGGGATAGCGGTTCCATGTCCATGTGCCGCCGATGTCGGAAGCCTTGTCAAAAATGCGGATGGACAACCCTGCCTCACGCACATAGTGAATCAGGGCGAGGCCCGCAAAGCCTGCGCCGACAGAGATGACATCGTAGTCAGCCTTTATTTTCGAACCCATTGCAGTGCTCCAGATCGTTCAGGCAGAGGTTAACAAGATTCCCCGGATGGCGCAGACGCGGATTCCCGCAGCTTTACATGAGACCCCGGTACTGGCCGCCATCAGCGAGGATGTTCTGGCCGGTCACGAAACCGGCGTGAGCGCTGCATAGAAAGGCGCAGATCGCTCCGAATTCGTCCGCGGTTCCAAACCGTTTTGCGGGGATGGCGTTACGGGTGGCTTCGCGGTGGCTCGTGAGATCACGCTTCATCATCGCCGCGAACTTCTCATGGTTGGATCGCAGGCGATCCGTATCAAACTGTCCAGGCAGGACATTGTTGATGGTGACACCACCTCCCACCACGTCACGGGCGAGACCCCCCACAAAACCCGTAAGGCCTGCACGTGCGCCATTGGAAAGGCCGAGGAACGCCACCGGTTCTTTCACCATGTGGCTGGTGATGTTGACAATCCGGCCAAATCCTCGCGCGAGCATCGGGTCGATCGTCGCCTTGATGAGTTCGATGGGTGCCAGCATGTTGGCATCGAGTGCCGCGAGCCAGGTGTCGCGCGTCCACGTACGGAAATCGCCGGGCGGTGGACCACCGGCGTTGTTGATC
>SYFY01000111.1 GCA_005799745.1 Gammaproteobacteria bacterium
AGCGCACCGCGCAGACGGTAACGGACTGCGGCAAGGTAAACCCCGTCTGGAGCAAGACCAAATAGGGATTCAATGACGTGGTCCGCGTCGAATCCGGGTAGGTCGCTGGAGGGTACCGGTGACGGTACTTCGAGATGAATGACTGCCTCCTGGTGAAAATCAGCAGACAGAACCCGGCTTATCGGCCGACTCTTCGTTCCTTTTTCGCATAAATAGTCAACTTTTTTAGATCTAGATGTTCTTAAATCTAACCTAGTTTCTAGAAATCGATATTACCCTCTCGTTTTATATACCGATCCGTCATTGGACACCTAGCGCTGTGGAAAATCCTTGAAATTCCGCGAGTTAGTTCAATGCTGGCTTTGATTTCCTGTCTGCCAGGGCTATAGTGGGCCCTGTGCATTTTTGTGGGTAGAAGTGCTGGGCGGTGGGGGCTACGACTCCCTCAAGGGGCGTCCGGTGCAGATGACAAACCATGTTTCGTGGAATTCACACTTCGACACTAGATGGCAAGGGCCGCCTTGGGCTGCCAGTTCGTGTCCGCGAAACGCTCGCACAGGTTTCCGGGGTCGATGTGATCGTTACGATTGATACTCAGGAAAAGTGCCTTCTCCTTTACCCGCTGGCTGAATGGGACATTGTGCAGGCGCGTTTTAACGAGCTTGCCAACCTTCGCGAGACGACACGTGTTTTGCAAAGACTTCTGATTGGGCATGCCACCGACCTTCAGGTTGACAGCAACGGCAGGATTCTTCTTCCGCCAATGCTCCGGGAGCACGCCGGCCTGAATATCGACCAAGACAAGGCTGCTGTGATCGTTGGCCAGAGCAACAAATTCGAAATCTGGTCTGAGAGCCACTGGCGTACTCAGCGGGAATTCTGGCTGACGAACAATCGAGAAGCATTGAGCCAGGCAAGTGAGGCAGTCCTTGATGTCCGCGTCTAATCCGTCAGCGGACTCGGTCGGACGGCATGCGCCGGTGTTGCTCGATGCTGCTGTGGACGCTTTGCTAAGTATTGATGTTCCAGCGGGGCGGGTTTTCGTTGATGGGACGTTTGGGCGAGGAGGACACAGTCGGGCGATTCTCCAACGTATTGCCTCTGTTGATCGGCTGGTGGTCATCGATCGTGATCCTGCCGCCATTAAAGAGGCGGCCATGGTTGCCTTGCAGGACTCAAGAGTCACGGTGCTGCATGGCTCCTGGGAGGAAGCGCTGATTGCACTTCGCGAGATGGGTATCGATTCCTGGCACGGTGTGTTGCTAGATCTTGGCGTGTCCTCGCCACAGCTTGACGACTCGAGCCGAGGCTTCAGTTTTCAGCACGACGGTCCGCTCGACATGCGGATGAACCCGGAGGCGGGTCTAAGCGCCGCCGAATGGCTCAACACGGCTGAAGAGTGGGATATCGCGAAGGTGCTCTTTGAATACGGCGAGGAGCCGATGGCGCGAAAGATCGCCAAGAGTATTTGTGTCCGCCGTCCGCTCGAACGAACCTCCGATTTGGTGGACGCAGTGAGGGAGGCCCGGTCTGCCCGTTCAGGTGGGCGACACGAAGCGACCCGTACCTTCCAGGCGATACGCATCAAGATCAACGATGAACTTGGCATGCTCGAGCGGACGTTGCCGCGACTCTTCGATGGGCTCGCAGCGAAAGGACGTCTTGTCGTCATCAGCTTTCAGTCGCTCGAAGATCGCATCGTGAAGCACACGTTTCGTAGCTTGTCTACGTCGCCTGACCTTCCTCGACATCTACCTGTGCGTGCTGATGCACACCGCCCCCTGGCGCGACTGTTAGGGAAACCAGCGACACCTGAACCCGTTGAGACAACCGCAAATCCGAGGGCAAGAAGTGCCCGGCTCAGAGTTCTGGAGCGCCTTCCATGAGCGATCTTGCTCGTATTGGTATCTGGATGCTCTTGGCAGCTGGAGTGATGGCTTCGGCAATCCTGGTTGTCGACGCCACTCATGAAGTCCGCTCGCTGCACAGTGAGCTTCAGGCGGCAATTACTGCCCACGACGAGCAGATGAAAGAGCGATCGCGCCTTTTGTTGGAACGAAGTGCACGTGCCGCGTTGCCGGAAGTTGAGCAAGTTGCGACGGAACAATTGGGCATGAAGTTCCCACACGCAGCGTTGAGGCTTGAACCATGAACTGGCGTCACTACGCCGTCGTGGTGATGTTTCTTGCGACAACGGGTTGGCTTGGTTGGCACGTGATTTCCCTGTCCTTTGCGTTGTCGTACTCCGATCCGGAATTCCTGCGTCGACAGGGTGATAACCGATCGGTTCGTACCGAAGAAATTTCAGCACAACGTGGTGTTATCAGGGATCGCTGGGGCGAACCCTTGGCGGTCAGTACACCGGCATACAACGTGTTCGTCGATCCCAGCATGAAGATTCCGCCCCGGCAGCGCTGGCCAGAGCTTGCTTCACTTCTGGGTATGGAAGTCTCTGATCTTGCGTCGCGCTTCGAAGATCAAAAGCGGAAGTATGTTCTGCTCAAGCGTCGGGTGAGCTGGGATGAGATGCAGTCCATTAAGACTGCCAAGATCGAAGGGGTGAATTTCTCCACACTGTATCGCCGTTATTACCCTGCCGGTGAAGTTGCAGCGCATGTCGTTGGTGCAGCGGGCTTCGTCGAAGAATCATCCGAAGAAGTGGGTCGTGAAGGTGTTGAAAGCTCGTTCGATGATCATCTGCGTGCGTCTCACGGAAAGAAACTGGTGCTTCGTAATGCGCGTGGTGAAAACGTGCGTGAACTTCAGTACATCTCAGCGCCTAAAGAAGGTAGAGATCTGACACTCGCCGTGGACCTGCGGTTGCAGTACATCGCTTATCGTGAGCTCAAAGCGGCTGTGGTAGGACACAAAGCAGAAGCCGGCACCGCGATTATCCTGGATGTACGCAGCGGCGATATCCTTGCCCTGGTCAATCAACCGTCCTACAACCCGAACGGCGGAATTCCGGCAGGTGCAGCAGGGGTTCGAAACATTGCGATAACCGACCGCATCGAGCCCGGCTCTACCGCCAAGGTGTTTACGGCGATCGCCGGCATGGAGACGGGCCGATATACGCCAGAGTCCATGTTTCATACCGCTCCAGGCTATATCACGGTTCGAGGCAAAACGGTCAAAGACCCGCGTAACTATGGTGATTTGACACTTCGCGGAGTTCTCGCGAAGTCGAGCCAGGTAGGCATTATCAAGCTTGCACTCGATCTTGAGCGTGATGCTGTCTATCGGACCTTGGTTCGAGCGGGTGTCGGAGAGCCGGTCGGAAGTGGTTTGCCGCGTGAATATGCCGGTCTGATCTCGCCCGAAGGGCTACGTAGTGATCTCGTTAGGATCAACTTCGCTTACGGTTACGCGTTCAATCTGTCGGCGTTGCAGTTGGCGCGCGCCTATTTGACGCTGGCTCGGTCTGGAAACAAACCACCCGTCAGTATCGTTCGTTCCGAGGGTTCAGCAGCGGGCGAACAGGTGTTCGATGCGGTGCACACGCGAACTGTGCTTGAGATGCTCGAATCTGTCACCGAAGCAGGAGGTACAGCCCATGCTGCCGCAGTGCCTGGATATCGGATCGCAGGTAAAACGGGTACCGCGCGAGTTTTAACCAATGGGAAATACGACGACAAAAAGCATGTCGCTTTGTTCGCTGGGGTCGCGCCGTTGACAGATCCTCAGCTCGTGACAGTGGTGGTGATCTGGGGGCCGAGCCGCGGCTTGTCGGGTGGTGGGGTGGTTGCAGCGCCGGTGTTTTCACGAATTGCAGAACGGAGCTTGCGACTGCTTGGAATTCCGGGTGATGCGCCTGCTCCGATGACCGCGGAGTCGGTCGTGATTCCAGCAGACCGGAGCTCCACATGAAGCTCAGCGACCTGCTCGCCGCACAAGTTGTAAACCACGTCCCGGACGTGAACGTGCTTGGTATCACCGATGATTCACGTCGAGTGCAGCCGGGATTTGTCTTCTGCGCGGTGCGTGGGTTGCAATCCGATGGTCACGCCTATGTTGATGAAGCTATTCACAAGGGCGCGAGTTCGATTCTCTGTGAACAACCCGTTGAAGGGGCGGGCGAGAAGGATGTTCCTTGTCTCGTTGTTCCCGGTCTCGCTGCGCTTCGTGGGCGTTTTGCAGCAGCGTTTCACGGTGAGCCCAGTCGGAGAATCAAGTGTGTAGGTGTGACAGGCACCAACGGCAAAACGTCTGTAGCCTGGTTTATCGCCAACCTGTTGGAACAGCTCGGCCAGGCAGCCGCATATCTCGGTACGATCGGCTGGGGACGTGTCACGCACTTGCAGACCACGGATTCGACGACTGCAAGTGCGATCGTCAATCAGGATCGCCTCGCGTGTCTCGCGGATAACGGAGTTCGTTGGGCGGCGATGGAGACAAGCTCACATGCACTCGATCAGGCACGTGTTGATGATGTCGCCTTCGCTGTGGGCGTGTTCACCAACCTGACGCGCGATCATCTCGACTATCACCGAACCATGGAGGCTTACGGCGACGCAAAGCGACGTCTGTTTGAGTTGCCTTCAATAGGAATGGGAGTGATCAACGTCGATGATCCTTTCGGTCAGGGGCTCGCAGGAGATCTGCGATCAGCACTCCCGATTACGACCTTTGGACGCAAAGGTGATGTGAGCTTTACCGATCTGAGGTCGACGCCTGAAGGCATTCGTGGTCGTTGGACCAGTCCCTGGGGCCAAGCCGCTTTCGTACTGCCGCTCGTGGGCGAGTTTTCGGTATCAAACGCGGCCGCAGCCCTCACGACACTCTGTGCGCTCGGTCTCGACTTTGAGGCATTGGTTGATGCGCAGCGCCGAATGCCCGCAGTGCCTGGTCGGATGCAGATCTATCGAATGCCTGAAGGACCAATGGTGGTTGTTGATTACGCGCATACGCCGGATGCCCTCAAGGTGGTGTTGTCTGCGCTTCGCCCTCACTGCCGCGGTGAGCTTGTCTGTTTGGTGGGTTGTGGCGGGGACAGGGACCGAGGTAAGCGACCGCTGATGGCGTCCGTTGCGGAATCACTCGCCGACGTGATCTGGCTCACATCTGACAACCCGCGCAGCGAAGATCCGGAAACGATTCTTGCTGAGATGCGCGCTGGATTGGCAGGTAGGTCCTGCGTCTATGAGTGCATTGACCGAGCTGACGCGATTACGCGTGCAATCACGTGTTGTAGCAAAGATGACGTTGTCCTGATTGCTGGAAAAGGTCACGAGGAGTACCAGGAACTTGCTACAGGACGGATCCCCTTCAGTGACCGGGCCTTGGTCGCTGAGCTGCTTCGACAAAAGGCGAGGGGCTGAGCGGCATGACAAAACTGCGCACGACAATCATCGGTATGGGTTTGACGGGGCAGTCCTGTATTCGTCACCTTCAGAATGACGAACTAATGGTTTTGGATACACGGAACAATCCTGCACTGATCTCTGGATTGCCTGCGCATCCCGCGCTCTCCGCGCACATAGGCGTAAAAACTTGGGATTTCCGCGGGGTCGATCGAGTCGTAGTTAGCCCGGGCGTTGCACTCAATGATTCGCTAGTCCTTGCTGCGCGTCGTTATGACATTCGCTTGAGTAGCGACATCGACCTGTTTTTTGACGCAGCCCGTGCTCCCGTCTTCGCGATCACGGGTACTAACGGCAAGAGTACGGCGACGGCGATGACCGGAGATCTGCTCAAGGCTGCGGGATATCGAGTTGCCGTGGGCGGCAATATCGGTGATGCGGCGCTCGACCTCCTCAGCACTGAGGTCGACTACTACGTTCTTGAGCTCTCAAGCTTTCAGATTGAACGACTGGATATTCGCCCGCTCGCAGGTGCGGTCGTGCTCAACGTAACGGAAGATCACATCGACCGTCACGGTTCTATGGACACCTATGCCGCAACCAAGAGACGTTTGTTCAAGCGCAGCGCGGTGGTCGTGTTTAATCGAGAAGACCCGCTGACTCGTCCGGTGGGCTGTGTATCCGGTCGTGTCACTAGTTTTGGTTTGGATGCGCCTTCTGCAGGATCTTGGGGAATCCGTCGCGACCAGCGTGAGACCTGGTTTGTCCGGGGTGACGCGCGATGCATCCCGGTGCGGTCGCTGACCTTGCCTGGGCTGCACAACCAGGAGAACTTCCTGTCAGCGTGTGCGGTTCTCGACGATGTCTCTCTTCCAGCGGAAGCGCTACACCATACCGCGAGCACCCTGAAAGCGCTGCCGCACCGTTGTGAGTTTGTTAGGGAGCGACGCGGGGTACGTTGGTACAACGACAGCAAGGCGACAAACGTTGGCGCGACCATCGCTGCAGTGAATGGCCTGGCACCCACACTCGGGAAGAGTGGAAGGATCGTGTTGCTTGCAGGGGGTGATGGCAAAGGGGCGGACTTTTCCCCGCTGGTTGGATTGGTGCCGATGCTCCGTGGCGTGATCCTTTACGGACGCGACGCCTCCCGCATTGACAAGGTGGTCAACGGCCACGTCGCAACCCGACACGCTGATGATCTGGAAACCGCAGTGCAGGATGCAGCGAAGATCGCGATATCTGGCGACTGTGTTTTGCTGGCGCCTGCGTGTGCAAGCCTTGATATGTTCGCTAACTATGGCGAGCGCGGACGACGATTCGTCGCCGAAGTGGAGACATTGCCGGCATGAGCCTGACGCTACCACTCCCGCTTCAGTTTTCATCCAGCGAGGTGCGCCCGGTAGCCAGCTGGATGTTTCTCGCTTGGCTCACGCTGTTGACACTGGGTGTCTGCATGGTGGCGTCTTCTAGTGTGGCAACAGCACCTGGTCTACTCAGCCGACACCTGCTCTTTCTGTTTCTGTCGTTGATGGCAATGATCGCAGTGATGGCATTGCCGCTCGACTTCATCCGCCGCTTTCATCGCCTTGCGGTCTGGGTGGCTATTATTGTGTGTGTGATGGTCTTGATACCGGGCGTGGGTGATGAAGCGAAAGGCGCGCGACGCTGGATTCGTATCAGCTCATTTTCGATTCAGGCGAGCGAAGTCGCCAAACCACTGGTTTTCCTATACCTCGCTGGATACATGGAGCGCTTCGGGCACTTGCTGGGTGATCGAACGTTCATTTTGATCAAGCCGGTATTGCTCGTGGGTCTTGTCTGCGGCTTGTTGGTGATCGAGCCCGATTTTGGTGGGGCTGTCGTACTCGCTGCCGCCGTGGGTGGGGTTTTGTTCATCGGCGGAGCGCGGTTGCGTCACTTCCTCTTGTTGGTCGTGACCTGTGGTGTGCTCGGGGCATTGCTGGTTTATATGGATGCCGAACGGATGCGCAGGGTCACCGGTTTTCTTGATCCCTGGCAGGATGCCACGGGAAACGGATACCAACTCGTGCAGTCGCTCATTGCATTCGGACGAGGTGAGTTAACCGGTGTCGGCTTCGGCGAGAGCGTGCAGAAACTTTATTATCTCCCTGAAGCACACAACGATTTCATCATCGCTATCGTCGTTGAAGAGCTTGGCGTGATCGGTGTGTTCGCGCTGATGGCGCTGTTTGTCATGTTGGTGTGCGGCATCTGGGCGAGGGCGCGCAACCATCTGCGTCATCAGCGGCGCTTCGCCGGTTATCTCTGCTACGGCATTGGACTCCTGTTTGCTTTGCAATTCCTGGTCAACGTAGGAGTTTGTACTGGTGCCTTGCCAACCAAGGGACTTACGCTGCCTTTCATCAGTTCAGGCGGTAACAGTCTGATCGTTTCTTGCGCACTTTTTGCTTTGGTCCTGCGTGCCGATCTCGAAGCCGCCGCTGAGAACGTTCGCAGATCACACGCGCGGCGGTCTCACCATGCGTGATGTCGTGCACTATGAAGTACCGGAAATGGGCCGAGTGCGACGAATGCACTTCGTTGGTGTCGGTGGAGCGGGCATGTGCGGAATCGCCGAGGTACTGCTCAACCAAGGCTATTTGGTAAGTGGATCGGATCTTCATGCGGGTGCCAATACCCTTCGCTTGCAACAGCTTGGGGCTCAGATTTTTGTCGGGCATGCCAGTGACCATGTCGGTAATGCTGATGTCGTGGTGACTTCCAGTGCTGTAACGCCCGATAACCCAGAGGTGATCCAAGCTCATGCCAGCCGGATTCCGGTGATTCCACGCGCCCAGATGTTGGGCGAGCTGATGCGTTACCGTCACGGTATCGCCATCGCTGGTACTCATGGCAAGACCACCACAACGAGCCTTATCACGAGCATTTTTCAGGCGGCGGGACTCGACCCCACCTTTGTGATCGGTGGTCGACTCAACAGTGCTGGGACGCACGCAAGTATGGGTGTAGGTCGCTACTTGATCGCCGAGGCGGATGAGAGCGACGCATCTTTTCTCCATTTGCAGCCGATGTCGGCGGTGATCACCAACATCGATCGTGATCACATGTCCACGTACGGACACGATTTTGGTCGACTCAAAGACACCTTTATTTCCTTTGCCCATCGACTCCCGTTCTACGGCACCGCAGCCGTATGTATCGACGATCCCGAACTCCGTGGCGTGCTTGAGCGTATTTCGCGCCCATTGCTCACTTATGGTTTCAGTGAAGATGCTGACTTCCGAGCCTTTGGTGTGCACATGGAGGGCATGCGCTGGAAGTTCAAAGTGGCGCGGCCCGCGCGCGAGACCCTTGAGGTTGATCTCGCGATTCCTGGTGAACACAACGTCCGCAACGCTACTGCTGCGATTGCGATTGCCACTGATGAAGGGTTGGAAGACTCGGCGATCGTTGAAGGATTACGCAACTTTGCCGGTGTTGGTCGCCGTTTTCAGACCTTCGAAGTACGTACACCCGGCGGCGCTTCCATCCTTGCTGTGGACGACTACGGCCATCACCCCACCGAGGTCGATGCGGTGTTGTCGACTGCCCGCAAGGTCTGGCCTACGCGGCGTCTGGTCATGATTTTTCAACCGCATCGTTATTCACGAACGCGTGATCTCTTTGATGAGTTTGTTCGTGTGCTTTCACAGGTCGATGCCCTCATCGTGATCGATGTTTATTCCGCGGGAGAAGAACCGATTCCCGGCGCTGACGGACGAGCACTGTGCCAGGGTTTGCGGGCACGTGGTGCCGTTGATCCGGTGTTTGCGGTGTCTGCGGCCGAGGCAGTCGAAATACTCGACAACATCGTTCGAGCAGACGATGTCGTCATCGTCCAAGGTGCAGGCAATGTCAGCCAGGTCTCGAGGGAACTGGTAGGGGAAGGTTATGGCGTCTGAATGGCGGCGACTGGTCTCGATCAGTGTCGTGGCACTGCCGGCGGTGTTGGTATGGCTTTGTTGGATCGCACTGGATCGGCGTATCGAAACGGTTGAGGTCGTCAGCGAACTCACGCGTGAGGAAAGCGCTGCAGTGTCCGCAGCAGTACATACGGCGATTGACGGCGGAATCCTGTCGGTCGACATCGACGAAGTGGTGGACACGCTCTTGGCGCTGACTTGGCCTCGGTCAGTGAGCGTGCGACGGATCTGGCCAGACAAGTTGGAAGTTGATGTGACTCGATCGACGCTCATTGCGCGTTGGAATGGTGATCGGTACCTCACGTCGACGGGCGCGGTCGTGTCCTCCCAGGTACCCACAATTGGGTTGCCGCTCCTCGAGTGCGCAATGGCGTCGCCTCGTGAGGCGGTGGAGATGTATGGGCTCCTGCAGGAAATCTCATCCGCGGAGTCGTTGATGCTCACGGAGCTTCGGCAGAATCGAATCGGTGAGTGGCAGCCGCGCTACGCCGACGGCATGACGGTCAATCTTGGCGCGAATCAAGTCGTTGAGCGCATGCGCCGCTTCATTGCTGCGTGGCGCGATTCGAGGGTATCGCACAGTGGTGGGATTGCGTATGTCGACACACGTTATCCGAATGGCGTCGCCATTCGCTTTAACGAGATGTTGGCTGGAAGCGATCTCGTAAATTCTGCGCTGGTGAATCACTGATATGGCGAAATCTCTGAAATCACGGTCAGACGCAGGCAGCCATCGCATCGTTGCTTTGGATATCGGCACCAATAAAGTTGCGGCGATCGTCGGTGAATTGGGCCCGGATGGTCAGATTGAGATCGTCGGCATCGGTTCTCATCCATCGCATGGCATCAAGAAGGGTGTGGTAGTCAACATCGAATCCACCGTACAGAGTATTCAGCGTGCAGTTGAAGAAGCTGAACTCATGGCGGGTGGTCGAATCACCTCCGTCTATGCCGGAATCGCCGGGAGCCACATTCGCAGCATCAATTCGCACGGCAACGTGGCGGTGCGCGAGAAAGAAGTAAATCAGCAGGATGTTGATCGTGTGATCGATGCGGCTCAGGCGATGGCCATTCCCGCTGATCAGCGCATTCTTCACGTGATTGCTCAAGAATATGTGATCGATAACCAGGAAGGTGTACGCGAACCGCTAGGAATGTCGGGTGTACGCCTCGAAGCCAAGGTGCACATGGTGACCTGTGCAACCAATGCATCGCAGAACATCGAGAAATGCATCGAACGATGTGGTTTGGCGGTTAACGACATCGTGCTCGAACAGCTTGCTTCGAGTTACGCAGTGCTCTCTGACGATGAACGGGATCTGGGTGTATGCCTGGTGGACATTGGTGGTGGCACGACAGATATCGCCGTTTTCACGGGTGGTGCCATTCGTCATACGGCGGTGATTCCGATCGCGGGAGGCCAGGTGACCAATGACATCGCCATGGCGCTGCGTACGCCCACGCAGAGCGCTGAGGAGGTCAAGATGAAGTATGCGTGTGCGCTCGCGCAACTTGCTGGACCTGACGAAATGATCAAGGTTCCGGGCGTTGGCGATCGCCCCTCGAAGGAACTGTCAAGACAGGCGCTCGCGGAAGTGGTCGAGCCACGTTACGACGAGTTGTTTGGCCTCATTCAGAGTGAGCTCAGGCGGAGCGGCTACGAAGACCTGCTGGCGGCTGGAATTGTGCTGACTGGTGGCGCTTCCAAAATGGAAGGCGTGGTTGAGCTCGCCGAAGAAATTTTTCACATGCCGGTAAGTCTGGGGTTGCCTCGGCATGTGCAAGGTCTGAAGGACATCGTACGGAATCCGATCTACGCCACTGGCGTAGGTCTTCTGTTGTACGGGAAGGAACGAGAAGAAGAGATGGCTGGACGCCAGATGAAACGCATCGGGGGGACATTAGGCAGGTTTAAGAAGTGGTTCGGGGAAAACTTTTAGGCAGGAGATCTGAATGTTTGAAATAGTCGATCCTGATACGAAAAACGCAGTGATCAAGGTGGTCGGCGTCGGTGGTGGCGGTGGCAATGCCGTCCGACACATGATCGATCGCAACGTCGAAGGAGTGGAGTTCATCGCCGCGAATACGGACGCGCAGGCACTTCGTAATCTTGACGCGAAAACGACGCTGCACATTGGCGCGTCCATTACGAAGGGGCTTGGTGCAGGCGCTAACCCTGAGGTTGGCCGGCAAGCCGCTCACGAAGACCGGGACAGAATCATCGAGGTGCTTACCGGCGCTGACATGGTGTTCATCACCGCCGGAATGGGCGGTGGTACCGGAACCGGCGCAGCGCCGGTGTTCGCCCAGATTGCCAAGGACCTCGGCATCCTCACGGTTGCCGTCGTGACCAGGCCATTCCGATTCGAGCGTCGTGACAAGGCAGCAGACCGGGGTGTACAGGAACTCGCGGCGATCGTCGATTCACTGATCACGATTCCCAACGAGCGTCTTCTGTCGGTATTGGGTGAGCGAACGACCATGCTGGATGCGTTCGGCAAGGCTAACGATGTGCTTCAAGGTGCAGTGCAGGGCATTGCGGACCTCATTATTCGGCCAGGTATCATCAACGTGGACTTTGCGGACGTTCGCACTGTCATGCGAGAAATGGGGCTTGCGATGATGGGTACAGGGCGAGCCAAGGGTGACAACCGGGCGCGAGACGCCGCTGAAAATGCGATTCGGAGCCCGCTGCTGGATGACATCAATCTGCACGGCGCGCGTGGCATCCTTGTCAACATCACCGCGGGCCCTGATCTCAACATCGGTGAATTCACGCAGGTGGGGAACATCATCGACGAGTTCGCGTCCGACAACGCGACCGTAGTGGTGGGCACGTCTATCGATCCTGAAATCGGTGATGAGATCAAAGTCACCGTGGTGGCCACCGGCCTTGGAGAACCCAGGGCAGCGGCGAGTGTTGTTGTCGACAACACGACCGCGGGTTCGCGGCGAGTTGCTGCGCAACACACCACCGACTACAACCAACTGGACCGTCAGCCGGCGTATCAACGCAGCAGCCGCGTGCCTTCGAGCCAGCGTGACAAGTCGGCGAGCGGTGAGCTCAATCAGGACGACCTCGACTACTTGAACGTACCGGCATTTCTGCGGCGGCAGGCAAACTGAACCCGCAGTAAAGAGTGTCTGCCATAGGACGGAGATTGTCTGCCACTCTCCGTCCCTTTTTCCCAATGCGGGGCGAGATGTCGAAGCTCTTGGACAAGGCAAACGGATATCATCTGTTGGTTCGACGAAAAAGTGCGCACTCGCCTCGATTCCTTGCTGTTAACATGCGCGCCCACTTTTCGAGTAGCGCGCCGTCCAATATGAATCAGGACGGCTCCAAAGCCATCGCACACGTGCCTGACTTCGAATGACATCACTAATCCTCCAGAAGACGCTCAAGAATCCGATTCACGCCGCAGGGGTTGGATTGCACAGCGGAGAACGCGTGGTGATGACGCTTCGGCCTGCCGAAGCGGATTCCGGCATCGTCTTCGTACGCACGGATCTCCACCCGGAAGTTGAGATCAAGGCGAGTGTTCTGAGCGTGGGTGATACTCAGTTGGCGACAACGTTGGTGAATGACACGGTGAGCATCGCCACTGTTGAGCACCTCCTGTCCGCACTGGCCGGACTTGCCATCGACAACCTTCGAGTCGAAGTGAATGCACCGGAGTTGCCAATCATGGATGGCAGCTCCAGCCCGTTCGTATTCTTGTTGCAGTCTGCGGGTTTGACGGAACAGAAGGCACCGCGCCGATTTATTCGCATATTGCAAACCGTGAGTGTTTTAGAAGGCGATGCGGCTGCAACTCTATCGCCCTACGAAGGGTTTCGACTCAACTACAAACTGGTCTATGACCATCCTGTACTCAAGGACCACACTGCGGCTGCGCAGGTGGAGTTTTCGCCGACGACCTATGTGCGTGAAATTGCGCGCGCACGAACCTTTGGGTTTCTCTCCGACTATGAACGGTTGAGGAGCATGAACCTTGCACGCGGCGGCAGCCTCAGCAATGCCGTGGTACTCGATGACTGTTCGATCCTCAACGAGGAAGGGCTTCGGCTAGAAGACGAGTTCGTCAAACACAAGATCCTCGACGCCATTGGTGATCTTTATCTGTTGGGTGCACCGATGATTGGGGCGTTCAGCGGCGTACGTTCCGGGCATCGGCTTAACAATCGGTTGCTGCGAAAGCTGCTCGACACACCTTCGGCGTTCGAGATCATTACCTTTTCCGATGAGCGGGACCTGCCTGCTCAAATGTCTGTGGAACCAGCGTTCACGGAGTAGAGACCGTTATGCGCTGTGCACGCCTCTCTGGACGAATTCTCGTCTTTTCGATTTAAACCCGTCGTACGTTCAAAGCGCATTCACGATTTGCAGCTGGATTTCATTCACACCACTGAAGTCCTGTAACCCGTTCAGATCCTGGATGATGGCCGAGCTGTCGAAACGAAGTCGCGTGGCCGTAGCCGCACTTCGACACCCAATGACGAGCACCGGACCACGAATATCGAGTACCCGACAATCACGGGCGAGTTCAGGCGGGAGAACGGCGCGGAGGTCCCGCGTCCAGCCTATCTGGGCGTTGGCTTTCTGAAGCAGCTTCTGGAGAGGGCTGTGTGTGGGTTGGCCAGAAGCGAGCAGTTCATTTATCTTTCGGCCCGGGACTGTTTTTTGGGGGGGGCGGTTCGGACTCACCGGACTCAAAGCTCCTTCGTCCGCAGGATGGCATAAGCAGAATAACGCAAGCTCGATAGAGCCAAGAGAACCATTCATCGGTGAAGGTAGTCATTATTTCCCGCTCGGGAGCCACCCGGGCGGTACAGCTTCATCGTCGGCACTTTTTCGGAATAGTGCCGCTGATCGCACTTGCGCTTGTGGTTACCGGTTGGTCTTTGCCGACGGGTTCCGGTGGCTTAGGTGGGTTGACCACGTCTGAAACCGTCGCGATAGACCGCTGGCGCGCCGGAATACTGGAAGACACACAACACCTCGATGAACTTCGCCGTCAGTTTGTGGCGGAATCCGAAGCTCAAGGCAAACTGCTCGCACGGATGGAGGCGCGGCTGCTTCGGATGGAAGCCTTCGGCGCGAGGATGGTCGAGACTGCGGCACTTGACCCCACTGAATTTGATTTCGCAGACGCTCCAGCGGTGGGGGGGGCCTCTAACAGTGGACAGTGGTCAATCCAGCCTCGTTCTCGTGAACGAAATTGAACGCCTGGCAACGAGGCTTCGTCTCCGGGAGGCAGAATTCGAGATTCTGGAAAACGTTCTGGCTTCAAGAGAGCTGCTGGCAGAGCAACTCCCTTCCGGAAATCCGGTAAGTCGAGGCTGGATATCTTCGCCTTTTGGCCGTCGTGTTGATCCGATTGATGGTCGGCAAGCCTTTCACGCTGGCGTGGATTTCGTCGGCAAAGCGGGCTCGCCTGTATTGGCAGCAGGAGCGGGGGTTGTCACTTGGTCTGGAAACAAAAACGAGTACGGAAAGACCATTGAGATTACCCACGGCCAGGGGTTGTTGACACGCTACGGTCATCATGACGAACTCAGCGTTGAGGTCGGCGATATCGTCAGGCGTGGAGAGGTCATCGGATTGATGGGCAGCACGGGTAGGGCTACCGGATACCACGTTCACTTCGAAGTGGAAAAAGATGGCGAACCGGTCAATCCCGTCGAGTTTCTGAAGAAACACAGGCCCTGACCCATCTCACAGATCAGCACTTTCCTGTCTGTCGTTGACCAATGAATGCCGCCCTTCCGGGGAATCCACGGTAAGATGCGCCCGATTTTCCTTACCCCCGGGAGCACGGATCGGAATCCATGTTCAAGTTTCTCTTTGGTACTAAGAACTCGCGTGAACTGCGCCGCATGGGACGAGTGGTTCGGCAAGTTAACGAGCTGGAATCAAAATATACATGTCGAGCTGATCTCGCGGCCATCACACCTGAACTGAAATCCCGTTTGCAAAAAGGGGAAACCCTGGACGCGGTACTTCCGGACGCTTTCGCCGCAGTCCGTGAAGCGTCCAAACGGGTGCGCGGTATGCGTCACTTCGACGCTCAGCTCATCGGTGGACTTACCTTGCATGAAGGTCGTATCGCGGAAATGCGAACGGGTGAGGGTAAGACGTTGATGGCGACACTGCCTGCCTACCTCAATGCCCTAACAGGCAACGGTGTGCACATCGTCACGGTGAACGACTACCTCGCTCGTCGCGACAGCGAGTGGATGGGGCCGATTTACGCAGCGCTGGGATTAACGACCGGTGTGGTCATTTCCCGCCAGAACAGCGCTGATAAACGTGCGGCTTACCAGGCGGACATCACCTACGGGACCAA
>SYFY01000112.1 GCA_005799745.1 Gammaproteobacteria bacterium
GAAGGACTTGTCGAGTACAACATTGCGGCCTTTCGGGCCGAGGGTGACTTTTACGGCATTAGCCAGGACGTTTACGCCTTCGAGCATACGGCTGCGGGCGTCATCCCCAAATTTCACATCTTTTGCGCTCATTGCGAATTTCCTCTCGTGTCTTTCCCGGAATCTTTCCCCGAATTAGGGGGGTGAGTTATTTTTCGACGACGCCAAAGATCTCGCTCTCCGACAGGATGAGCAGTTCTTCGTTGTTCATCTTGACCGTGCTTCCGCCATACTGGCCGAAAATCACGCGGTCGCCTCCTTTCACGCCCATCTTGCTGATGGATCCATTGTCCAGCAGCTTACCGGGGCCAACGGCCAGCACTTCACCTTGTTGCGGCTTTTCGCCAGCGGAATCCGGCAGCACGATGCCACCAGCGGTTTTCTTTTCTTCTTCAACGCGACGCACGACGACACGATCGTGCAGTGGGCGAATCTTCATCGTTTTTCTCCCTGGGTCTAAAGAACCGAATGGGTTGGTTCAGTACGTGGTTCAGTTCGGTTAGCACTCTCGAACCGGGGGTGCTAAGAACAGGCCGCAATAATAGGGGCGAAGTGCTAGCTTTCAAGGGCTGATTGAGTCGCCTGCGTACGAATGCTGCGGATTCCCGTGACTCGGCCCTCCAGACAGCCGAATTGCCCACTCGGGCCAGAAGAAGACGGAACTAGTTCCCCGCCGTTTCGGCACCACCGCACGAAAACCGTCACTCGCCCCGGTGAGGTTCCTGACGCCGATTAGACTGCACAGCTACCGCCAATTCTGCAGTCGAATGAACCCCCGAATTCTCTTGGTGAACGACGAGCCTGCCACCGCATGGGCGATCCAGCGGGCGCTTCGTCACGAACCCCTGGAGGTGATTACTGCCGCCAATGTGATGGAGGCGCGTAGCAGACTCGACAAGGAACTCGTCGACGTGGTGATCACGGACCAACGTCTACCGGGTGAGCAGGGTGAGGCGTTTCTCCCTTGGCTCACACAGGAACACCCACACTCCATTCGCCTGATGGTGGCTGGACAACACGATCTCCTAAGTGTTGTCGACGCGTTCAATCATGGCCGAATTTACAAATTTATCGTTCGGCCCTGGGCGAACGACACACTTCGACTGATCGTCCAGGACGCGGTCAATCGGGCGCGGGAAGGTAAGGTCGACCAGCGCACAGGTTGGCTCAACTATCGAACGTTTTGCACCGAATTGGATCGGGTATTGGCCACTCGACCCGTGAAGGTCGTCATTGGCGAAATCCGAAATGCGACCACCATCTGGTCTTTGCTTGATGCCAACCAGCGGCGGCAACTCGCCAGTCGAGTGGCTGATCGCTGTGTCGCGGTCGCAGGCAAGCCACTCGTCCCTCATGCTTCGCTGGAACGAAACCTCTTCGCATTTGCGCTTGATCGCGAATTCAATGACGAAAATCTCGATGGGCTGTTCGATCACTTGCAAGCGCCATACACGCTTGACGCGAAGGCAGTGACATTGCAACTCGATTTCGGAGTCGCGCCATCCAGTACCGGTGACGATGAGGGTGCAGCCATCGTACGTCGCGCGATGGAAGCCCTGACGTCGCTCACACCGGATGCACCTCGACGCGTAGGCCGCTGGAAAGGAGAAACCACCTCATCGCTGCATCAGCTGCACTCCCTTGAACGCGATATGGTGCGCGCAGTCGCCCGCAACGAATTCTTTGTTCAAATCCAGCCCCAGGTGAGCGCGCAGGATTTCCTCATTGTTGGTGGTGAAACGTTGATTCGCTAGCGCCATCCAGAACACGGGCTGGTGTCGCCGCTGCAATTCATCGATATGGCGGAACGCAACGGATTCATCAATCAGATTGGTTTGTGGATTACCAATAAGACAGTTCAGACACTCGAATCACTGGACGCTCAAGGTGCTCATCAGCTACGACTGAGCTTCAACGTTTCTCCGCGGCAGTTCCTCGGCGCACAAACGTCCGCCTGGGCGATGCTGTTGCGTGACTACGCCGCGGACAACCCTGAGCTGATGCATCGACTGGAGATCGAGATCACCGAAAGCACGATCATTCCCTGGCGCTGACCTTGTTACGGGAATTCAAAGCCATGGGGCTGCGCATCGCCCTCGACGATTTTGGCACCGGCTGCTCGTCCTTGTCACAGATCATGGAACTGCCACTCGATATCTTGAAACTCGATCGCAGCCTCATCCATGACATCGAAAACAACTCACGCAGCCGCATCATGGTCCGTCATCTTGCAAACATGGCGCACGATCTTGGGCTTGAAATCGTCGCGGAAGGAGTGGAGACATCTGCTCAGATCGAACTCTGTCGGGAACTCGGATGTGACCTCATCCAGGGTTATGCGTTTCATCGGCCGCTCGATCCAACGGAATTTCTCGCCAACGTCAACGGCAGTATTCGCCACTGACTTTTCGTCCGCCTGCGTGCAGCATCTCCCCGGTGCTTTTCAGGCTTGCAGAGATGGACGCTGAATTCGAACGTGCAGTCCGTACGCTACTCGCACAGGTACCCAAAGGCTGCGTAACCACCTACGGCGAACTCGCGCGGCTCGCGGGTTTCCCTGGTTATGCTCGCCACGTCGGCAAATTGCTCTCCGACATGCCCGAGGATTCAAAGTTGCCCTGGCATCGTGTCGTGACGGCATCGCGCGAGGTTTCCAGACGAGGGACTTCTGCTGCAGCACTGCAGAAGCAGCTGCTTCGTGCGGAGGGTGTAAGACTCAAGGGAGACCGAGTGGAGCGCTCCCACCTTTGGTTGTTGTAAGCACATTGGAGAGCCGACCGAGCACCACGACGAGGACCATGGCCGGAACACCAAGAATCGCGGCATAAACGAAAAACGTGGTGTATCCAAAACCATCAACCATGATGCCCGAGAACCCACCCATGAACCCGCCGATGCTGGTCATCAACGAGCTGAATAGCGCGTATTGAGTCGCCGTATAGGTGCGATGGGTCAACCCCGACAGAAAGGCGATAAAGACCACATTAGCTAGTCCACCACTGAAATTATCTGCACTCACGACTACGGCCAACGCCGTCAGTGCAGGCTCGCCGTGCCATGACAAACCGGCAAAGGCGAGATTCGTCAACGCAACCAGAGCCGCTGCACAGAGCAACATCGTCCGTTGTCCGTAACGAACTACGAGTGCTCCTCCGGCAAACGCGCCAAACATCGTCATGCCAAAACCAAACACCTTAACGACGCTGGCGATTTGCGCCTTGGTGTAACCCATATCGAGATAAAACGGATTGGCCATGACGCCCATGGTCATGTCGGAAAGCCGATACACCATGATGAGCGCAAGTACGAGCAACGCCAGTGCCGTGCCATTCCGATTGAAAAATTCAGTAAACGGTGCGATCACTGCTCGTCGTATCCAGCTGACAAGTCCTGTCGAGGAGGACAGGGTCGCTGCGTGTACTGGCTTGTGAGGATCAGCTGGCGGCTCACGAATCAGCAACGTCGTGAGAATGCCTACGGCCATACAGGCTGCCATAGCCAGATATGCTGCAGGCCACGATACAAACTCGGCGATGTATAGCGCTCCCGCCCCGGCAACTAACATCGCGAGCCGATAACCGAAGATGTAGATCGCAGACAGCGCTGCTTGTTCATCGACACTGGCCGTCTCGATTCGGTAGGCATCAACCACGATGTCTTGGGTCGCCGAACCAAAAGCCACCATCAAACCGAACAACACCGCAGGGACCAAAGAGACTGCCGGGTCGATCCCAGCGATCCCTACCAAGCCGCCAGCAATCATCAGCTGCGCAGCCAACAACCAACTCCGTCGCCGGCCAAAAATCTCACCGAACAGCGGCAGGCGAAGCGAATCGATCACGGGTGCCCAGAAGACCTTGACCGAATAAACCAACGTCAGCCAGCTGAAGAAACCTATGGTTGCAAGACTGACATCTGCTTCGCGGAGCCATACGGATAGGGTCGAGTAGACCAGAACGAAGGGAAGACCCGCAGAAAACCCAAGCAGGCCAAGCACCGCAACCTTAGGGCGCAGATAGACCAAGAGCGCCTCACGCCAGCGGCGTATCCCGCCGTTGGGAGGGCTTGAAGTAGCTGGATCGTTCAATCGCGGAAGTTATCGAACTGCAGCGGAATCTTGAGCTCTGCGCCTCGAAGCAGCTGGATAACATCCTGAAGGTCATCGCGCTTCTTGCCGGTCACGCGGAGTTTTTCGCCGTTGATCTGGCTCTGCACTTTGAGCTTGGCGTCTTTGATGAGTTTGGTGATCAGCTTGGCGTTGTCGCGGTCAATGCCTTGCCGAAGGGAGTAGCGACGCCGTTTGACCTTGCCGGCTCCTTCGGTATCACCTGGCTCTAACGCCTGGGTGTCAACAGAACGCTTGATGAGCTTCTCTCGCAGGATGTCTTCCATCTGTGTGATCTGGAATTCTTCCGGCGCGGAAATCAGTATGGCCTCTTCTTCCAGCTCGAACGCTGCATCTATCCCTTTGAAATCAAAACGTTTTTCAAGTTCACGCGTGGCTTGATCAACAGCGTTACGAACTTCCTGAAAATCCACTTCGGAAATCACATCAAACGATGGCATGCGGCCCCTGCTCCACAATTTGCGGCATGACCTTCGAAGCACCCAAGGTCAATGCGGTGCGAGTCTTTTGAGTGTCTTGACGCCGGTTCCTGCTAACATGACCCGTTGTTGTTCATCCTGCGTACGTTACATGCCGCAAGAAGACATTCCAATTATCGTCGTTGATGACGCGAAGTTTTCGAGCGCCATCATCGCGAAAGCCTTGCGCGCCGGCGGGTTCAACAACGTGCGCTTTACCAACAATCCACTGCAGGCGCTGCGCTCCCTTGGGAAATGGCCGGCGGAAGTTGTCATCGCCGATTGGCTGATGCTAACGATGGACGGCATTGAACTCGCACGTCGCATCAAGAAGCTCGACGAGGCCGAGCATCGATTTACCTACGCGATGCTGTTGACGGCCCGCGACGATACCGAGGCATTGCAGGAAGCCCTCAACGCAGGCGTTGATGACTTCCTCAACAAAGCACATCTTCGAACGCAACTGTTGCCGCGTGTGATCGCGGCACACCGATTTGCGCGTAAGCAAAACGACCTGCTGGCAGCAAACCACCAACTTCGTCGCAAGCTTCGCGACATGCAGACCACCGATCTGGTCGACCCAGCGACAGGGCTCGGCAACGTTCGTTATACCCTCGACAAGCTCGGCGACATTCTCAAACAGGCGGAGACCCGAGGCGGAACCGCTTGTCTGATCCTGGTTGGTCTTCAGAACCTCGCCATCGTCCAGCAACAATTCGAGCAATCGGTGGTCGATGAGCTTATGTCTGCACTCGGCACTCGTTTGCGCCAACTCGTTAGGCCGCTAGATACCGTGGCACGACCCGAGCCCGATCTGTTCGCGATCCTGCTGACGCAATCAGGTCCAACGGGAAGCGGTGAAACGTTTCGTAGGATCTTTGACAGCCTCTACATGCGGTCTTTTAAGACCAGTCGTGGCTTCATTCCTATCGTGATCGGTATGAGCATCTGCAGTGCCGACGCGAGTACGGGATTCCCGGGGGCGAAGCTTTTGATGGAGCCCGCTTTTAAAGGCATGACGCCGTCATTTGAGAGCGGCACCATCACGAGTCGAGCATTCGACCCCGTTGATGCTATTTAGATGATGCGATTTAACCGATGACTGCAAGTTCCGCAGTATTGTCCTCGGTGAAGTACTCCGTCCTTGATCTCTCTCCCGTCACTGAGGGCAGTACCGCGCGTGAAGCACTGGCCAATACTCTGGACCTCGCGCGCCACGCTGAAAAACTTGGCTTTAATCGATACTGGCTCGCTGAACATCACAACATGCAAGGTATCGCGAGCGCGGCGACAGCGGTCGTGATCGGCCACGTTGCCGGCGGCACTTCCACCATCCGTGTCGGCGCTGGTGGAATCATGCTGCCGAACCATGCCCCGTTGGTGATCGCTGAACAGTTTGGAACTCTGGAAAGTTTGTATCCTGGTCGAATCGATCTTGGTCTCGGCCGAGCACCAGGCACCGATCAAGTAACGATGCATGCGCTCAGGCGAACACTTGAAGGTGACGTCAATCAATTCCCGCAAGATGTGATGGAGCTGCTGCGTTACTTCGGTGACGCACCGGGTCGAGTCCAGGCAGTACCTGGTCTAGGGTTGAACGTCCCAGTTTGGATATTGGGATCAAGTTTGTTTGGCGCGTCACTCGCCGCTGCATTGGGGTTGCCCTATGCGTTCGCCTCCCACTTCGCGCCCGCAGCGCTGATGCAAGCCATCGAGGTATATCGCACCCGATTCAAACCGTCAGCCTATTTGGACAAGCCTTACTTGATGCTCGGGTTTAACGTATGTGCTGCAGATTCGGACGAAGAGGGCGTACTTCTTCGGAGCTCTGCTCTACAGTCCTTCGTTCGTTTGCGCACCGGCAATCCGGGAAAGCTACCTCCGCCACGTCCTGGGTTCGAAACCGAATTGACGGCCGCGGATCGTTACACTGTCGAACAGATTGGTGCGTGTAGTGCCGTAGGTAGCCCAGAGACTGTCACTGCGCGGCTGCGTGAGTTCATCGAACAGACGGGTGCGGACGAGCTTATGGTGGTTTCACAGATCTACTCTCATGAAGCACGCAAACGCTCCTACGAGATTCTCGCCGAATGCACTTTCAGACTCTGAACAACCACTGACATCAAGGACGGACAAAGTGGCAAACCGCATTTCTCGAGTCACCACACGCACCGGCGACACGGGTACTTCAGGCACCGCGACCGGAAAACGATTGCCTAAGACCGATGGGCTGTTCGCCGCATTGGGTGATGTTGATGAACTCAACTCCCACCTCGGCTTGATTCGTGCTGCGCTTCCGGAGTTTCCGGATTTCGCTGACGCGATTCAGCAAGCCCTTTTCGATCTTGGCGCCTGTCTTGCCACCGAGGGCATGACACCGGCACCCGACGCCTCAACACTCGAGTCCGTTACCTCTGAGTTGAACACGGCTCTACCGCCACTTAAGGAATTCGTTTTACCGGGAGGGGGTGAGGCGGGTGCTCGCTGTCATGTCGCTCGAGCAGTATGTCGACGAGCCGAGCGTAGCGTGTGGGCATTGGGAGATAACTACACCGCGTGTGCGGTTTACCTCAATCGACTGAGCGACCTGCTCTTCGTGTGGGCCCGAACGCTGGCTCGGGCCGATGGCAACGAGGTGGTCTGGCGAGGTAGCGCAGGAAAGTCCTCCGACTAAGTCCTTGGCTCAAAGAATGAGTCGGCGCGCGTCTGCCAGCAGTCCACACAGATCAACCATGAAGCGCCCTGCTTCGGCGCCATTGATGGCGCGATGATCGTAGCTCAGCGACAGCGGCAACATTTCTCGCGGCTGGAACTGCTTACCATCCCAAACCGGTTTCGTGACAAGCCGGCCAACGCCCAGGATGGCCACCTCCGGTGCATTCACAATCGGCGTGAACCCCGTTCCTCCCAGAGCACCAAGGCTCGAGATACTGAACGTTCCTCCTTGCATATCCGCCATCGCGAGTTTGCTATGCCTTGCCTTGTCGGCAAGATCAGTAATCACCCGGGACAACTCGAAGATACCGAGGTGATCTGCATCACGGATGACTGGCACCACCAGACCATCTGGAGCATCAACCGCGAAGCCAATGTGGTAGTAGCGCTTGAGCACGTAGTTCTGGTAGCCCGCATCGAGGGACGAGTTCATGCGTGGGTGAGCCTTGAGGGCTGCACAACACGCCTTCACGAGAAACGAGAGTGGCGTGACTTTCAAGCCCGCTTTCTCCCCTTCCGCTTTGATCGAGCGACGAAACTCTTCAAGGGAGGTGATGTCCGCATCATCATGTTGAGTCACATGAGGAACATTGAGCCAGCTGCGGTGCAGGTTTTGAGCACCAACGCGGCGAACACGGGATAATGCTTCCAGTTCTATGGGTCCGAACTTGGAGAAGTCAGGAAGTGGCACGGAGGGAATACCGGCACCCTCCGAAGATCGTGCAGCTTGTGCAGGGGCGTTCTTCAATCTGTTCTTCACAAACGCCTGCACGTCCTCTTTCAGGATGCGGCCCTTTGTTCCTGTACCGGTGACCTGGGTAAGATCAACACCAAACTCGCGGGCCAGCAGCCGTACCGCAGGCCCCGCGTAGACATCACTGCCTGCCGCAGTTGAAGGCGCTGATTCGCTCGGCGTTGATGCAGCTCTTGCTGGCGCAGCAACTTCTTTCGCAGGCTCTACAACCTCATGAGCCATCGCCGTCGGGACTTGACCGCCGCCAGCCACTTCAAGCGTGGCCAATAGAGAACCCTTGTTGACAGGTTGTTCGAGTGCAACGTGTAACGCTTTTAGGACGCCGGTTTCCGGTGACGGGATCTCCATAGAGGCCTTGTCGGATTCAACAACCAGCAGTAGCTCGCCTTTGTTGACAACCGCACCAACGGCCACGGCGATCTCAATCACGATCACATCTTTGGCGTCACCGATATCGGGCAATAGAACCTGAGATTCACTACTGGCAGCGGCAGATATTGAGATAACTGGAAGAGCCGGAGTCGCCGGTCGCTCTGGTTCTGTTGTGATCGGCGATACTGCTGGGGGTACAACCGGTTTCAAGTCACTGCCAGCTGACAATCTGGCGAGCACACTGCCTTCTTTGACCCGATCACCGATCTTCACGAGCACCGCATCAATGGTCCCAGCCTTTCCAGCCGGGACTTCCATCGAAGCTTTGTCTGATTCGATCACCACGACCGGATCGTTTTCACCAACCACATCGCCAGATTTGACGCAGATCTCGATGACTTCAACTTCATCGACATCGCCAATTTCGGGAACACGTATGTCCGTCACGATCTGCCTCACGAAATCCGTGGATTGGGTTTTTCCGGATCAATACCGAATTCAGTCCGCGCCTGCAGGACTACATCCACCGACAAACTCTGTTGCTGAACAAGTGCGCTCAGCGCCGCTAGTGCTACGTAGCGCCGATCGATCTCAAAGAAATCCCGCAAACGATCGCGGCGGTCACTTCGGCCAAACCCATCCGTACCGAGCACATGGTAGTCCGCGGAAATCGCGCTGCGGATTTGATCCGCTACCGCGCGCATATAGTCGGAAGATGAGATCACCGGTGCCGTCCCGCCTAACAATTTATGTACGTGGCAATGACGAGGTTTTTGATCTGCGTGCAAGAGATTCCAACGAGCAACATCGTGAGCTTCGCGCGCCAGTTCGTTGTAACTCGTCACACTGTATACATCGCTGCCAATACCCCACTTTTCCTGGAGCATTTCAGCCGCAGCTTCAACCTCGCGCAGAATCGTGCCACTGCCGAGAAGCCGTACACGTAAACGCGATTCAGCACCAACGGAGCGCAACAAATACATCCCTTTTCGAATGCCGTCTTCCACACCTTCTGGCATCGGTGGATGTACGTAGTTTTCGTTCATCACCGTGATGTAGTAATAGACGTTCTCCCGCTCGGCCAACATGCGCCGCAATCCGTCCTGGACGATCACGGCGAGTTCATAGGCATAACAGGGGTCATAGCTGACGCAGTTGGGAATCGTTGACGACAAGAGGTGTGAGTGCCCGTCCTGGTGCTGAAGCCCCTCACCATTCAGAGTTGTACGTCCTGCCGTGCCACCCAGCAAAAAACCCCTTGCCTGACTATCCCCCGCTGCCCAGGCGAGATCACCGATTCGCTGGAATCCGAACATCGAGTAGTAGACGTAAAACGGAA
>SYFY01000113.1 GCA_005799745.1 Gammaproteobacteria bacterium
CAGCACAAAGCCGAGCGCGATCAGGCCGTAAACACAGCCTTGCGACACCCCACTGACGATGAGCTGGAAAACCTCCACCGACGATACCGACCCTCTCAGAGGTTCGCTATTCTCCGGGGCCATTCTTCGGATGTCACGGGCAAGCGCACGATGAGCGGACGATTGGTTGGAAAACATGCGGTCATTACCCAAGGTCATGACTTTATGGGGCCGGTGACTGCGGATGTATTCCGGGCGGAAGGCGCGAAGGTGACGCTCGACACCCGTGACCTCACGAGGGCCGGAGAGTGCGAGGCCCTGATCACCGCCGCCGGACACATCGATATTCTCATCGCCAATCTGGCTGGCCCAAACTACTCAGGACGCACGGTTGCGGAGCTCGACGATGATGCGTGGTGGCACACGTTCGAGACCATGGTGCACCCGCTGCATCGCCTCGTCCGCGCGGTACTGCCACAAATGCAGGCGCGGCGATCCGGCAAGATAGTGGTGTACGGTTCAGCCGTTGCGCTCAAAGGTCTAAAGACCTTGGCAGCCTATAGCGCGGCTCGATCTGCACAGGTCGGTTATGTACAAGCTGTCGGCGTTGAAGTGGCTCCGGACAATGTGCAGGTCAACTTGATCGCGCAGAACTATGTGGAGAATCCCGCGTACTACCCACCCGAACTTCAAGAGAAGGCTTCGTTCCAGTCTTCACTCAAGCGCCAGGTGCCCCTCGGACGCCTGGCGAAGCCAGAAGAGGATGCGAAATTCGCAGCATTCTTAGCGAGTGACGATGCGGATTTTTTTGTCGGCCAGGCCATTCCCTTTTCAGGCGGCTGGGTACAGCGGTAGCCGCGCTAGTGCCCGCGCTCTAGTTTTCGACGATCCGCCTTAGCGCAATCAGGTGTTTGTTATCCCAACCCGATTCGTAGCTCTCAAGTTGTGCTCCCGCATCTGCCCCGAAGCGTTCGAAGCCATGATGAAAAATCTCGGCCCGTGTACCGTCGTAGAATGCAGTGAGACGGATCGTCCATAACGTTGGCTGCGGCCAGGCGAACACACCATCCCATTGGCTTGTAAACGAAAGCTCGTGTTCGGGTTCACAAGCGAGGACCGTGCCACCAAAATGGTGAACTACCCCGTCTATCGTGACCTGCATGCGTACCGTACCACCCAACCGAGGCTCAAATACCTCGATATGGTGGCCAAGGTTGAGCCACCCACAGAGTCGCTCCATTGACTCAAACTCTTTCCACACCCGCGAAGGAGTGGCTGCGATAAACGCGCTCCTGCGAACAAACAAATGACTGAGCTGTAGTGGCATGTTGGTTCTCGCTTTCTCTGCATAGGTAGCTGCCCGTCGATCATAACGCTGCAGGCTTCTCATTCTCGATCCCTGCTCAGCAGCAGGTTCAGTCTCAATTCATCGTCCCCGAATAGGGTGTGAGGCGAAAGGATGCGGGCACCAATGAGGTACTCAGAGTTCTGCCGGTGATGGAAACCGTTAGCACCCCACGCGAGGTCTGCGATACGGTAGAAGTCGTCCGACAAAAACCTGTCAAGGACCAACACCAGATCATCGGTACCGTCGCCGGTGCGGTCATCGGCGGTGTACTCGGCAATCAAGTCGGTGGAAGCAACGGGAAAAAGATCGCAACCGTTGCCGGCGCAGCTGCCGGTGGTTATGCGGGCAACAAGATCCAGGAGCGCACGCAGGCTGGCAGTACTTACGTGACCGAAGAAGAGCGTTGCAAGACCATATCAGAAAACACGGAAATGCTGATGAGGTATAACGTGACCTACCGCATCGGCGAAGAAACCGGTCAGATCCACATGAACACCAACCCAGGTTAGAAAATGCCCTTGGTCGATGGCCCCTTGGCGCACTTTCCGGTCGAAGTCGCTAACCTCAACTGACACTCATTGACCACGTGACCCACTGGTTCACAGTGGTTCCAGCCGGTGACGGCCTCAATCACACGGGAGTAGTTGACAGGACCTTGCCAGGAAATTGCATCGATCGGCAACGGCCCCGCGTCCAGGAGACCCTCATACGCACGCCAGGACTCCGGATTGTCCGGAATGGCGCGCTCCAGGAGATCTTTGCGCAAGGCAGCGAACTCGACACACCGTCTGTTCAGGTTTGCGCACGCTTCGTACACCTGCGCAGACGCGGGATCAGCACGTTCGATCAGGAAAGGCTTCGTATCTGCAAACTGCTGAAACGCTGCCAGCGCCTTGATCTGCTCACTCGGCAAATCACTCGCGGCGAAGAACGTCAGAAAGGCAAGAAAAGCCAGAAGCCCCGCTCGTTTGCGCGTTTTAACGGGCATCAACGATCTCGACGCTCAGTGCGTACAGTGATGAGCGATGGCATCACCACACCAGTCAATGCGCCCAGCTCATTCAATCCTGCGTCCCATTCGACGGAGATTCCATTTTGATTCAATGCGCACCGTTGCAAACCTGTCAAGCGCGGTACTTCTCAACTGTTGAGAATGACTTAACCGTGCCATCACGAGCAGTTTCGGCAACCACGGGTCACATCCCGAGCACTCGACCCGAATGCACCGCGAAAAGTGCCTATTATCAATCAGACCGATCAGCTCTCCGGTCGGGAACCTGTTCCAAACATGGCCGCCTTCCTGAAACTCATATTCTGGCTATGCCTGCTGGCCACGACAGTAGCGTGGTGGAACTACGATCAGTTCGTCATGCCGATGCAGGTCCATCCCGCACTCGACGCAGAACCTGTACAGGAGGCGACACGGAAAAAGCCGTTCACCGTGAGCAGTGAGGGCGTGACCTACCAGATCAATCCACTTTTTCAGTATGACCTCCATGGAATGGTGGTTTCGTTTCGTCACCATGATGGTGACTCGCGCCTGCACCGGCTGTGGAACGATCGCCTCAACGTCGTCGATCTTTGTGTGGTGTGGGGGCAAAACGCAAAGCTGCCCGACCTCAACGCCTTCGACTTCTGGAACGGCCAATTCACCTGCTTCGTGAGAACTTCCTCGTCCGAAGCCTGGTCGCAGTTCAATACAGATCAACTCTCCAATAACCATGTGCTCACCGACAGACCGCATCTGCGGGATCTCATTAATAGCGTTGAGTTGGGCGACCAGATCCACATCACCGGGCTGCTCGCCGAGTACGGCCACGACGGTGCTAGCGTGCGAAGCTCCAGTACCGTGCGTGACGACGGTGGCAACGGTGCGTGCGAAACGATCTATGCCGAGTCTTTCAGCATCATACGGCCCATGGATTCCGCGTGGCGTTCGTTATGGGTTTTCGCTGGCGTCGGTACGTTGTTGAGTGCGTTCCTGTGGTTGCTTGGCGTGGGCTCAGGGAGACTCCGTTAGTGTGATGAGTCGTCAAGCAGGACACCAGCGGAGTAGACTCAGCGTTGATTCCAACTGATGTGGACAAGCGATGAGGTGGCTGATCCTGACTGCGCGATGGTTCTGTGTTCCCCTTGTGTTCCTGGCGGTCCTCGCTCTTGTTGGCTTGGCGGGTACCGGCATCGTCAAACTGTTGGATGAACGCTGCGCCACATCAGCGATGGTCGGTGGTGCCTGTGTGGCGTCGTGGCACACGACAGGCATCGAATGGGTCGTTTACGTGGGGCTGTTTGTCAGCGTGTTCGTCGCCATTGTGCTTGCCGCACGGGCCGCACCCTTCAGACGTGTTGTGATCGCCAGCATCTGTGGAATTGCCGCTGTGGCCCTTCCCCTTTCGATCTGGCTAGGTCTCGGTTGGAACGACTTTCGCCTTATCAGCATTGAAGCGATGTTCGCAGCAGCGATCAGCGTGTGGCGGGTCAAATGAAACGTCAACTCAGGTATGGGCGCACAATGAAAACCCGATATACGTTAGCGCTGTCGATCATCCTGACCGCCTGCGCCATCACTTCGACTGCACTACACGCTGCAGAGTCTCAGCCAAACGACATTCCGCGCCGTGCTGATGGTAAGCCAGACTTCAACGGGGTTTGGCAGGTACTCAATACCGCCAACTACGATCTTCTGGCGCATCCCGCGCGTGTGGCGATGGCCACTCAGCCTGGACCCTTCGGACCGGTACCTGCTGTAGAGGTGGTTGCACTTGGCGCAATTGGCGCGGTGCCTTCAGGCCATGGCGTCGTCATCGGCAATGAAATCCCTTACCTGCCGTATGCGCTCAAGAAACAACAAGATAACCAGGCGAATTGGCTGACAACGGATCCTGAGATCCGCTGTTATCTGCCGGGTGTACCGAGAGCGACCTACCTGCCCTTCCCTTTCCAGATCTTTCACAGCGACAGCGCCCTCTTCATCACCTACGAGTTTGCTGGGGCGACACGCAACCTCGAACTCACCGATCCCGGTGAAGCACCGGTGGATTCGTGGATGGGTCAGTCGGTCGCGAGCTGGGATGGCGACACGCTGGTGGTCAAGGTCACCGGGCAAAACGATCAGACGTGGCTGGATCGCTCAGGCACCCATCACAGCGAAGCGATGGTGGTCACGGAGCGATACACGCTGCAGAACGCTCATGTGATGGACTACGAGGCCACCATCGAAGATCCCAAGACCTTCAGCCGGCCATGGACAATTCGTATGCCGGTCTACAAACGCGTGGGTGTGGACGCACAGCTCGGCCAGTTCAAATGTGTCGAGTTCGTGGAAGAGTTGATGTACGGGAAGCTCCGTAAAGAACCGCTGCCAGCAGCAGCGCCCTCGCCATGAGACCGGTGCGTTGTCTTGTTGGCCTCCTGCTGTTGGCAGGTCTCGCACAGGCGGATGACTGGGTCCCACCTCTCACCTCGGAAGGATTTCCGGATCTACAAGGCACCTGGACCAGCGCTACCATCACCACACTCGAACGCCCACGCCGCTTCAAACAGTTAGTGATCACCGAAGAAGAAGCGCGTCAATGGGAAGTGCGCAATGCCGAAGGTTACGCAGCCATCGACGATGTCCCGGAGAGCGGCGTCGAGTCCGGTGGAGATGTCGGTGGGTACAACAGCTTCTGGATGGATCCAGGTACGCGAGTGATGCGTGTCAACGGCGAACTGCGCACTTCACAGCTTATCGTTCCAGAAGATGGCCAGCTGCCCTGGCGCCTTGGCGCGCGGCTCAAACTGGGTGCATTCCTCATGCGCCTACAGGGAAGTTTTGATGGTCCTGAACAGCGGCCTCTCGGCGAACGATGTCTGGTCGGCTTTGGCTCCACAGGCGGGCCGCCAATGTTGCCGGTGCTGTACAACAATAACTATCAGATCGTTCAGACCAAGGACCACGTGATGATCCTTGTTGAGATGAACCACGATGTGCGCATCATTCGAATTGGCGGCACACATGCACCCAGCAACGTGCGCCCGTGGCTGGGTGACTCCATCGGCGCGTGGGAAGACAAATCTCTGGTGGTCAACACCCAGAACTTTCATCCGGGTCAGAGTTTTCGCGAAGACCTCTCGCACTCACTCTATATGACCAGGGAAGCCAAGGTCACAGAACGATTCACGCGTGTGAGCGCGGATGAAATCCTGTATCGCTTTGAAGTGGACGATCCAGGCGCTTACACACAAACGTGGATCGGTGAACTGACACTTCGCCGAACACAGGATCGAATCTATGAATACGCCTGTCACGAAGGGAACTACTCCTTGCCAGGAATCCTTGCCGGTGCGCGTCGTGAGGAGAAGGAAGGCAAAGGCGAGGAAGGATCAGGCGAATAAGTTGGGGGGTCTACGACGATGAACGAACCGGATCTCCGCATCTTTTCCTATCTGCCAAATCCACGTGTCATGAAGGCGGCTATCGCTGCGAAACTCTGCAACGTCTCTCTCGATATCGTCGGGACGAAGCCTGCAGAGCTCGCCAACTGGTTGTGGGACGTGCATCCACGCCCCCTGGAAGCCCACGAAAAATTCAACCACAGTCCTCATGCACGAACTGCACAACGGGGCTTCGACGGAACGTTGTTCAAAACCGATGCATTTCTGCGGTTGCAGCCATTTGGAACCGTGCCTGCCGCGTTCAGTCCTGATGGTGACGTGGGCATCTTCGAATCAAACAGTATCCTGCGCGCGGTTGCGCGACTCGGTGCATCGACTCGGCCCCTCTACGGCCCGAATGACTACGAGGCATCACGCATCGATGCTTTCCTCGATGCCAATCTGGTGTTCGCTCGAGAAGCACAGGTCTATCTTCTCGAGATTGCCGGATTAACAAAACAAGCTCACGCACGTATGGTCTCGGCCTATTCGTTTTACATGGCCGGTGTCGAAGCAGCGCTCTCTCTCGATACATCTCATCTCGCCGGCAATGCACTGTCGATCGCCGACATATCCTTCGTTTGTGACCTTGCACAGTTTCTGCGCGAAGGTCACTCCGTCGAAATGCTGAGAACTCAAGGCTTCGAATTGATCAGTGCCAACGGCCCTGAAACCTACCCGCGTACTTTCGCGCATTTGTTCACACTCGCAAACTCACCGGAATTCGCCGCAGTACTCGGCAGCTACCTCGATTGGTATCACCGCGTGAAGGCCAGTTAAACCGAACGCACTCCCCCTCACGCCTTCGCCAACATACTTGCTCCACCTCAGGCGCAAGCCTAGAATCGGGAGAACTCCATCGACTTGGGTCAGTGGAGACCAACAGCAACAGGGCAATCTGGAGCGATAGAAAATGATGCAGCGCATTGATTCTGTCTCCGTGGCCCGGGTTGTGATGACTGCCGTAGTTCTGAGTAGCAGCGTTGTATCCGTCCCGGTGCTTTCCGCGGAATCTGACCTCGCCATTGAAGAAATCATCGTCACTGCGAGGAAAAAAGAGGAGTCCGTTCAGGACGTTCCTATCGCCATGACGGCGTTGTCAGAAGAACTTCGTGATTCCACCATTCGCAACCTGAGTGACGTTAACGGGTATTCATCCAACGTCATCATCCGACAGAATCCCGGGCGGGCTCGAGCTTCCACCATCACCATCCGCGGCGTCACGAGCACGAGCTCCGGCGACAAGTCGTTTGACTCACCTATCGCGGTGTCATTGGACGGGGTGTTTTTCGGCACGGTCACAGGCCAGATCGTTGAAAACTTCGATCTGGAGCGGGTCGAGATTCTGCGTGGGCCACAAGGAACACTCTTCGGGAAAAACACTGTCGGTGGTGTGATCAGTGTGTTTCGTACCAAACCAACGGGCGAACTCGGTGGCAAGGCGAGGCTCAGCGCCGGGCGTTACGGCAATCGGGAAATTCGCGCGTTGATGAATTTTCCGATCCTGAACGAAACCCTGGCCGCGAAGCTCTTCTACGCGAGTGTGCAAAACGACGGTTATCTGAAGCGAACGTTTGATGGCGGCAAAGCGCCAGAAAAGGACTACCAGAATTTCGGTATAACGCTGCTCTGGACACCTTCAGACAACTTCGATGCGCTCTTGACCATCGAACGATACAACGACAAGAGTGACGTCGGCGCGCCTACCAACTTCAATGTGCTGCCCGGGTATTTCCCACGGCCAACCGGTGCAGATATCGGACGTGTGCAGGACCTGAGTGGCGGAACCATCCCTTGTAATCTATTCGGCAGCTGCCGTCTCGACCCTGACAAACGAGCGACTTCCGTGGAAACCAATCAGCCCAACAGCGGGCGTTACCGTAACGATGTGTATTCGCTGAACATGAATTACGACATCAATGAGAGCCTGCGGCTCATCTCGGTTACGGGTTACCACGACACGCCTTACGAAGATACGATCTCAGAACTCGATGGCACCGATGACGATTTCATCCACATCGACAACGATAACGTCTACGAGCAGTTCAGTCAGGAGATTCGACTCGAAGGTTCTTACGAACGTTTTGATTTCGTGCTGGGAACTTATTACTTCGAGAGTCAGTACGATCAGGACTGGGTGACAGTGGGTACGTTCTGGAATGTGTTGCTCGGTGGACTGCGTTTCGATACACCCGCCGGGCTCGATCTGTGCCTAGCTCGCGTCTTCGGCGTTTTAACCTGCGACCCGCGTTCGCGGGGACAAGGCCTCGGTTCAAACTACGATCAACGCCTCTTCCAGACACAGAAGGCGGAATCCCTGTCGTTTTTCACGCAAGTCGACTACGAGGTGACGGACAAACTCATCCTGACGGCCGGCATTCGTTATACCGACGAAGATAAACACTTCAAGGGTTACCAGGCTTACCAAGGCTCGCGTGCCCTGCGGTATCCGTTTAATTTCGACATTGGTCACGCGGACCTCAAGAACAACTGGAAAGAAACCACGATTCACCTCGGAGCGGCCTATCACCTCACGGAAGACATGATGTTCTTCGGTACCTATTCCGAAGGATTCAAGAGCGGCGGCTTCTTCGGTGTTAACCAGAACATCCGTGATTTCGAGCGTAACCAGTACGACCCCGAGTTCGCCAAGTCCTATGAAGTAGGCATGAAGGCGCAGTTCATGGACAACCGGTTGCAGATCAATACGACCGGTTTCTACAACGACTTCCAGGACAAACAGGATTCCAACGTCGTCAATGACGCTGAAACCAACACGGTCGCGACGGTGTTCGAAAACATCGGTGGTCTTGAATACATGGGTATCGAAGTCGAGAGTCGTTTTGTGGTGAACGAACACCTCGATCTCTTCGGCACCGTAGGCTGGCTCGATGCGGAATACAACGGCTTCTTCTCCAAGGGCTTCATCCCGATTCAGGACCTTAGGCCTGAAACCCCTGCGGAAAACGTGGATTTCCTGACACCAAAACTGGCACCGGAGTGGACGTTTGGCGTCGGCGGTACCTACACCATGGAAGTGGGTCCCGGCGAGTTGTCCGTACAGTCGAAATGGAACTATGTCAGCAAGCAGGAAACCGATACCTTCAACGACCCAGGGACGCAGCTGGACGCGCAGAAGTTCTTGAACGCGCAGATGGCTTATGTGTGGAAGAACTTCCGCGTCACGGTGTATGGCCAAAACCTGACCAGCCAGCGCCAGGAAATCTCCGGATTTTTGCCGGGGCTCTTTGGTACCGGAAACGTTGGACCCGGTGTGACCTACGGCATCGAAATCGAAGCGGAGTTGTAGGTTCGAGTGAGATCGGTCGTGAGAGAAGTTCGGCGGCGTTGTCGCCGAACTTCACCCACCACGCCCTCGAACACCACGTCCAGTTCTTCGCTCACCGCGCAGGTCATCGTTCCAGATAGAAGTCAGCGGGCAACAACTGATGCGTCGACACCCGCCCAGCGATGAAGTCATCGATCGTCTTGTGGAAATGCCGTAGGCGAATCTCCTGATCACTCAGAATCATGCCTTTGAACGAATCTGAAGCAACACCGGCTTGCATCGTAGCCATGTTGGAGCCGTCCTGGGCGAGCACATTGGCGAGCACCGGATCAAAGGTACCTTTGAATGCCTCTGCGTAGTCCACTGGACCGCTCTCGTTTGAGTGAATCTTGTGGGGAGGTCTCCCCATCTTGGCCGAACCCGGCGGACGTCGAACCACGATGAAAAAGTCGTAATAACACTTGGCTGGATCGCTGGCATGCGGCCGATAACGAAACACCGCACCGCCATCGGGTGTTTGTGTGAAGGTGGTGTTTGGAAAAAACGTGTAGTGATACTGGTGAACGAGTTGTTCATCGTTCATGAACCGGAAAGGCAAGTAGGTCTGTTCCTCGATGGAGCGCCGATAAGCGATCTCCTTGAGGTGTGCATCCTTGGCAACCTGCGCGGGCGAACCTGCCGTTAGTGAGCGTCGACCGGCCATCATGCGTGAGCGCAACGGTGTCATCGTCTCCCGGTCTTCAACAAGTTCACTCACGGTGCGATTGAAGTTCAGCATGCGTGAGTGAATACCCCAGAGTTCAATGGGGATGTCATGGCCTTCGCCGAACTGGATCATGTCCGGGTGAAGTGCCGCGAAGTGATAACTCTCGTTGAAGGCGTCGACTGCGTGTTTCCAGTTCCCTGCCCATTCAAACGTCTGGTAGTCAATCAGGTCCCAGGTATCGAACTCGTAGGTTTCAAGGTGCGTACCGATCTCGCCGAGATATTCGCGCAGCGAGCACGCGTCGTGATCCATGTTGAACCAGAGCCATCCACCCCACTGCTCGACGCGCACCGGTGGCAAGCCAAGTTCAGCAGCGGGAACACCATTGGCAAATTGCGGAAAAAACTCAGGTGCAGCGACTTGTTTGAGCGAACCGTCGTTGTGCCATTGCCAGCCGTGGAACGGACAGGTGAAGGTCTCAAGTACACCGATGTCCACCTGACACAGCCGGTTGCCACGGTGCTGACAGACGTTGTAGAACCCGCGAATCTCACCATCCTCACCGCGAACGAAGAGAAACGACTCCTTGCCAAGTTCATGAACGTGAAAGTACCCCGCCTCATCGAAATCCGAAACGCGAGTCACTAGCTGCCAGGTCTTGGTCCAGATGTGGCGCCACTCAGCCTGCATAAATTCATGCGTGAGATAACGCTCGCCATCCAACCGCTCGGTACCAAGTCCCTTGGTCCTGGCGCGAGGCAGAAACGGCGGCGCTTTGAATTCGCCGTTACGCGCGTTGGCGCGGTTCAGAAACTCTCGTTCAACCTTGCCCATTGTTATTCGTACTCCGCCTTAGGCCAGCTGACCGATGCCCCAGCGAATACTCCTGCGCAGCAACTCGTAATACACCGGGTTTTGCCACGAGCCTCGATGAATCGGTACAACATCGGCAAGCGGCTGCAGGTCGTACTTGCCACAACAATGACCCAGCGTGATGTACAGCACTTCGCCTGCGCCGGTCGGGTGCAGATACATCTGTGGATGGCTATCCCTGTCAGTGCCGTAATCGGATTGCACATAACCTGTCGAGCGTTGGTTGTAGGACGCCTCCAACAAGACATGTGAGCCGCTTTCGTAGGACAGGTAATACGGCTCGTCTTCGACTTCGAACGAGTCAATTCCATTGACTAGTGGATGTGAGGGGTCCGTAACCTTCACCGTGAACTTGGCAATCGCCGGGTGAGCCACGAAGCGGCTGCCTAACAAACGCATGAACAGCGGCGCGAGGTCTGGGGTATCGGCTTTGCCGTTGACGAAATCGATGATCGCATTGGTCGCATGCAGCGCCAGCCATCGTCCCCCGTTTTGAAGATAAGACTGCAGCCCTTGTTGTTGTTCGCGGGTCGGCAAAAGGTCGCAGGTATAGGTCACGAGCAGTCGGCAAGTACGCAGTGTCGCCATATCAGAAAAATCCGAGGCGACATGCACCCACACATCTTCCTGTTCAGCCAGGAGTTTAAGCAGTTCTAAGCGTGCGAAGTTGGTGTCGTGGTATCTCGCGTTGACGACGAGATAGACGTCGATGCGATTGTCTTTCGCGCTCATGAAGCTTCCCCTCTGTGCAAGGCACGTTTGTACTAGACGCTTGGCTCTTGTTGGGTAGTGCAGTGAACACCGCCACCACCTGCAGCGATTCCGTCGATGTTGATTTGGACAACCTCGCGTTCCGGAAACAGTCGCTTCAAGGTATCTCTAGCAGCGGTATCGGCTTTGACATCACCGAACTCTGGCACAATGACCGCGCCGTTACATACATAAAAGTTGATATAGCCGGCGGCAAAATCATCGTTGGCATACTTTTCCCTCACCGTGCCAGGTGCTTCGAGCACGACCACTTCCAGCTTTCGACCTTCCGCATCGGTGGCTGCGCGCAGAATTTCCAGGTGACGCTTCGTCACCGCATGGTCAAACGACTTGGGGTCGGGGTCATAACCGGCGACCACGACGCCCTGCTTCGCAAAACGGGCGTAGAAATCGGTGTGCTCATCAGTAATGTCCTTGCCCTTGATTCCCGGCAGCCAGATGATTTTTTCCAGCCCGAGCAACCGCTTCAATTCTGCGGTCATTGCTGATTTGCTGACACCGAGGTTCCGGTTTGAATTGAGAACACAGCTCTCCGTGATGATGGCTGTGCCGTGTCCGTCTACTTCGATGCCACCACCCTCCAGCACGACATCGGTGGTGATACTTCGAACGGCAGCCTCGTGCGCCACGAAGCCTGCCACTTCGGCATCACGTTCGTACTCCTGTTTCTCTCCCCATCCGTTGAAATTGAAATCGATGGCCGCTCGATCTCCCTCTTCATTGACGACAAAAACCGGGCCGGTATCCCGCATCCACAAGTCGTCAAGCGGACAAACCACCAGTTCAACTTCATCGCCTACCAATTTCTTGGCAGTCGCGAGGTCTCCCTTGCGAACCAGCATCGTGACGGGCTCGAATCTCGCGATCGTGCGCGCGATCGTAGCGAGATTTCGTTGCACTTCCGGCAACAGTTTCGCACCCCAGACATCTTTACTCGCGCCAAAAGCCATCCACGTTCTTTCGTGAGGCTCTCTTTCGTCGGGCATAAACTAGCCGAGATCAACTTTGCCCGCCGCAAAAACCTTGCTCGCACTGCCCATTAACAGACCTCCAGCAAGCAAACCCGCTGATCGGGTGAAAATCCATCGCGATTGCATCTACATGTTTCTCCATTGTGTTTTGTTCAAGCCATGCTAAGAACCAATACTTAAGTGCTAACTTGACCGATTGTTACAACAGATCAATCCTCAGGTCCATGATCGATCCGTATCCAGCCCTCGAGAATTCCGCGCGCTTGCCAATCCTACGCGTCTCGCGCCGTTTGAGCGTCACGGCGTCGGCACAGAGCCCTACAACTTGATCGGCTTGGCGACGTGCTAGACGAGCTGCATCCGCGTCAAACGCCGAAAGAAAAACGAAAAATTAGCCTGGGGAGAAAGAAAAAGTGACCATCTCTCAAGCGACTTTCAACGTCACCCGCGACTACCCCCACCGCATCGAGAACGTCTACCAAGCCTTCGCAGACGAAGGTACAAAACGTCGCTGGGCCACAGCTCGAAATGCGCCGGAGAATGAATCCTTCAAACTGGATTTTCGCATCGATGGTCGCGAATTCTCTGCATTCCGCCTTCCTGATGCGCCGCATCTTCCACCTGAAGTTCGTGGCCAACGCATCACCAATGAAGCGGTGTATCACGACATCGTCGAGCGGGAGCGGATCGTCTATTCGTATCGAATGACGATTGGCGGCGCCTGTATGTCGGTCTCGTTGGTGACGATTGAGTTCTTGGCCACCACTTCCGGGACGAAACTCACCTTCACCGAACAGGGCAGCTATTTCGACAACGCCGACGGCCCGGCCATGCGCGAAGGAGGCTGGAACGACCTGTTGGATGGGCTCGGAAAGGTCCTCGCCGTTTCCTAGTCCGAGGTCACTTCGGAGTCTCACCCGCCGCCGTGCAGTTGCGCCGCCGACTGCAGTTGCACAGAATCAACTGGGTACTTAGAAATTTAGAGGGGAGGAAGACCACCATGATGACGGGAGACCAGTACCGAAAGTCACTCGACGACGGTCGCGAAACCTATTTCCAGGGGGAGCGTGTTCCGAACGTCGCCACCGATCCAATTCTCAAAATCACCGTTGATTCTGCCGCCACCGGCTATGACCGTTTTTACAAGCCTGGCGAAAACGCAGTGGGTGATTTCATGAAGGTGCCCACCAGCGCCCATGAGCTGCGTGAGCAGGTTGAACTCCACGAGACGGTGGATTTGCTCACCCACGTGACGTACGCGTCCATCATGACGCTACTCACCGCTGCCGACAAAATTGAAGGTCAACTGCCTGAAAACGCAGCACGGATCCGCGCTTATGTGAAAGAAGTGCAACGCCAAGACCTGCGCATCACCCAGTGCATCACCGATGCCAAAGGCGATCGCAGTCGATCCCCCTCGAAGCAGGATGATCCGGACGCCTATGTGCGAGTCGTAAAGCGCACGGCAGAGGGCGTTGTGATTCGTGGCGCGAAGCTGCACATCTCTGCCGCGAGCATGGGTCATGAACTGATGACCATTCCCACCAAGAGCATGAAGGCCGGCGAAGACGATTACGCCATCGCCTGCATGGTGCCGGTGAATGCCAAAGGCGTGAAGATCGTCAACACCACGTATTACCCACGCCATGAAGACAAACGCGACTTCCCGGTGTCAGGGCGTTTCCACACGCCGGAAGGATTTGTGATCTTTGATGATGTATTTGTGCCGAAAGAACGAGTCTTTCTCGATGGACCTCCGGAACACGCTGCGATCTTCGCTCACAGCCTTGGCCTTTGGGAGCGACTGGGAGGCCTTGCCAGTATGGCTTCGGGTTATGACCGCCTGGTGGGGTATGCGCAGCTGATTTGCGAAGCCAATGGCCTCGAGAAGACGTCCCACATCCGCGAGAAGATCTCCGAGATGATGATCAACGCAACGCTCATTCGCGCCTCTCTGGAAGCCGCGATTGAGAACTGCAAGATCACCTCAGACGGCGCCGCATTCCCGGATGAACTCTACACCAATGTGGGCAAGTACCACGGCGCATCCAACTACGCGCTTATGGTGCGACATCTGCATGACATCGCGGGCGGCTCTGTGCTGACTGCACCATCCATAGCGGACCTGGAGAACGAGGAGTCAGGTCACCTGATCCGCAAGTACATGGGCACGCGGCAGGACATCGACGGGCTCTATCGCACCAAACTTTTCCATGCGATTCGTGACACGACAGCCGATGCACTGGGTGGTTGGAGTACTGTCACCAACATCCAGGCGGGTGGTGGGCTTTACGCACAACGAATCGTGTCGCGTATGCACTATGACATGGAGAATGCCAAGAACATGGCGCTCAAGTACGCGAACATGGAGGAGTACATCGGGAAAACGGCATAACGCCGTGTCCAACGACGTGAAAGATGCCCTGGAAGGCAGTCTCGTCGATGCGCTTACCTGAAGTCGTAGCTGATCTGCAGGTGCGGCAAATTCCTCAAGATGAAACTCGGCTCCGCTTCAGGAGCCGGGTACCCCTCGGTGAGTCGGATGTTCTTCAGCTTGTCGAGAATCGACAAGAACCCGAGATTCAACTCCTGTCGTGCCAGCGGCGCACCGATGCAGAAGTGCACCCCTGATCCAAAGGCGAGTTGCATGCCTGCCTTCTCGCGTTGCACATCCACTTCATCCGGGTTTTCGAACTGGCGTTCATCACGATTCGCCGCACCATATCGCAACATGATCATGTCGCCGGCTTTGAGCTTCGTATCGCCGAGCGTCGCTTCTTTCGTGACAAGCCTTGGTAACCCTTGCACCGGTGATTCCAGTCGAAGCGCTTCTTCAACAAAGGTGCGCACCAGCCTTTCGTTGCCACGAATCTCATCCTGAATCTTCGGGTTGAGACACAAGAGCAACATCCCCCAACCAAAGGTGCTGGTGGTGGTTTCATGTCCGGCCACGAGGAACTGGTTGAGAATTGACAACGCTTCACCATGCGTAAGGTGGCGATCAAGACTCTCAAGTTTGCTGTTGGCGAGGATGGTAATCATGTCCTGCTTCGGCTCACGACGACGCGCCTCAACCAGACCAATCAGGAGCTTTTGGAGATTGAGCGCAGTTTCAGCACGTTCAACGAGCTGCTGAGGTGTGAGCGGTGAAAGTCGCAGCGCTGATGCGGCCGCGGTTGCGGCCCTGTCAAAGAACGGCCGATCTTCTTCGGGGATTCCAAGCCGGTCACCTATGATGCGCAGCGGTACCGGAAAGCCAAACTCCGTGACGAAATCCGCCTGGGTGCGTGAAGTCAGATTGGTGAGCTTCTCATCAATAACTGCTTGTACGTTCGCTTCCGCCTTCTTCACTTCCGACACCGTGAAGAGCTTACTGACCAACGAACGGTACAACGTATGTTTGGGTTCATTGAGCGTCAGCATCGTCGGCGGAATCGGTGTCATCGCCTGATTCAGTTCGAGGAGGCGTTTTTGTACATCGGGTGGTGCGGATTCAAAGGCGATCTGCTGGGATTTGGCGAGAAATCCGTCGTACTCACTGGAATACGTCTGCGTATCCCGAATGGCTTCCCGTACGAGGTCGTAACGTGTCACGACGTAGGCTGACAACAACGGCTCGAATTTCACCGGCGCCGTGTCACGCAGGTATTTGTAGGCCTTATAGGGGTGCAGCAGCGTGTTGTAGTCAACCAGGGACACCGTCTCATTCATGACAGAACCTCTCAAAGCTGGGCGATCGCAGGATCGCGAATTTCGTAAATTTCGATGATGTTGCCGAAGGGATCGGTGCCATACACCGCAGAACTCGTCCCAAAGTCCACCGGCGCATCAGCAACGAAGGTCATGCCTGCCTTGGACAAACGAGCGTATTCAGTGGCGATATCGCTGACCTGCAACGCGAAGTGCGGATAACCTAGATCACAGGGGCGCGAGCGCAAGTCCCGTGGTTCGGGGTTGCGGTATTCCCAAAGTTCGATGTACGCATTCGGTGCTTTGAGCATCGCAATCCGGGCAGAGGTGTTTTTCAAGCCGACGGCTCGATCGGCCAATGGATGAGATCGATCCCAATCACCACTTTGTACGGTTTCAAAACCCAGCACGCCGCCGTAAAAGGCGACCGCTGCGTCAAGGTCCGTCACGCCGATGGCCACGTGGTGAATACCGACAATCATTACATTCTCCCGTTGCGAACCGGCAGACGTTTACGGCCCCACAGGAAAAACGGCGGAATCCGCTCACCTGGCCCCACCAGTTCCAGTTTCGGAATTCTCTTTGTCAGCGCATCGAGTGCACACAACGACTCAAGTCGTGCGAGCTGTGCGCCGAGGCAAAAATGCACACCGAGGCCAAAAGACATGTGGCGGCCGGTGCGGTCAATATCGAACCTATCCGGATCATTCCATACACGCGGATCGCGGTTAGCCGCAGCGTAATACATCATCACCTTGCTACCCTTCGGCATGGTGACGCCGTGCATCGTCACATCGCACGTGAGGTTGCGATAGAGCGCGAGCACGGGGGGATCGAAACGCAAACTCTCTTCGAGTACACCTTCATGACAAGTTGGATCACGCACCACACGATCCCACACTGCAGGGCGCTCCAGCAGTCGCCACACCATATTCGTGATCGCCGACGTGGTGGTTTCGTTGCCGCCGACCAGGAGTTGTGAGAGCACACCCTGGATTTCTTCGTCGGAAAGCCCACGATCCCCGTCACGCGCACGAACCAACGTCGCAATGAGGTTATCGCGCTCCGGGTGTTTGCGATGTTCACGTATCGCGTCCATCAGATAGTCGTTGAGGGCGATGAGATCCGCGGCGAATCGTGTCGGGTCCTCGGCGCCCATGGCTTCAACGGATGCATCCGACCAGCGCTTGAAGAGATGCCGGTCTTCATCGGGCACACCGAGCATGCCGGAAATGACGATCACCGGCAGTGGAAAACCAAAGTCCTCGTGCATATCCCACTCACCGGTTGAGGGGAGTGTGTCGATCAACTCATGTGCCAGTGCGGTAACGCGTAGTCGCATGGCCTCGATGGAAGCCGGTTTAAACGCCTGCTGTACAAGACCACGGAAAAACGTGTGTTGCGGCGGATTCGACAACATGCCGCGTGGGGGGGTGAAGCGAGGACCCTGACCAAACTCACTTGAGAAGACGTCGATGTCCCGTAGCGCCGCGCCGACGTCCGCGTATCGACTTAGGACATAAAACGGTGGGTCGAACCGTTCCTCGAAATAGACCGGATGTTCTTCGAGCAACCAGGCGTAGCTGCCACTCGGGTCCGCAAGGACTTCGGGGGCCGTTGGGTGGTAGCGGCGAGCGGTGGTGTTCATGAGCCGGATGTTAACCCATGGCCGTACCGGCCGTGTATGCTCTGGCGGAAGGAAGGGGGGATCATGCAGAAGCTCAAGACTTCAACTCTGTTCTGTTACGCCTTGGTCGATGTGCCGGTGGTCATGTCGATCTTTCCGATCATCGTTTTCCTGCCGCGGTTCTATAACAGCGAAGTCGGGTTGCCACTCGCGACCATTGGCATGGTCCTGCTGATATCCCGCATCTTCGATGTCATCACCGATCCGCTGATGGGTTACATCAGTGATCACACGCGATCAAGGTGGGGCCGGCGCCGTCCTTGGATCCTCCTTTCGATTCCTTTCATGATGGCCGGGATTTACCAGCTCTTCCTGCCACCTGAGGATGCCGGCTGGGGCCACCTCCTCTTCTGGTCGATGCTGCTCTCGATTGGCACGACCATGATGTTGATCCCCTATTACGCCTGGGGGGCAGAACTGTCGCCGGACTACAACGAGCGATCGCGCGTAACCGGCGCACGCGCCATGGCCGGTGTGGCCGGCTCCTTCTTGGCCCAGGCCATCCCTGCTATCGCATTACTGGCATTCGCTATCGGCGGTAGTGCGGCGGTGCTGCAAATCGTCGGCTACACGATGTTGATCCTGATGCCCATCTGCGTGGTGATCACGCTGTGGGGGACGCCGGACGCGCAGGTGCAGATCACCTCAACGGTACCGCTGTTCAAAGGTCTGAAGTTGATGGCAAAGAACGGACCGTTTCTCCAACTCGCGATCGCCTTCACCGTCGGCTCGATTGGCCTCAGCATCACAACGCCGCTGTACATCTTTTTTATCGCCGACGTTTTGAATGCGGAAGAAAAGGCCCCGTACATGCTGGCGTTTTTCTACATCGCCAATCTAGCCAGCATTCCGATGTGGGTGAAGCTGTCGACGATTTTTGGCAAACACAAGACCTACATGAGCAGTTTCGTTCTGATCGCCCTCGCCCACCCTTTTTACATGCTGCTCGGACCCGGCGACTTCTGGTACATGCTGCCGATCACGCTGGTAACTGGCGCAGCGGCGGGTGGATTCAGTTCCGCCCTGCCCTATTCAATGAAAGCCGACGTGATCGACTACGACACGTTGCTGAGCGGTGAGAATCGGGCTGCGTTCTTTCTGTCGAGCTGGTCGTTTATACAGAAGCTCGTGGCGTCGCTGGGTGCTGCCATTGCGACGTTTGGACTTGCTGCGGTGGGATTTGACGCGGGCAAAGAAAACTCCGAGGAAGAGCTCTTTGGCCTGCGCATCATGTTCTCGACGCTGCCGTCGGTGTTCTATCTCGGCGCAGCGGCGCTAATGATCGGTTACCCGATCACCGCGACGCGGCATGCTGAGATTCGCAAGGAGCTGGAAGCACGCGACTCCGGCGCTGCGGGTGCGACTACAACAGCTTAAGCACTTCCTCCACGCACGCTTCCGCCGACATCTCGTGGGAGCGTAGCGTCAGCTCCGCCGACTCCGGTGCTTCATAGGGGCTGTCGATACCGGTGAAGTGCGGTAGCTCACCCCGTCGCGCCTTCTTGTAGAGACCTTTGGGATCACGCGCTTCTGCGACTTCAAGGGGCACGTCCATGAAGACTTCCACGAACTGCCCTTCCCCGAACATTGACCTTGCCATATCCCGCTCCGAACGGAACGGCGAGATAAACGACGTGATTACAACGATCCCCGCATCCACCATCAAACGACTCACTTCAGCGACGCGGCGGATGTTCTCCACCCGATCCGCATCCGTGAATCCAAGATCACGGCTGAGACCATGACGCACGTTGTCACCATCGAGCAGATAGGTGCGAATGCCTCGGGCATAGAGCGCCTGTTCCACGGCATTGGTGATAGTGGATTTGCCAGAGCCCGAAAGCCCTGTAAACCACAGCACTTTAGCCTTGTGACCGTTCAAACGTTCGCGCGCCGCACGATCAATGGTGAGCGCATGGCGATGCACGTTGGAGGCGCGCCGCAGCGCAAAGTTGATCATCCCCGCGGCCATAGTGTGGTTGCTGAAACGATCAATGAGCACAAAGGCGCCCATGCCGGCGCAGTCGCGATAGGCTTCAAAAGGAAGAGGCTTGTCGAAGGCGAGCGTCACCTTGCCGATGTCATTGAGTGACAGATCTCGCGTGTGCAGCTCTTCGAGCGTATTGACGTTGTACTTGAACTTGATCTCGGTGACGGTCGCGTTGACTCGCGCCGTGCCCATCATCAGCCAGTACGACCGACCGACAAAGCCGTGCTCCTGATCCATCCAGACGATGGACGAATCAAACTGGTCAGACACTTCGGCGGGTGCAGTCGCAGCCACAAACACATCACCTCGTGATGCATCGACTTCACGATCCAGCGTGATCGTGACTGCCTGCCCTGCCTCAGCGTGCGTGAGCTTGTCTTCGTAGAGGACGATCTCATTGACCACCGCTTCCGTGCCCGCAGGCAGGATGCGCACCTTGTCGCCCGGTTTTACAGCACCGGCGGTAATCGTCCCGGCAAAGCCGCGAAAATCGAGGTGCGGACGGTTGACCCACTGCACCGGGAAGCGGAAAGGGTGTTTCACCTGCGACGTTCGAACTTCCACCGTTTCGAGGAACCCCATCAGGGTCGGTCCCTTGTACCAGGACATGTGTGATGAACGATCGACGACGTTGTCCCCTTTGAGAGCGGACAGCGGAATGGGCGTGATGGTTTCGAACTGCAGTTTTTCGGCAAATTGCAGATAGTCCTCAACGATGCTGTCGAAGGTTTGTTTTTTGTAGCCAACAAGGTCCATCTTGTTGACCGCGAGCACGACATGACGAATGCCGAGCATCGAGGTGATAAACGAATGCCTGCGGGTTTGCACCAGCACACTCTGGCGTGCATCGATGAGCACAACGGCAACATCCGCTGTGGATGCACCTGTAACCATATTGCGCGTGTACTGCTCATGACCGGGGGTATCGGCGACGATGAATTTGCGCTTCTCGGTGTTGAAGAAACGATAGGCCACATCGATGGTAATACCCTGCTCCCGTTCAGCAGCGAGACCATCGACCAGCAACGCATAATCGATGTCCCCACCTTGCGTGCCTTGTTTCTTCGAATCGTTGCGCAGGGTCGCCACCTGATCTTCGAAGGTTGCCCTCGCTCCCGCACGGGTGCGGCCGGACGAGTCCGAAGCTACCATCTTCCGTCGCAGGGCTCGGGCGCTCTTAGTGGCGATTCCCGGGGGGCCCTCAATCCATGGCCGTGGCCGCTGCGCACCGGGATCGTAGGGGCTGCGCACGCCCTGGGTTAAAGTCCGGCCGACCTTTATGGCTCTTTCTTCCGTTTCGTCGACGTGGCAGAAAAACATGAAGCCAAGATGCTGGGGCCCGGCTTCATAACCCGCTTCCCGCGCGGCGTCATAGTAGATCTGGTACATCTGCTGGGTCAGATCCAACTGGCTGGCCAGCATCATGTAGGGATAGCGATGCCGGGCCGCCCACTCAACAGTCTCCCTGCTCGATGTGCCGGGCACCCAAATGG
>SYFY01000114.1 GCA_005799745.1 Gammaproteobacteria bacterium
ATGTTGGTGTAGTTGATGTTACGGTTGACTGCATAGCTCACCGTGCCGCCATTCACTTGTGCTCGCATCGAATCAGCGAGTCGCACTACAGCCGAGAAGTCATCACCACGTGCCGCAAAGAGACGCACGACGTCGGCTTCTTCAAGCAGCTCGCCATTCGATGCACGATCCAGAATGGCTTGCAGGTCACCCGATACGTGACGTGGCTTGTGAATAACGGCGTCGAAAATGTCCTTCGGTGGCTCGATGGGATCACCCGGACACCATGCATCGATGCGTGGGAAGCCTTCGGCATCAATCTGATTGAGAATGGCTTCGTGCAGATCAGGATGCACCCAACGATCCAGATCACTCGCGTAGGCGGGATAAATCGTTAGCCGTTCGGTGAGGAATTTTCCAGCACTTGCGGTCTCCCGAGCGAGATCGTCGAGGTGGGGCCAAGGTGCTTCCGGGTTCACGAAATCGGGAGTAAGCGGTGAAACTCCGCCCCAATCGTTAATGCCGGCATGCACAATTTGTGGCAATACACCGGGGCTCAAATTCGGTGGTGCCTGGATGCTCATCGTTGCGCCGAAGAGGATGCGTGCAACGGCGATGGTCCAGAGCAGTTCGTTGAGATCAGGCTCCGGCGCGTTGACCATCTTGGTATCAGGCTTGGCGCGGAAGTTCTGGACGATGATTTCCTGGATGTGCCCGAATTCTTGATGAATCGCGCGGATTGCAAGTAGCGACTCAATACGCTCCAGGCGTGTCTCACCGATGCCGATCAGGATGCCGGTGGTGAAAGGCACTTGGGCAATACCCGCCTGACGCAAGGTCTCCAGGCGAACGGCTGGAATTTTGTCTGGCGAGCCGTAGTGGGGCATACCCTTTTTGGTGAGCCGGTCCGACGCTGACTCGAGCATGATGCCCATAGAGGGCGACACGCTCTTGAGCTTGGTAAGTTCTTCAGCAGTCAGGTTGCCCGGGTTCAGGTGTGGCAAAAGTCCCGATTGTCCGTAGACGGCCTTCGCGGCGGCGAAGAGGTAGTCGACGGTCGATTCGTAGCCCATCTCTGCAAGCGCTTCGCGAGCCGCTTTGTAGCGCAGCTCGGGTTTTTCGCCGAGGGTGAAGAGGGCTTCTTTACAACCAAGCTTCGCGCCATCGGAGGCAACTTTCACGACCTCGTCGATGGTCATGTACGGCGCCTGCACCTTGCGCGGCACCTGAGCAAAGGTGCAGTAGTGACAGACATCGCGGCAAAGATGAGTCAACGGCAGGAAGACTTTCCGGGAATAGGTGACCACGTTCCGGAAACCCCGGTCGCGCAGGGTTGCCGCCACATCCGCGAGGGCACGAGTGTCTTCGATACCGGCGAGCGCGCGGGCTTCGTCATCGGACGGCAGAACGCCTGCCAGGGACGTCTCAAGAATGGACTGCTCAAGCAGGTGTTCAACCGATTCCTGTCCCCCTTTGTTTTCCAGAGACATTTTGCTTCAGTCACTCGTTTTGGGGACGGCCATTATGGTGATCAGCCAACCGGGCGGCTATACCTGATTTGTCCAAGTAAATGCTCGTCTGTGTCTGCCGATTGCTGGCGAGCAGGGTGATCAGGTCAGACGGGGTGTCAATATCCAGAGTGAAACCAGGCAATGGACAGATTCGGGGGTTCAAACCACGCTCTGCGGCGGACTGGAGGTGAGGTTTGAAGCTTTTGCCGTCAAACAGCAGTGGAATAGCGTCACCGGGAGTCAGGATCAGGCCGTTGGTACCGAGATTTTCGTCATCGGGCATGATCGTCACCCGCTCGTGGCCGGCTATGGCGACATCGACTTCATCGGCTTTGAGCAAGGGGATATCCGCCGGAACGATGAATACCCCATCGGCATCGAGGTAGTCGCGAAGGTAGATCGCCCCTTGCCGCAAGGCACCGGCCAGATCCGCGTCGGGTTTTTCGGCAAATCGTTCCGTGCCAAAGGCCTGGGCCAAAACGTCGGCCTCGGGTGTACGCGACACGATCAACGTGCCGGCGAGGTGGGAGGAGCGGGCCAGCGAAGTCAGCACGTCCCGCGCCATCGCCAGCATCAGAAGACGCCGTTCATCCGCGGAGAGCACGCTGGCAAGGCGCTGCTTGGCACTTTCCAGTCCTTTGAGCGGCACGATCGCCCAAATGCAAGGAAGATCGGCGGGAGCGTTGACGGGCAAGCGGGAATCCAAAGGCACCTCAGTGACCGGGGCGATGAGGATCGAGGTTAACGCGCCGTGAGCTGATCGAGGAAGTGAATGCTGGTGCGGGCGAGATCGATACGGTCTTGCAGGGATTGCATGACGGTCTGCGTCACCACGGTTTGCACCGGCAACGTGTTGTGGAGCGCGGCATCCTGGTTGTCGAGCACAAAGCCATCCAGCAGATCGCCATAGTGTGCCGCCACTTGAGCAGCGGTGGCCGGCACTTTCAATTCTTCCATCATCTTGGCCGTTGGACCTTTGATGGCGATACCACCGACGATGGGTGAAACCGCTACAACCGGCAAACGATCGAGCGCTTGTCGCATCCCCGGAACCGCGAGCACGGTGTCGACAGACACAAAGGGATTGGATGGGCAGATCAAAACGCCCGTACACGTCTTCAGCCACCCGGTCAGCGCCAGCGGCAAGGTCGCTTTTTCGACGCCCTCAAAGTGAAAGCCTGTTACGCGTGGCGCACAGCGATCACGCACGAAGTAGTGTTGAAAGGCGAGTGGGCCAGACTCCGCGTGGACAATCGTGCGTACGGGTTGATCACACATCGGCACTATGGTGTGCTGGATACCGAGATACTGAGTAATTTCCCTGGTGGCGTCGGACAGCGTCGCGCCTTGTTTTAGTCGCTGGGTGCGATGCAGATGCAGCGCGAGGTCGCGATCTCCGAGGCGAAACCAGTTTTCGCCACCGAGTTCACCTAAGGTGTCGAGACAGCTCCACGTTTCTCCGCGACGACCCCAGCCGAGTTCGGTGTTGTTGAGATCGGCAAGGGTGTAGGTGAGGGTGTCGATATCTGGGCAGATGGTAAGTCCGAGATGTTCAAAATCGTCACCGGTATTGACGACGAAGAGCACTTCCTCGGGAGACAAAATCTTCGCGAGTCCGAGGGCGAGCTTTGCGCCGCCTACACCACCTGTAATCGCGAGGTATTTCCCCACTATGCTGCTCGGGCGTTCACTTAAAAAGGTCTTCTTCTAATGGTCGATTGATCAGCTGAGCGGTGTCGTTGGTGTCATCCGGTGGCAAGCCTCGCACCAGTGCTGCTGGAATACGTTCAGTGGTTTCACCCATCAACAAAGTGGCCATAGTCGCTATCGCATCCGCGCGATTGATGAGCGTCACCTTCAGTTCACGACCAAAGATGTCGTGGCCGCCTCGATGGTCTTGCAAGACACGCACGCCCGCAGAGCCGATGGCCGAACCGATGGTACCGAGACGCCAGGGCCGGTTGTGAGAGTCGGTAATGATCACGCCACACGTCTTGCCCGTAGCGGCTCTAACGGCGGTGCGAAGGCGCATAGCTGATGCATCGGGGTCGACGGGAAGAAGCAGCGCGGATTCACCAGCACTGTGATCAACGTTTGATTGATCGATGCCCGCATTGGCACCCACAAACCCGAGTTTGTGACGCACGATCAACGCACCCGGACGTGTGCGCAGGATCACCGTGCTCTCATCGAGCACCAGTTGCACCATGCGTGGGTCTTTGTCCGTGATCTTGCCGAGTTCGACCGCGCGTTCGCTTGCCGTCACAGAATCTAGTCGAATTTGCCGTCCTTCCGCTTTGGAGACGATTTTTTGCGCGAGGCAAAGGATGTCGCCGTCCACGAGCTCAAGGCCAGATTGTTTGATGGTGGACAGCAAGAATGCAGCGAGGTCATCCCCCGCTTGCACCATAGGCAGCCCTTCCAGCGGAATGACGTGCATCGGCATGTCAGTGATCAGGCTGGCCGATGATCTTGATACCTGCGTGGGAAATTTCACCGCCGCGATTGATCTGGATCAGGATCGAGGTCAGGGCTTCGGCGGCTGTTGAATTCTCGATAGGGCCGGCGTGCCAGCCTTTCATTCCTGCTTCACTAACAAGTTGCACCACGCGTTCTCGCGCTTCTTTCTTGTTGCCGCAGACGAGAACGTCACACTCGATCACCACATCGTGTTGCAGAAGGTGTGCAGCAATGTTCTGAAAGGCGGTGACCACTGAAACTTCGTCGCCGAGGAACAGTTGAGCGCGTTTGCCGGCGCTGCCCTCCGGGGGCATTTGTACGGTGCCGACTTTTGGTGGGACAAGTGGCACGGTGACGTCGATGAGAATTTTGCCCTTGAGATTTACCTTGACCGATTCGAGGGTCGAAATCTGATGCGCCGCAGGAACCGTCAACACAACGATGTCACCCGCTGCGGACGCGGCGATGTTCTCCATCGCATCGGCGTTGGTTGTTGGGCTGACTTTCTTCAGTTCAGCGACAGCAGCCTGCGCTTTGTCGAGGGTGCGTGAACCGATCACGATCTTGTAACCGGCCTTGGCCCAGCGAATGGCGAGGCCAGTGCCGAGGTCGCCGGTACCGCCGAGGATGGCGATGGTCTCTTTGGACATAGATTCCCCCGATGTTCTGACTGAAGATTCGAAAAGGCCGGGATTATGCCCGAAAGAACTGGGGGATTGGTTGGAGTTGTACCGTCAGGTCAAGGCTTCCAAACCTGAGGTGGCTTCCCTTGTGCCATCGCCGCGAGTGACCAGACTTCCAGACGCCACGGCGTTAAACGCAGTGCACCAAAACTCTCATCAGTATGCGACTTCCAAAACGCTGACGGGTCGTAGCCGACGGGCTCCGGGGTGGTCTTCAGAAAATTCCACAACCACGCACGGGTGTCGATATCGTCCTGCCATTCAGCCTTGCAGTCGATGATGGTCTGTTCGTGTTTCGGGTCTCAATAGGTGAGTGAGACATAGGGCGTATTGGCTATGTGTTTTGCCTTGTGGCTTTGACGACCAGTGGCAATCCAACCCGTGGATCCATCCCAGACGGGATGAAGAATTCTGGCGCGTGGACGGCCTGCGGTGTCTACCGTTGCGACCGTGCACCACACGATACGGGTGGTGATCTCTTTGAATTTGGCTTCTAGGTCGGAGAACTGCGTGGGCATGACCTTCCTGACGGTCCCTCTGTGGGCGTTGATTGTCAACTGATAGGCGGTTTCGGTCGAGACTGTGGTGCAATGGCGACAGTTTTTTGACGATCCGAGGCTCGGGATCGGATCAAGTTGTCGCGTGGTTATACTCCAGCACGTCTCAGGCGAAGTTTGGAAAAGGGGAAGGGTATGGTCACGTCGCGTAGCGTCATCGTAACCGGCGCGGGCTCCGGTATTGGTCGGGCGACCGCGCTGCGGTTTGAGCGCGAAGGTTTCACCGTGATCGCCAGTGGTCGACGAATCGACGCACTGGAAGCGACAGCGGGTATGGCGCGAACAGGTGCGGGGCAGATCATTCCTGTGGCCGGTGATGTCGGTCATGAATCAACTGCAAAGAAACTGGTGGCTGAGGCAACGTCTCGGGGTGACTTCGGTTGGCTCGTGAACAACGCCGGTGTTGGCTGGAATTACGGGGTTACAAATCCTGGATCGATGGCTGCAACACGAGACACCACGGCGGAGCAGTGGCGCGAGGTCATGCGCATCAACCTCGACTCGGTCTTTCTGCTTTGCCATGCAGCGTTGCCACATCTTTGTGAGCGTGGTGGTGGCGGCATCGTCAATGTGTCGAGTGGTGGTGGTCTTAAAGGCATGGACGATGCGCATGCTTATGCGACAGCAAAGGCAGGCATCATCAATCTGACACGCTCCATGGCCAAAGCCTATGGGCGGTTTAACGTGCGTTCGAATGTTATCGCACCGGGGTTTGTCGATACCGACATGGTGTCGTCGGTGCTGGATTCTGAGATGAATCCCTTTGCCAACGAAGCAACCCGGTACATGGTGTCACCCATGGGGCGACCTGGCACGCCAGATGAAGTCGCGGATTCGATTTATTTCCTGGCTGTGCAGGCGACGTACTGCAACGGCGCCATTCTTTCGATTGACGGAGGATCCGTCGCATGAGCTGGCAACACATTCGACCTGCAACACTCGCGTGGCAAATTACCTCGCAAGCTGTCTCGACAAAACTGCTCACCCAAACACCGTTCCCCGTGAAGCAGATACGTCTGGCTGCAGGTGCCGAAGGGGTGATTCGTGGGCTGGTGCTGGTTCAAGAAGGGAGTGCCCGGCTGCCTAACCGAAATACACTGGGGCGTGGTGATCTTCTTTGGAGAAAGCAGGATCAGCTGATCCGTTCCGGTTCTGAAGGAATCCTATGGTCTGTACTTGAATTGCCGCCAGCGCTTGAACCTTCAGAGGCCACCCTCACCATTGGCGTTGCAGACAAGCCTTGGCAGGCGTTCGAAGATCCAGTGGGTCGGCCCACGCAGCCGGTGCAGGTGTTGCTCGAAGGTAAGCTGTCCGCGCTGCGAACCCGTTTCGCACCGACCTATGAAGCCGGTGAACACTGGCACGATTTCGATACCTTGTACTTCATTATGGATGGCGACATGCAGTTTGGCTTTGAAGGCCAGTACTACACCGGCGACGTTCGCCAAGTGCAGGGTGGGTTCAGCTATGGACCGGAGAAACCCGGACCACAAGGTGTTGAGTTTGTGCTCTTCAGTTGTGGTGGACCGGTGAACCTGCACTGGAGTGATCTGGACATACCGCCCCGAGGTAGCCTCAAACCTTGAGGTAGCGGATCAATTCCCAGCCCGCGATGCAGCGATGTATACGCGGGCGCGTTTGGCCTTGTTGATGCAACTCGGGAATCGATCAATCACTTGTTGACCATTGGCGGCTGCGAGACGGCTCGCGGCCTTGGCGTAACTCACGGTGCCCGAAAACCCTTCCGCTTTGGCGATATCAAGCTCTTTCCAACCCTGATCGATCAGGCTGCCACACGCAGCGCGACCATCGGTTCGTCCCGCACACCCGCCCACTGTGATGAGTACCAGCAGAGGGATCCAGAGTTTCGAGAATTGCATCGTCCGCACCTCAATTGATCGACGCGAGTATGCCATCCAAAAAACTGTTGAGGCGAAACACCGATTGGTATCCCCATTCATTGTGAACACGATCACATCGACCACGCCGGGTTCACGCACGCGCAGTGATCTGTACAATTCGCCGCTTCTTTTAATCCAAGGTTCTAACTGGGGGTTGTACCGATGAGTTCCCTTTTCTCGCCGTTGAAATTTCCACGTGGTCCCGCCATGAAGAACCGCTTCATGCTGGCACCACTTACGAACAGCCAGAGCCACGCTGATGGCCGGCTCTCGGACGAAGAACATCACTGGTTGGCGATGCGCGCGCGGGGTGGATTTGGTTCAACGATGACGTGTGCGGCGCATGTGCAAGCAGTCGGTCAGGGATTTCCCGGACAACTCGGTGTGTTTGGTGAACAACATGTGGGTCCACTCAAACCTCTAGCCCGCACGATCAATGCCGAAAACAGTGTTTCTATCGTGCAGCTACATCACGCCGGCAATCGTTCACCCAAGTCGTTGGTGGGTACCGATCCAGTTTGTCCTTCGGACGACCCGTCGACGGGTGCCCGTGCGCTGAGTGAAGCGGAAGTACACGGACTTATCGCCGATTTCGTTGCGGCAGCAAAACGTAGCGAAGATGCCGGGTTTCACGGCGTCGAGCTGCACGGCGCGCACGGCTACATCTTGTGCCAGTTTCTAAGCCCCGAGATCAACCATCGCACCGATGCCTTTGGTGGCTCGCTCGCTAATCGCAGTCGCATTCTTTTCGACATCCTGAAGGGTATTCGGAAGGTCTGTCGGCCGGACTTTATCGTGGGCATTCGCTTGTCACCCGAACGATTCGGCATGCAGCTCGGCGAGATCCGCGAATTGTCTCAGCAGTTGATCGATACCGGTGACATCGATTTCCTCGATCTGTCGCTCTGGGATACGTTCAAGTTGCCAGAAGAAGCGGACTACAAAGTCAAGCCATTGATCAGCTGGTTTGATCAGCTCAATCGTAAAGGTGTACCGGTTGGTGTTGCCGGTAAGATCCATGATCCTGCGGACGCAGAGCGTGCGCTCGAAATGGGTGCTGACTTTGTGCTGCTTGGGCGTGTCGCCATCCTGCACCATGACTACCCGACCAAACTTGCGGCGGATCCGGGGTTCATTCCCGTGCGGCCACCTGTTACTCGAGGTTATCTTGCTGGAGAGGGACTGAGTCCACCCTTTGTTGGGTATATGTCGGGCTGGAAAGGCTTTGTTTCGGATTGAAGGGAGGGGTTTAGGGGAGACTGAGGAGTAATGGATTGGCCCCGCGTACCAGAGTGTCCCAGGTGTGTTTGAACAACGGCGGAATCTGGTCCGCTGGCACGGGCCTGCTGAAGTAATAGCCTTGCAGCGCATCGCAGCCCATGGTGACGAGTTCGAGCACTTGTTCTCGGGATTCGACGCCTTCTGCCGTTACTCGCAGACCAAGACTCTTCGACATGGCGAGAATCGCCCGCAGAATCGCTGCACTCTCTGCATCCACCAGTAGACCACTCACAAAGCAGCGATCGACCTTGATGTGGCTAATCGGCATCCGCGTGAGATAAGCCAGTGACGAGTAGCCCGTACCGAAGTCATCAAGCGCAATCACGATGCCCTGTTCACGCAGCGTGTTGAGGGATTGGCGCACTTGGTCGGAGTTCTCCATCAGCGCGCCTTCGGTGACTTCCACCTCGAGGCGTGGTGGGGCAAGCCGGGTCTCCTGCAGTACCCGCAGAATTCGCTCAGCGAACATCGGTGATGAAATCTGTAAGGGTGAAAGGTTCACCGCGACCGTTAGTGGATTTCCGGAAGCCGCCCAGGATTGTGCGTCCATGGCAGCTTTTCGCAGCACCCACTCACCGATCTGCTCGATCAATCCGGTTTCTTCGGCGAGTGGAATGAAATCGAGCGGTGCGACCATGCCGAGCGTCGGGTGACGCCAACGGATCAACGCTTCAACCGACTTCATGCGGCCACTCAAAACGTCGATTTGTGGCTGATACGCGAGGAAGAATTCGTCACGGTCTAGGGCGGCGCGCATCGCCGACTCAAGTTCCATCCGCCTTACGATTTCCTGGGTCAGCGACGCGCTATAAACCTGGGTGTTGTCACGCCCCGATCGTTTGGCATGATACATGGCGGTATCCACATGTTTCAGAAGCGTCGCTGCATCCATCCCATCATCGGGATAGATCGCGATTCCAACGCTCGACGTCAGCGTGATGTCGCGCCCCTCTACCGAGAACGGTTGGCGCATCGCGTCACCGATTCGATTGGCCACCATCACAGCTTCCAGCGGCGAACGAATGTTACAAAGTAGCGCGGTAAACTCATCACCGCCTAAACGTGCGATCTGTGCTCCCGGAGACTCCTCGGATTCCCCTTCAGCGTACTGTCTGGACAGCATGTCGCTCGGCCGGAGACAGTTTCGAAGTCGTTCTGCTGTCCACTTCAGCAATAAGTCGCCGCATGCATGGCCGAGGGTGTCGTTGACGTTCTTGAAGCCGTCGAGGTCCATAAAGAGCACTGCCAGTTGCGCGCCATTGGGTGCAGCCCGGGTTATCTCGCGATCCACTCGCTCCAAGAACGACTGGCGATTCGGCAGACCTGTCAAATGGTCGTTGTAGGCCAGATGGGCGATACGCGCTTCAATAACTCTACGTTCGGTGATGTCCCTCGCCATCATGATCACCGTATTGGCAGCATCCGCACCACCAATGGTCTTTCGCGAAATGGACAATTCAAACCAGACTTCGCGACCACCCAGTTCTGTGCCAAATCGAGCACCGGATGAATAACCATTCTCGAACGCATCGTGAATCGCCTTCATGCAGCTTTGGGCAGAATCGGGTGCGAGAATCTCCGCGACGTTTCGCCCTTGAAAATGTAGAGCGTTAAATCCGATTTGCAGGTTCGCGGGGATACGGCAGTCGATACAGCGTCCCTGCTGGTCAATCTCGAACAACAAATCGGGAATGGCATCAAGGATAGCGGCGTTGCGGGCTTGTTCCTCGCGCAGGTTGCGCATGGCTTCGTAGCCTCGAAAGAGGTAACGAACGCGGTGACCCACCAGGGCCCAATTCACCGGTTTGGCAATGAAATCTGTCGCACCATGTTGGTAGGCCTGTTCTACAGACTCGAGGTCGTCCATGCCGGTGACCATTACAATCGGCAGCAGAGGACCAGCTTCGTGACGCATGAGCGCACAGACTTCGTGACCATCCATACCGGGCATGTCGACATCCAGCATCACGAGATCAACGGTCGATTCTCGAAACGCCTGCATCGCCGCTGCACCGCTATTTGCGATCCTCACGAGATATCCAGCTTTGCGTAGCGCTGCTTGCATAATCAGGCATGCATCGGAATCGTCATCGACGACGAGGATGGTGAAGTTCTGAGGATTCACACCGATTCCCCGAAAAGGTGATGGAGCGCCTTCGTCACTTGCACCTTGTGTGTGTATGCTTGTGACAAGAGCGCCGGGGCATCAGCCAGGCGATTCTGCCGACCACACTTCTCTAATTCTCTGAGTGTGGAGGCAAACATCTCAGCACCGAGGTTTGCAGCGCTCGATTTCCACCCGTGAGCCACCTGGCGCAGAGCGTCGGCGTCACCGCCAGCGACGGCAGTCTCGAGCTTGTTCATCTGCGCATCCGCGGAAGAGAGGAATGACGTCACGATACGTCGCAGCAGCGCGTCGCCCCCAGATTCATCGAGATCCCGCAACGTTTGGAGGGCCTTCGGATTGATCACTGAGTCGTCGACATCGAGATAACGGGCTGGCAACGGATCTAGAGGAGTGTGACCGTGAGTTGTTGGTGTGAGCCACGTCGCGAGAACCGACTGCAGCTGCGGCAAGGTATACGGCTTGGCAAGGAAGTGATTCATACCTGCATCGAGACATGACTTTTCGTCTCCCTGCATGGCATTGGCAGTGAGTGCGATGATCGGAACACCGGCTTTAGTAGCATCGCTCAAGCAACGGATGATCGCCGTGGCTTCGAATCCATCCATGACCGGCATCTGGCAGTCCATCAGCACGACGTCGTAGTGTGCGGTTTGAATCGCTGCGACGGCCTCTTCGCCGTTGGTCGCGAGCTTCCAGGTCAAGCCCAGCTTTTGCAGCATGGCCTCGGCCAGTGCTTGATTGATGTCGTTGTCTTCAACGAGCAGAACGTGACCTGTCAACGCACCCTCAAGCGCTTGAGGGCGCGGCGTAGTGGCCGTGCATTCGGTTGCGTGAGTTTCGGAAAGCAGGGTTCGCAGTGCTTGCCGCAGATCAGTGCGACGCAAGAGTTTGTTGAGATAACGACGGATGTTGGCTTGCCTGCGCAGGTCGGGATCCGCGATGAGGTAGGTTGAGCTCAACATGATCAGTGGTGTATTCGCCAAGACCCGATCGGATTGGATCGCTGCGGCGAGCGTCATGCCGTCCATGATCGGCATATGTAGATCGAGAATAGCCAGTTCGAAAGGTTGTTGTGCTTGCGCTGCGTTATTCAAACCGACGAGCGCTTCGACGCCACTTGCCACGCAGTCGACCTGCATGCCCCAACTCGTGAGCTGGTGATAGAGGATTTCACGATTCGTGGTGTTGTCATCGACAACAAGCACACGAACACCGTGCATAACCTTGTCGTCGCTCGAGTCAGTGAGAAGGACCGATACTTCAGCGTAAGGCAAGTGCAGGTCGATGGTAAAGGTCGATCCCTTTCCGGCCGTGCTCTCAACGGTGATGGTTCCGTCCATCAACGACAGCAGCGGTTGTGAAATGGCAAGCCCGAGTCCTGTTCCGCCGTATCCACGGGTAGTGGATCCGTCCGCTTGGGAGAAGTGCTCGAAGATGCGCGCCACAGCATCTTTAGAGATGCCGACACCTGTGTCGGTGACAGCGATGGAGAGGTGCAAGGAGCGATTCGAGCTTTCGTTCTGTATGACTCGTTCGATGACTTCACCAGCGTCAGTGAATTTAACCGCGTTGCTGATGAGGTTCGCGATCACCTGTCGCAGCCGGAAAGGATCTCCTCGAACTCGGAGCGGAGCGTTGCAGGGGATGAATTGGGTGGCGAGTTCGAGACCACGTTGCTCTGCGGGCTGGACAAACATGGCCACCGCGTCCTCGACCACGTCAACAACACTGAAGTCGATGTCAACAAGTTCCAGGTGGCCGGATTCGCTTTTCGGAAAATCGAGAATGTCGTTGATGACACAGAGCAAATGTTGTCCTGACGCGTGTACCGCTTCGGTCCATTGACGTTGTTGGGCGGGCAGCTCGCTCTGCAAGAGCAGCTCAGTCATGCCCAAAACGCCATTCATCGGCGTGCGAATTTCATGACTCATCGTGGCTAGAAACTGGCTCTTGGCGTCACTCGCAGCTTCTACTTTGGCCCGTGCATCTTCGGTTTCGGCGAACGCCAATGAGAGACGCAGCTCCGTTTCGAGTAGTGACTGAGTGGAAATTCCGGAAGCCCGGCCCACCACCATCAGAATGGCCGTTCCTGCAGCGACGATCAGCGCAGCGAGCAACCCGATTTCATCCCCGGTGCCGTACAGCGCCAAGACGGTCGGTCCGAGGGCTGCGATTTGAAATTCGTACATGGCAGGTAGATGCATCGTCAGCGTCACCATCGATACTACTGTTACGGCGATCACCGTGAGGGACAACAACATCGCTTCGGTTTCACCAGGACCCGGCATCAAGGTCACGACGCCAAAACTCCAGCTCGCGCCAGCAAGGACCGCGGCGATGAGGAAGAGGTGTCGCCACATCGGCCTTGTTTGCGCTTCGGCAGATGCCCGGGTAAATGTGGACCACATCACATAACGTGCGCCGGCAACACTGACGAGGACGATCAGCCAGTTCCACATGAGTGACTCAGGGAAGTAAGGCCACAACAAGCCGACGAACAGGCCAATCACGACCAGCGTCATCACGACGCTGAAGCGCAGTCGCGCAAAAGCCATCCGAATCAGCGTCGCGTCGATTTCGGACTTGATGCGCAGCTCGCTCGAGGAAGCATCACGCGATTGCGGGTGATTGCCTGCAACGCGATTGCTCGTCGTTGGTCTTGAGCGCTCCATGCTCCTCGCTTCTGGGTGCAGTGGTCTCGCCCGGAAAGGGATGAGACTTCAACGACGAATTATTCGCGAAAATGAATCCGCCGAACGCGTCTGTCCGCACCCTTTGATCGTGCGGTAGGTCCGGTTTGTTGGCGGCTTTACGAACCAACCAGACTATTCGGATCCAATGAGTGCCTGCAGCATTCGTTTCAAAGCGAAATGCCGATAGCTGGAGAGTGCGAGCTCTTCGACTTCGTCTTGATTCACGCCCTTTTCAGCGTTCAGTCCGATCCAACCGTTGTGACCGAGATAGGCAGGGATCGAATAACGTGGATCCATGGACAGCGCGTCCTGGCGATCAGGACCCACCCAAAACCGAGTGTCAGATTTCCGTCGTAACGCCACGCTTGAGCGAACGTTTTTTTGCCGGCTCTCCACACCGGATTGCCAAACGCCGTGGACTCTTCGGTCTCGGGCAAGGCGAGACAAAAGGCTCGAAGGTGTTTCATCACGCGTTGCACATGCGCGGGTCCGAAAGGATCCGCTTTTTCAGAAGCGACCCGATTGGCGGGTCGACGAACACTGGGAATCTCCGGCCGGAGTGCTCGAAGCTTCGCAGAGGCGCACCACTCCCAGGATTCAAGTACACGTTCAGCGATGGAACGCCAAGACAGGCCGCGATTGAGGTGAACGCCCACCCATCCGCGACCGCCGACGTAGGGCGGATTGAAGTAGTACTCAGGTTCAAGGGTCACGTGATACTGCTGAGCGCCGGGCCCTATGGACAATCACAACGCGATGTTTCCGTCACCGTGGTGATTTACGGAGAAGGTCGCGAAGGTTTTGCCGGCGACTTTGAAGTTGGGTGACCCGTGAGCGATCACCTCCGTGGTTTCCGGAAGGGCGAGGCAGACTTCGCGAACGGCGTCATAAATGGTTCGAGTGGTCACAGGGCGAACTCCTTCGATCTAATACACCCGCAAGCGTACTCCAGCGACTTCAGTCGTGGCGATGCTGTGTTGTGGGAATTCGCGTAGTCTTTCGGTACGAAAAATATCTCACTTCTCCGGAGAGATGACCTCATGCGTATTGGCCTCATGATCGGCGCGGATGGCACCCGTGCAACCCTCGATAACATCGTCACGCGTGCGCAAGCAGCAGAAGCTGCCGGCCTCGATAACGTTTGGCTCGCCAACATCTTTTCGTTCGATGCGATCTCGACCCTTAGCATCATCGGCCGTGAGACGCAGCGTATTGGTCTCGGCACCGCCGTCACGCCGACCTATCCACGCCACCCCACAGCCTTAGCTCAACAGGCGATGACCACGCAGGCGGCCAGCCGCGGCCGGTTCACGCTCGGCATTGGTCTGTCACACCAGGTCGTCATCGAAGGCATGTTGGGGCTGTCTTATGCGCAACCTGCCAAACACATGCGTGAGTACCTTAAGGTGCTGATGCCATTGATTCGTGGCGAGACCTGCAACTTTGATGGTGAGCAGTATCGCGTGCACGGACTCACCCTCGACATCGAAGGTGGTCGCAATCTTCCGGTGGTGATCGCTGCGCTAGGACCTGTGATGTTAAAGATTGCCGCAGAGCTCTGCGATGGCACGAATACCTGGATGGTGGGTCCGCGCACGATGGAGAATCACATCATCAAGTCGTTGCGTGCGGGCGGATTGCAGGCACCACGGGTGGTGGGTGGTTACCCGGTGCTGCTCACCCATAAGCCTGACGAGGCGCGTAAGGAGCTCGGGCAGATGCTCACCATCTACGGGCAGTTACCGAGTTATCGTGCGATGCTCGACAAAGAGGGGCTGAAAGGTCCTGAAGACGTTGCGATTCTTGGAGATGAAAATCTCCTGCGTGGTGAAATCAAGCGGTTGGCAGAGATCGGCGTCACCGACTTCAATGCGGCGGTGATGTCGAGCGATCCTGAAGCTTATCAACGGACCATCGAGTTTCTCGCTGGTATCGCAGGTCATTGAGGAGGTATGTGATGCGTGATCTCACCGGAAAAGTTGCCTGGGTCACCGGCGCTGGGTCAGGGATTGGTGAAGCGGCAGCGATAAGTCTTGCTGCTGCTGGCATGAAAGTGATGTTGTCGGGAAGAACTGCTGACAAATTAGCGCACGTGGCCAAAGTGACCGGTGGTGGGATTCTTCCACTCGACGTCTCTGACAAGACAGCCGTGGTGAAGACTGTCGAAAAGATCATTGCTCAGCATGGTCGGATCGACGTTCTGGTGTCGAGTGCAGGCATCAACGTCAAGAACCGCAACTGGAAGTACCTGACCATGGAAGACTGGGACCAGGTTATTCGCATTGATCTGGATGGCGCGTTTTATTGTGCGAAGGCGGTGCTGCCGCACATGATCCGACAGGAAGACGGACTCATCGTCAACATCTCATCGTGGGCCGGAAAACACGTCGGCGCTGTGACTGGTCCTGCGTATTCCGCAGCGAAGTTTGCGATGAATGCAATGAATGAGAGTCTCAATCTCGAAGCCGGTCAGTTTGGCATTCGGGCGTGTGCGATGTGTCCCGGTGAAGTGGCGACGCCGATTCTCGACAGTCGCCCGATACCACCGAGTGCAGAAGAACGGGCACGCATGGTGCAACCGCAAGATTGTGGCGAAACGATTCGTTTCCTAGCCTCACTGCCAAAACACGTGTGTATCAATGAGCTGACAATTTCGCCCACGTGGAATCGTGGTTACGTCGCCCAGGCGAAATCCATTCCCTGAGCGAGCGGGTGCTGCGTTACTTCCCGTGAATCTCGTTCTTGAGAAACTCTGCCTGTTCCTTGGGGATCGGCACGAATTCGCTGAGGCTGCAGGTGGCGCTGATCTTGTCGATGGTGTGCCACCGCGTTTCAATCGCCGTTACGGTGTCGAGATTGCAGGCCCGCGATGTCGTGAGATCGAGCTGCAATACAGCACCTTTGCGAAGACCAGGGCAGTCGTTGCGGAGGGTATTCAGCCAGAACTTGCCGCCACGACCTTCGAACAGCAGGTGTTTCTTGTCGAGCACTTCGATGCGGTTGTATTCAGAAGTCTGCAGGCAACGGTCGGGTTTGCCATAGTCGGTTGCAGACAGCGAAGAAGCGAGAATTTGATCCACCGTCGGCGGCGGCGTTTTTGCAGCACCCCCTTTGATGCCACATGCGCCGAGTAACAGCGTAGCGATCAACAAGGTCAGCCCACAACCTTTGCGCTTCATATGACCTCCTGGTGCATGTCGTGTATCCGATTGTCCTCTGCGTATCTGAACGCGCGCTAAACCGGCGCGTTTACTTCGAATTCTTGTAACGCTCGATGCCTTCAATAATCTTTTGCTTAGCGACATCGGCCCCCACCCACTTCTCAACCTTGACCCATTTGCCGGGTTCGAGATCCTTGTAATGAGCGAAGAAGTGTTCGACCTGCTGCAGGCTGATGTCGGGCAGATCGCTGAAGTTCACGATCTTTTCATAGCGCCGCGTGAGACGAGTTGACGGTACGGCCAGGATTTTTTCGTCTCCGCCGGCTTCGTCTTTCATCAATAGCACCCCGATGGGGCGACACGACATGAACGCGCCAGGAGTGATCGCCCGTGTGTTCACAACAAGCACGTCCACGGGGTCGCCGTCGTCGGAGAGGGTGTGAGGAATGAACCCGTAGTTGCCCGGATAACGCATGGCGGTATACAGGAAACGGTCAACAAAGAGTGCGCCCGACTCTTTGTGCATTTCGTACTTGATCGGCTCTCCACCCACCGGCACTTCGATGATGACG
>SYFY01000115.1 GCA_005799745.1 Gammaproteobacteria bacterium
ACCAAATTCACTGAAGTGGGATATGTCGGTCGCGACGTCGACTCCATCATTCGTGACCTCGCCGATGCCGCTGTGAAGATGATGCGTGAACGCGAAATGCAAAAAGTTGAAAGCCTTGCCGGCGATGCAGCGGAAGAACGAGTTCTTGATGCGCTGTTACCACCCGGTCCGAGGCAATCAGGCTTTGGACTTGGCCAGGAAGAGAAACCACGGGATTCGGACGCTCGCCAGTTGTTTCGTAAGCGTTTACGTCAGGGCGAGCTGGACGACCGTGAAATCGAACTGGACGTGACGGCTCCAAAAGTAGGAGTTGAGATCATGGCGCCTCCTGGAATGGAGGAGATGACCCAACAACTTTCACAGATGTTCTCGAACATAACAGGCGGACGCACACAACGATCCAAGCTGCGTATCCGCGACGCCATGCGTAGACTCAAGGAAGAAGAAGCGGCGAAACTCGTAAATGAAGACGAGATTCGTGCCAAGGCGGTAACCGCCGTGGAACAAACCGGCATCGTTTTCATCGACGAAATCGACAAAGTAGCGAAACGCTCAGAAGGTGCTGGTGTCGATGTTTCGCGTGAGGGCGTCCAGCGTGATCTCTTGCCCCTCATTGAAGGTTGTACGATCACCACGAAATACGGCGCCATTCGCACCGATCACATACTCTTCATCGCCTCTGGCGCATTCCATCTGGTGCGACCATCTGACCTGATTCCTGAATTGCAGGGGCGTCTGCCCATTCGCGTGGAGCTGGCAGCGCTCACACCGGCTGACTTCAAACGGATTCTCGTCGAACCCCACGCGTCGCTCACCGAGCAATACCAGGCTCTACTCGCCACAGAGGGTATTCGTTTGTCGTTTACGGATACGGGCCTTGACCGAATCGCCGAACTCGCTTGGACGGTCAACGAAAGCACCGAGAACATTGGTGCCCGCCGCTTGCACACGGTTCTGGAAAGACTGCTCGAGGAGATATCTTTCAACGCCGGTGAAAATGGTCAGACTGAACACGTGATCGACACTGATTATGTGAACCAGCAGTTAGCCAACCTGGCCGGCAATCAGGACCTTTCGCGGTATATCCTCTAAAAACATGAGTGCACCGAAGAAGATCAACTACCGCAAGACCACTCGTACCTTGGTGGTGGAGTTCGTGGATACGACGTTCGAACTCCCTGCAGAGCTGCTGCGTGTGTGGTCACCGTCCGCAGAAGTGCGTGGTCATGGCGACGGCGAGCGAATCCTGCAGAAAGGCAAAAAGTACGTCGGCATCAGCAGTATTGAAGCCACCGGCAACTATGCGATTCGCCTGACCTTCGACGACGGGCACGACACCGGACTCTACGGGTGGGATTACCTGCGTGAACTCGGCGAGAACCAGGATCGTTATTGGCAGGATTATCTGACCGAACTGAAAGAGGCAAACGCTTCCCGTCTGCCGATCATTGCGGTGGGTCAGTGGACACCAAAAGCGTAAACTCGTCCCTGCGCATCGAGATACCCCGCGGGTGAAGCAATGAACCGCTCGCGACCGATTTCATGGTGAAAGACGCATGACACAAACCGGCAACGTCAGCTTCGGACATCGACAGGTGACGCCGGACGAGAAGACCCGTCTCGTCCAGGATGTCTTTGCCAAGGTCGCAGTCCGCTATGACGCGATGAACGACATCATGTCGCTCGGCGCTCACCGACTGTTCAAGCGCATGGCTGTCGATATGACCGGTCTCGCGAAAGGCGATACCGTCCTCGACCTCGCGGGTGGAACGGGAGACATGACCGCCTTACTTCGACCCGTAGTTGGCGATGAGGGTCGCGTGATTCTTGCCGATCTCAACACTGAGATGATGCAAGTCGGGCGGAATCGGCTGCTCGACGACGGCATAGCCGACATCTCCTTCTGCAGGGTCAGGGCTGAAGCGCTACCGTTCGCAGATTCCACTTGTGACGCGGTCACTATCAGTTTTGGTCTACGCAACTTCACTAGCAAAGAGACCGCGCTTGCTGACATTTGCCGTGTACTCAAGCCAGGTGGAGCGCTGGTGGTCCTCGAGTTTTCCCATCCGGATGGTCCGCTGCTGAACAATCTTTATCGCAGCTTCCAGTCTTTGTGGCCTTCTTTCGGCAAGACGATCGTAGGAGATGCTGAGCCTTACCGATACCTTGTCGAATCCATCGAAAAACATCCTCGTCCGGAAGGGCTGGCGTTGATGTTCGAAGACGCTGGTTTCATTGAGGTTCGCCACCACGCGCTCGCCGGTGGTGTGGCTGCCATTCACAGGGGTGTGAAGCCATGAATACATCTGAGAAGACATCGCAGTCGAGTTTTTTTGAAGCCACGCTGGCGCACCTCGCAACCAATCTCGCCTGGGCGGGCCTCCGTCTTGATCCGGCCATGCAGACGCGGCTTCAAGCTATCGATGGCCGCATTATCGCTGTCTCTAGCACGATGCCACCGTTGCAGTTCTGTCTGATCGTCGCAGGCGGGACTCTCGAGATCAAAAGTGAAATCGCGGCGAAACCGAACGTTACTGTGACGGGTACCGGACTTGAACTGGCCAACTGGCTCGCCGCACCGCACCGCATCGACAACATCACCATCGAAGGTGATGAAACCGTACTGCTCGAAGTGACCGCAGCACTGCGTGAATTCGACCCCGATCTACTGACTCCGTTCACTGACTTGTTTGGCACAAACACCGCCCAAACGCTCCTCGGCGGGGCTGAACTCGCAGTATCAGCAATCCGTAGCGCCGCAGAAGGTGTGGGTCAAGCAATCGAACAGACCGCCGCGGCCCAATTCGTCACACGAGAAGACACCGGTGCGCTCTTGGATGTGCTCGACGATCTGCGGCTACGTATCGATCGACTCGCAGCACGTATCAAAGCCGCGGAAGAACAGCCGCGGTGAACGCCTGGGCACATGGGTGGCGGCTGCTGCGCACCGCGCTCAGATACCGGCTGCTCGATCTGCTTTGGATCGATCCCATTGCACAACTTCCTTTGCCGCGTTGGTTACGTGTCGTCGCCCGCCTAACCGGAAGCGGCCAGCCCGATAATTCTATCGGCGAACGACTGCTCCTCGCACTGATCGATCTCGGTCCGATCTACATCAAACTCGGTCAGCTATTGTCGACTCGCCGTGATGTGGTCCCGCCACTCATCGCTGATGCGTTAGCTGAGCTACAGGATGCCGTTCCGCCAATCGATACCGCGAAGGCCATGGAAGTGCTGCGAAAGTCCTTGGGAAAACCGGTGGACACCGTGTTCGAGTGGATTGACTCCAAGCCTTTGGCCGCCGCATCCATCGCCCAGGTGCATGCAGCTCGGCTGTGCAGTGGTCAGGAGGTTGTGATCAAGATTCGTCGACCGGGACTTGAAGGCTTGATCGACGAGACCATTACGTTCTTGAGAGCAGCCGCCATCGCTGCAGAAAAAAGATCGCCTGCGGCACATCGGTTACGCCTCACCGCAGTTATCGACGACTACGATCACACGATCCACGCGGAGCTCGACCTCGCCCAGGAAGGGCGAAACACGGCACAGCTGCGTGCCAACTTTGCCCACTCACCTTTGCTCTATGTACCAAGGCCCTGGTTGCAATATTCGAGCCGCGAAGTGTTGGTCCTTGAGCGAATCTACGGCGTGCCGATCTCCGACAACGCGGCGCTCGATGTAGCAGGCGTTGACAAGGCGTTGCTCGCCGACAAAGGCGTACGCACATTTTTCAAACAGGTTTTCGTCGACAACTTCTTTCATGCCGACATGCACCCCGGCAACGTGTTCGTTGACTTGTCAGCGCCGAAGGATCCGAAGTACATCGCTCTCGACTGCGCCATCATCGGCTCGTTAACTGAAGCTGATCAGGCTCACCTCGCGCAGAGCCTCCTGGCATTCTTCAATCGCGACTATGCCAAAGTGGCACGTCTTTATGTCGACTATGGCTGGGCACCACCGTTCACTGATGTGGACGCGTTTGCTGCGACGATTGAAAAGGTTTGTGAACCGCACTTCGCCAAACCACTCGGCGAGATTTCTTTCGGTGCATTCCTGACTGATCTCTTCCGTACTGCGGAATCGTTCGATATTCACATGCAGCCGCAGCTCGTATTGCTTCAGAAAACGCTGCTCTACGTGGAAGGATTGGGTCGTTCGCTGTATCCACAACTTGATCTCTGGACGACAGCGAAACCTTTCATGGAGACCTGGTTGCTTGAACGTCAGGGGCCCGCGGCTGTTGCCGGTCGGTTGATTCGAGAACTGCCTGACTTGTTGAACTCACTCATCGCCCTTCCCTCCTGGCTGGCACAGACCCAGGCGAAACTTCGTTCACTCGAAGCGTTGCACGCAGATCAAACGAGTCGTTTCGCGAAACTTGAGGCCGAAGTTGCTGTAACCGCTCGAAAGCGGCGTCGATATCAGTGGGCGGCAGCGATCCTGCTTGCAGCAGGAGCATTATTTCTAGCGAGTCCAGTACCTGAAAGCGCAAGCACATTATCGACCCTGCAGACATCGGCCGGTGCATTCGGCACTGTTGCAGGGCTGGTACTGCTGCTTCGCACCCTGATTTGAACGAATTGAATTGAACCTGGCGAGGAACCCATGGACGTCATCACTGAATTGACGCGTGTTCTGGTGGAGCGTAGGGGCGCTGATCCAGAGAAATCCTATGTGTCGGCCCTTTACGCAAAGGGCCTCAACAAGATCCTCGAGAAGGTTGGCGAAGAAGCGACGGAAGTGATCATCGCGGCCAAAGATTACAGGAAGGACCATCGGGACGACCAGACAGCCCTGGTCGGAGAAGTCGCCGACCTATGGTTCCACTCGATGGTGATGCTGACGCACCTCAACATCGAACCCAAGGAAGTCCTGGATACGTTGGCCGCGCGTTTTGGCATCGGCGGGCTAGAAGAAAAGGCCAACCGGACGAAGTAGACGAAACTACAATGCGGGGCATTGGCTACCGCCTCATCAGCACATACGTGTTGTTAAGAAACTTAGTTACCGGAGAAGAGCATGCTTGGAAATTTTGGACTGACTGAGCTTCTGGTCGTCCTCGCTATCGTGCTCCTGGTATTCGGCCCGAAACGACTCAAATCGATCGGTTCGGATCTGGGCAATGCCATCAAGGGTTTCCGCAAAGCGGTGACTGATGACGAGGCCAAAGAAAACTTGGCTAACGACGCCCAAGGCGCGGGAAAGATCATCGAAGGCGAAGTCGAACGGAAAACGACTGCTGCTGGCAAGACTGACTGATTCAATTAGTCCATGTTCGATATTGGTTTCTCAGAACTGGTGCTCGTCGGCATCGTGGCACTCCTCGTCATCGGACCGGAAAAGCTGCCGGAAACACTGCGCGCCATGGGCCTGTGGCTTGGACGGCTACGCCGTTCGTTCACGTCGGTGAAATCTGAAATCGAACGCGAAATCGGCATGGACGATGTCCGACGTCAATTGCACAACGAAGCCATCATGGATGAGATGAAGCGGATCGAGCGAGAAGTCAAAAACACGGTGCATCCACCCGCCGTAACGACTTCGGCGTCACCGGATCCAAAACCAGCAGCAACGCCTCCCACACCGCCAACGGTAGAACCTACCCCAAATGGCTGATCTGCCGGTGAAGGACGTTGATCACGATGTGGCCGTCGACAGCCACGAGCAGCCCTTCCTCGAACACATTATCGAGCTCAGGGCGCGCATCCTGCGCAGCGTGCTTGCCGTCGTCGTGCTCTTCTTTCCGATTTACTACTTCGCCAACGACATTTACGCCTTCATCGCCGCACCACTCCTGGCACGCCTGCCTCAAGGCAACATGATCGCAACAGGTGTAGCAACGCCTTTTCTCACACCGTTCAAACTAGCGCTTTACGTGGCGTTGTTTCTGGGTGTTCCTTTCGTACTTCACCAGATCTGGTCTTTCATCGCCCCCGGACTCTACAAACACGAAAAACGTTTCGCAGCGCCGCTCTTGTTTTCGAGTGTTGCGCTTTTTTATCTCGGTGTTTCGTTTGCGTACTTCGTCGTGTTTCCGCTGATGTTCGGGTTCCTCGCCAGTATCACACCCGAAGGCGTCTCGATGATGACGGACATCGGTCAATACCTCGATTTCGTCATGGCAATGTTCCTCGCCTTTGGATTCGCCTTTGAAATCCCCATCGCCACCGTACTGCTCGTGTGGACCGGGTTCGCCACACCACAATCACTTGTCGACAAGCGGCCCTATGTGATCGTTGGCTGTTTCATCGTGGGAATGGTCTTGACGCCGCCTGACGTGTTATCGCAGATTCTGCTCGCGGTTCCGATGTGGATGCTCTACGAGGTGGGCGTGGTTTTTTCCAGGTTTTTGCCTGTCCACAGCAACGAGCCAGTCGAAGAAAAACCAAGCCTTTAGTCGAGGTGTTAGGGGAATCCATGCGAATTGTGAGCTGGAACGTCAACGGCCTTCGAGCCTGTGCGAAGAAAGGGTTCACCTCGTTTCTTGAAACATCGAAAGCCGACATCATCGGTCTTCAGGAAGTTAGAGCGTTTTCCGAACAGTTGGAAGCCAGCGTTCGAGAGCCCGAGGGTTGGCACACGAACTTCCACGCAGCTGAACGCGCGGGTTACAGCGGAGTTGCCATTTACTCGAAGCAGAAGCCCGACAAGGTCGAAACCAAACTCGGCATCGACGCCTTCGACATCGAAGGCCGGTTCATACTGGCCCGGTTTGGACGCCTGCACGTCGCATCGGTGTATTTGCCGAAGGGCAGTGGCAAAGAGCGCGACAACTCCCGAGTGCCGTACAAGCTCGATTTTTATCGCGCAGTGTTCGATCGATTGGAGTCTTTACGCAAACGAGGACCGGTGTTGGTGATCGGGGATTACAACACGGCACATCATCCCATCGACCTTGCCAGACCAAAGACCAACAAAGACTCGAGCGGGTTTCTGCCTGAAGAACGAGCGGAGATGGATCGTTGGATTGATGAGGGGTGGGTCGACTCGTTCCGTAAGCGACACCCGGACCAAGAAGGTCACTACACATGGTGGAGACAGTTCGGCAATGCCCGCGCCGACAACGTGGGCTGGCGCATCGATTACGTACTCGCATCCGCGTCAGCAGACAAAAAGGTAACCGATGCATTTATTTGGCCGGGCGCACTTGGGTCCGATCACTGTCCGGTTGGTGTTGATCTCGCCCTGTAGTCATAACTACCGCGCAAGCAGGATTGTCACCGGCCCGTCGTTGATGAGGCTGACTTTCATATCCGCACCAAAACGCCCTGTCTGCACGTTTGTGCAACGCGTCTTGAGCTCCGCCACATATCGTTCATACAACGGCTCAGCTTGGTCAGGTGGAGCGGCTGTACTAAAACCAGGACGATTGCCGCGGCTCGTGTCAGCCGCCAATGTGAACTGCGAAACAACAAGAATCGAACCGGAGACATCCATAACACTGGCGTTCATAGGCTTGCGATCATCGGCGAAGATTCGCAGATCGAGGGTTTTGGCGGCTAGCCAAACCGCCTGATCAACCACGTCTCCTTGTGCCACACCCAACAGCACAAGAAGACCTGGTCCAACGTTGGCGATGGTCGCACCATCCACGACCACCGACGCTTGCGAAACCCGCTGCAACAAGGCGCGCAACGGATATCTCGCTAGCGCAAACGCCCGGAGACAGCGCGTTTGCGGTCGGTTTCGGTCAGATGAATCTTGCGCACACGAATCGCCGCGGGCGTGATTTCGACCAGCTCATCGTCATCGATGAACTCAAGCGCCTGTTCCAGGGTGAGGCGAATGGGTGTGTCGAGCAGGATGTTGTCGTCTTTGCCGGCCGCGCGAACGTTGGAGAGCTTTTTCTCTTTGATCGGATTGACAGTGAGGTCGCTATCGCGGCTGTAGATGCCCACAACCATGCCTTCATAAACCGGGTCGTTAGGCGCAACCATCAACCGGCCGCGCTCCTGAAGATTAAAGAGCGCAAAACCGACCGTCTTACCTGCGGCATTGGAAATCATGACGCCGTTCTTGCGTTGGCCGATTTCCTCTTTCAGCCGTGAACCATACCCGGCCGCACCAAAGGACATCACCCCGGTTCCTGAAGTCATCGACAGGAAGATCGGACGAAAACCCATCAACGCGCGGGTCGGCAATCGGTAAACAAGGCGCATGCGCCCCTTGTTGTCCGACTGCATGTTCTGCAGTTCGCCACGTCGGTCACCCAACGCTTCCATGACTTTGCCCTGGTGGGCTTCTTCGACGTCGAGCGTCAGGAGTTCGTAAGGCTCAAGGATCTCGCCTTCAACTTCCTTGAAGATTACCGCGGGACGAGACACTGCAAATTCATAGCCTTCACGCCGCATCGTCTCAATCAGAACTGAGAGATGCAGTTCGCCGCGCCCTGACACTCTGAACCGATCAGGGTCATCCGTGTCTTCAACACCCAAGGCGACGTTGTGCGACGCTTCCCGGAAAAGGCGTTCGCGAATTTGCCGGCTCGTCAGGAATTTGCCTTCCTGCCCTGCCATTGGCGATGTGTTGACACAGAAAAGCATCGTCAGCGTGGGTTCATCCACGGATAGCGGTGTTAACGCTTCGGGTTGATCCGGTGAACAGATCGTATCGGAGATCGCGACATCTTCAACACCCGTCACACACACGATGTCACCCGCGAGAGCTTCATCACGGGCTTCCCGAGCGAGGCCTCGACTGCAGAGCACATCCAGAATGCGCGCACGGCGAGAACGGCCGTGTCGATCGATCACCACCACTGGCGTATTACGTTTTGCGCGGCCACGACTGATGCGGCCGATACCCATCACCCCGACATAACTCGAATAGTCGAGGGAAGAGATTTGCAGTTGCAGTGGCCCTTCGGGGTCACCAGTCGGCGGCGGCACACTCTCGAGAATGAGGTCGAGCAGCGGTGTCATGTCCTCGGCCAGGTGATCAGCATCCCGACCGGCTATTCCCAGCAGGGCAGATGCATAGATCACCGGAAAATCGAGCTGCTTGTCAGTAGCACCGAGGTTATCGAAGAGATCAAACACCTGATCCATCACCTTATGAGGATCGGCGCCATCACGGTCGACTTTGTTGACGACGAGGATAGGGTTCAGACCCGCGGCAAACGCTTTCTGAGTAACAAACCGTGTCTGCGGCATCGGCCCATCCACCGCGTCAACCAGCAGAAGCACCGAATCGACCATCGACAGAACCCTCTCGACTTCGCCACCAAAGTC
>SYFY01000116.1 GCA_005799745.1 Gammaproteobacteria bacterium
CTTTCCCGAATCCTGGTACTCGTGGCGGCATCAGTTCGCAGCACTCGCAAAGGCTGGTTATCACGCTGTGGCACCGGATATGCGGGGTTACGGCAAGAGTGACCGACCTCAGAACATCGACGCCTACAACCAGGTGCAGGTGGTCAACGACATCATCGGGTTGATCCCGGCACTCGGTTACAAGACGGCCGTTGTCTTTGGTCACGACTGGGGTGCACCCACGGCGTGGAGTTGCGCACTCAATCATCCTGACAAGGTCACTGCGGTTGGTGCGTTGTCGGTGCCGTTCTCGCCACGATCTCCCGTGCAACCCATGCCGGCGATGCGCGAGATGTTCAAAGGCCAGTTCTTCTATCAGCTCTATTTCCAGGAGCCCGGTGTAGCGGAAGCGGAGTTCGAGAAGGACATCCGTCTCGCACTGCGGAAGTTCCTCTATCTTGGATCGGGAGATGCGGAACTCACGGGGCTGACCGCCAAAGGACCGAACGATGACCTGCTGACCAGTCTGCCGAGCCCGAAGGTTCTGCCGAAGTGGCTCTCGGAGACGGACCTTGATTTTTACGCCGCAGAATTCACTCGTTCAGGCATGCGTGGGCCTCTCAGCTATTACCGCAATCATGACCTGACGTGGGAACTCACCAAGGGTTCGCCCGAGAAGATCACGCAACCGGCGATGTTCGTCGCGGGTGCGAAAGACGGTGTGATCCTCATGGCTGCCGAGACGCTCAAGAAGATGCCGGAACGGGTGACTGACCTGCGTATCAACAAGCTGATTCCAGGCATTGGGCACTGGACGCAGCAGGAAGCGCCCGATGCGGTGAATGAAGAGATGTTGCGTTTCCTGAAGATGGTCAGTTGATCGGATTGTCGTAAGCAAGGTAGTGGAATCAAGGTGACAGAACAGATTCTCGTGATCGGCAGCGGTATTGCCGGTATGTGTACGTCCATGGCGCTCGCCCGCAAGGGTTTTGCCGTCACACTCCTCGAGCGGGATGGTGAGCCGCCGGAAGGTGATGCCGATAAAGCGTTTTTTGAGTGGTCCAGAAGGGGTGCATCGCAGTTCCGTCATCCTCATGCGTTCCTTGGACTGATGTGCAATCTGCTCCAGGACAACTATCCCGATCTGCTCGAGAACTTCTATGCGGCCGGCGCACGACGCGTGGGCTTCAAGGAGATGCTGTCACCGGAACTGATGGCGCAGTACTCACCCGAGCCGGGTGATGAAAAGCTCTTCGTGCTCATGTGTCGACGCGCCATCATCGAGACGGTGCTGCGTCGCTACGTGTCGAGTTTCCCGGGCGTGCGGGTTTTGAACGGCGTTCACGTCGACAGCCTTGTCAGCGAGAAAGTCGACGGTCAGCTGGTCGCACGTGGTGTGAAGATTCGGCGCGATTGTGTGGCGCAGTTCGGTGAAGAAATCCGGGCAGATGTGGTTGTGGATGCCAGTGGCCGCACGACGAAGTTTCCTGGTTGGCTTGAAACCGAAGGGGCGCACGTCGCCGAGGAAAATGATGACGCGGAGATCGTGTATTACACGCGCCATTACAAGCTGAGGCCGGGTCAGGCCGAACCACCACGGGGTGGCAAGGATCGGTCAGCTGGAGATCTCGGTTACATCAAGTTCGGCGTCTTCCCCGGTGATAACGGCAACTTTGCGCTCATCGTCTGTGTACACAACAGCGAGAAAGAGCTGCGCGAAGCGATCAAACATAGTGATCAGTTCGATGCGATCTGTCGCAGTATTCCCGGGCTTTTGCCGTGGGTTGCGCCTGAAGTGTCCGAACCGACCACGGCGTCATTTGGCATTGGCGATATCCGCTCCGTATGGCGACATTGGGTGAAGGATGGTCAGCCGCTCGTTCACAACTTCTTCGCGGTCGGTGATGCGTCCGTTCGCACCAATCCCCTTTATGGTCGTGGTTGCAGTACGGGCATCATGCATGCACACCTGCTCGCGGATGTGCTCGTCGCTGACAAGGATGCGAACACACGCGCGCTGCGCTTCAGCGAGCGTACTGAAGCGGAACTGCGGCCGATTCATCGAGCGAGTCTGCGCGAAGATCAAAATGGCATTCGACGTTCTGTTGCCGTACGAGAAGGCAAGAAGCTCGATGATGCCAAGGGTGGTTTCAAAAAGTGGTTCGAAGCCGCATTTGGCGACGCCATGGCGGGTGCCGCGAGATACAACCTGCACGTCATGCGCGGCATGATGCGGACGTTCAATTTGCTGGAAAAACCCGGCGATTTCCTCAAAGACCGCAAGACCCAGGCCATCGTTTTCCTGTACATGTTGCGTGGTCGTGCGAAGAACGCGTCGGCACGCATTGTGCGCGGACCGACGCGGGATGAGACGATGAAGCTGATCGAATCGTTGCAGGGATAGATACGCGATTCTTATTCGGGGAGCGCGTAGGCAATGACGCGCCCACCCTGAGGCTCCTTCGGTGCATCTCGTTCTTCATGCGCGTTCATCGGTGGGCGATCATCACCCGGCACCGTCACGATCACGAACTGACGGCCACTCTTCGCACTCAGGTAAGTCATGGGGGTTGCGTCAGAGCCACCTGAGAGTTTGTCTTCCCAGAGCGTCTCTCCCGTCAGCTCATCAAATGCACGCAAGCGCCCGTCCATTATACCGCCCATGAAGATGAGTCCACCCGCCGTGACGAAAGAACCAGCAGAGTAAGGAAAACCCAGCTCCCAGAAACCAAGGTTCTTGCGCCAGACGATGGATTGGGTAGTGAGATCAACCACAGCGATTTCGCCGTATGGCGGCTTGAGACAAGGCAAGCCGATGGGCGACGAGAACATCTGCACTTTCGCCGCGTAAGCCGTACCCCGTTGTGGCCCACCGATGCCGTAACCGCGGCGTAAGCCTTCAGCGTTTGAAGTGGTGTCTTCTTCACGTGGGATCAAATGGATCATGAAAGGCAGATGGGTGTTGTTCACCACCATGAGTTGGCGTGCTTCATCGACAGCAACGCTGCCCCAGTTCATTCCACCTGCAGGTCCGGGGTAGAGCAATGTGCCTTGTGTGGACGGTGGTGTCAGTGGCCCTTCGTAACGCAGTTTCAGAAACGCCTTGCGACATGCGATCTGATCAAAGGGGCTGATGCCGAACAGGTCTTTCTCCCTGACATGGGGAATCGCAAACGAAGGCATGCCCGTGGAGAACGGTTGGGTCGGTGCGGCGCGTTCCTCGGGAAGATCCGAAGCAGGTACCGGTCGTTCTGTAACCTCGGTGATGGGCTCGCCAGTTTGTCGATTGAGCACAAAGAGCTCGCCGCGTTTGGTGGGTGCGATGACGGCTTTGTGCGTTTGACCGTCGAGCGTGAGATCTACAAGTGTGGGTTGCGAGGGAACGTCGTAGTCCCAGATGTCGTGATGCGTCGTTTGAAAGTGCCAACGCGCAAGCCCGGTCTTGGCGTCAATGGCGACGATAGAACTCGCGTACTTTTCCATCACTGGCGTTCGGTGCGCGCCGAAGTAATCAGGTGTTGCGTTACCCGTTGGTACATACAAGAGCCCGAGCTCATCGTCTGCTGACATGAGGCTCCACACATTGGGGGTACCGCGTGTGTAATAACCGCCCTCGAGTGCCCCCTCTTCTGGTGGGATGGGCGATTGTCCTTCGCGGCCCATGTCCCAGGCCCAGAGCAGGTTGCCCGTCCGGGGATCGTAGCCACGCACCACCCCGGAAGGCTCTTCTACTTCCTGGTTGTCCATCACCCAGCCTCCGACAGCAAGTGAGCCACTTGCAACGACAGGCGGTGAGGTAACGAAATAGTAGAGGGGTTTCACTTCACCCATACCGGCGAGCAGGGAGATCTCGCCACCTGTACCAAAATCCGCGCAAGGTTCACCGGTGATGCGGTCGAGCGCGATCATGCGAGCATCGGTGGTGGCCGTAAAAATGCGTTCGGCGCACACCTCGCCTTTGGGGAGATCGGGAATCTTGTAGTAGGTGACGCCACGACAATTGCCGATGATGCCGTAGGGGGGTGTTTGATTGTCCGGATCAAAACTCCAACGTTCTTCGCCGGTTTCGGCGTCCAGTGAAATGACGACGTTTCGTGAGGTGCAGAGATAGAGACCATCGTCGATCTGAATGGGAGTCGCGCTGAATCGTCCCACCTTACCGGTTTCAGCCTCCCATACTTTCTTGAGGCCACTGACGTTCGAGGCATTGATCTGGTGGTGAGGGGAATAACGTGTGCCGGCGCTGCTGGCACCGTATGCGCCCCAGTTCGAATCGTGATGGAACTCGGCCGGGGTTCTGTCGGCAAGCTCCGCAGCCGGGTTATTCACAAAGTCGAACGTCATCGCCGTGAGGACACCTGCGCTTGCGAGTGAGCCAACGATGGTTGTGGGCATTCGCCAGAAAGCATGTCCAGGTTCCGGCCACAGTCGGCGCCGAATCACCGGTGTGCAGAGCCACAGCGTGAGAATGCCAATGATCCAGAAGCGCGACCCGGCTATCCAGAAATCTGTGCCCACCTCGTAGATCGCCCAGCCGAGTGTTAGCAGCAACACGCCGATGAATACGTGGAACCCGGCGGCTTGTGCTCGCCACAACAGCACTGCACTGACCACCATCAGTACACCTGCTACGGCGTAGTACAGCGTTCCACCCAAGAACGCGAGTTCTGCGCCTTGCCAGGTCATCAGCGCACCCAGTACACCGATCAGAATGGCCGTGAGTTTCAGCATGGGATGCGCCCTACGCGGTACGTTCGATGATGCCGGCCAATGTGTCGAGGATGCCCACTTTGTGAGGTGGCTGAAGGTAGAAGATCATCAGATCAAGCCCGGCTTCCTGAAATGCGTTGATGCGTTCAGGCAATTCGCCAAGAGAATTCGCGTCCACCGGCTGATGGATGCTCGTCATGATGGACTTCGGATCGCGCCCGGCGGTGCGACACATCGTGTGCAACGTCGTGCGCTTCTTTTCGAAACCATCAAGATCAAAGCCGGCGTAGTTCCAGTGATCCGCGTATTTCACAACGTTGGGAAAGGTGCGGGTCTCGCCGTTGCCACCGATACACCATCGTGGTGTAGGCTTCTGGATGGGCGGCGGATTGCAGCGCGCGTTCTTCACGTTGAAGTACTTGCCACTGAATGTGGTCGTTTCCTGGGTCAACATGTCGTGAATGATGGTGCAGGCTTCATCGAAACGGTCGAACCGTTCTTTCAATGTACCGAGGTGAATGCCATACGCATCACATTCTTCCTTGCTCCAGGCCGCACCCAGGCCAAACTCGAGCCGACCGTTTGAAACGATGTCGAGTGACGCGATCATGTTGGCAAGCACCGCCGGATGCCGGTACACCACGCCTGTCACCATGCATCCGACGCGAATCCGCTTGGTCGCTTGCGCGAGGGCGGAGAGTGTGACCCACGCCTCCATACACGGCCCCGTCGTGTCGGGCACGTTGATGGGATAGAAGTGGTCGAAGTTCCAGGCCGATTCGAATACCGCCATCTGATCTGCCCGTTGCCACACGGCGAGCATGTCTTCCCACCGTGTAAACTGAGGGGCGGTCTTGATGGCGAAACGCATGTGCGCTACCTGTTCTTGGCTGCTTCGGCGGCCGCGTTCACGAAGGCCATTCGCGCGACACTGTAATCTCGGTTCGTCGCATAGGGCCAGGCGCTGTTGATGGCGATGATCAGTTTTTCTTCTGGATCCACATGAATCATCTGGCCAAAGATGCCGAGCGCATCGAACCTGTCGTCTTTGATCCACCAGAAGTATCCATAGCCACCGGCTTCAGGCCCATCACCCACGGGCAACAAACTGCTGGTGGCTTCTTTCACCCAGCCTGCTGTTGTCACACCAGCGCCGTCCTCGAGCATGAATTGCCCGATACGCGCGTAGTCCCGCAGGGTCATGTTGAGGCAACAACCACCGCGCTCATGACCGGATGAATCCATAAGCCACACGGCATCCTGCTCCATGCCGTAGGGCGCCCAGATTTTTTTCGAAAGGTATTCAGCCATGGTCATACCCGTGGCACGAGAGACCACATAACCGGCAAGGTCCGTTTCACCAGTCGAATAATGAAATTTCTCACCGGCAGGCAACGCCCGATCAAGCCGGCGCATGTAACCGAGGATAGGCGACTTCTCGCCTTCAAACTGCACACGACCCGCGCGTGCAACGTCGGAGTTCGAATCGGTGTAGTCCTCATTCCACTTCACCCCCGAGCTCATGGTCAAGAGATGCCGGATGGTCACGCCGGCATACACCGAGCCCTTCATCTCCTCCACATATTGATCGAGGGTGTCATCGAGGCTCTTGATAGAGCCATCTTTGATGGCGGCACCGATCAGCGTGGATGTCAGCGACTTGGTCACGCTGAATGAAATCCAGCGATCTTCCGGACGACGCCCTAGGCCATATTGTTCAAGAAGTATCTCGCCGTCCTTGACCACGACGATGCCGGAGACGCGGAAATCCGTCATATAACTCGTGGTGTCGTGCGCCTTGTCACCGATGTTGAAACGCACATCCAGCGCAGGTGCTGCAGCACGTTTGAACTCGCGGACGGTGTCGCCCCGTTTCACTACACGAACGGCTTGAGGCGCTATCTTGTCGATGCTGCGGAAACCCACTTCAGTTTCGGCAGGTGTCCAGAACAGGATGCTGTCGTTGGTGGGTACCGCTTCGCTGCGTCGTACGCCGCTGAGCACCGGCTCGACGACGTCGCTGAGCACCGGCTCGACGACGGGTGCAGGGACTACTGCTGAGTTTTGTTGTGTGTTGTCAGGTGCTGCGCAGGCTGCGACCAGCACGAAAGCTGTCAGCAACAGATGCCTGATCGTCATGATGTTTCCCCCTCTCTCCGTAAAAGGACGTTACGGGAATTTGCGGCACGGGTGCAAGCCCGGAAATTTCTTCGATGTGTCGCGGATGGTTCGTTCTCCGTCGAATGAAATACACTCAGGCTTGTATAAAAGCTCGGGGAAGGAAGTTGGGCAAGAAAAAGACGCGAGTGGTGGTGTTGGGTACCGGTGGCGCGGGCCTCACAGCGACCATTACCGCGCACGATGCCGGCGCGAAGGTGAAGGTATTTGAAAAGGCCGACCAAGTGGGTGGGACCACCGCGTGGTCCGGCGGAATGATCTGGATTCCGAACAATCATCTCGAAGCGGAGTTCGGTATTCGCGACAGCCGTGAAGAATCCATCCGTTAGATTATGTCGCTTTCACATGGCCTCATCGATCAGTCCCTGACGGAGGCGTTTGTGGATGCAGGACCGGTGATGGTGAAGTACTTGAACGACCACACACCGACAAACTTTCGATCGACCCCGCAATTCCCTGACTATCACGCGGAGTTTCCCGGCGGCAAAACCATGGGTGGTCGTTCACTCGATACGCCACCTTATTCGTTCAAGGAACTCGGCAAGTGGGCGGACCGCGTCACGCCTTCGCCGTATTACCCGGACCCGCGGCTTTCGATTTACGACACCCCCCTCGGGCAAGCGGTGCCCGCACCAAAGGCCGCCATGATGAAGCCCCAATCCCTCGCGCCGCCCATCACATCCCGGGTGATGGCCGGGCCGATCAAGGCGAACAAGGCTTCGAGCCCCATCACGAGGATGGTGAACTGGAAGACGATGGTCCAAAGCCAGGTGTGAGAAAAGAACTCTTTTGCGCCGAGGCGAAGGTCTTCGATGATCGAAGCAGGCGCCATTTTGGTTTGGGCACGTACGCTCAAGCTTGCAGGCAACATGGCGGCGAGCGCGAACGAAACCGCGTCGATGGCGAGGGTGAGTCCGGCACCAAACGCAGCCACGAGACTGCCGGCAAGTGCAGCGCCGAGCATCGTCGCTGAATTTCGCGCCGCGCCGAGCAGCGCGTTCGCAGACTGCAGCTGGTCCTGCGCGACGACCTGGAGAATGAACCCCATCGCGGCAGGGGAGTGATGCACGCGCCGTTGACGAGCATGAGCGCAATCAGCAGCGGGACGGTGGCAGTACCGGTGAGGAAGAGTGCCGCGACCGTGCCCTGCGAAAGGGCAGCCAGGAAATCCGCGATCACCATGACTTTCTGGCGTGAGGTTCGATCCGCCACCGCTCCACCGATCATGAGGATGACGATCTGGGCGACCACGGGAGATGCGAGCACGAACGAACTCGTACGCGTTGAACCGGTGAGGTCCAACACGCCGAAGGTGATGGCGATGGGCGCCATGGCGCTGCCGGTGTAGGTGATGAAGTAGGCCGTAAAGAGCTTCGCGAAGTTGGGTTCTTTGAGAAGCTTCAGGCCGTCGCGTACCGTGCCCGCCAATTCGGCTCTCCTCCGAAGGGGCGCGGGAGGCTACAGCAAGCGTCTTCAAGTCCGAAGTGAATTTTACTGACGGGAGATTTCTGTTGGCCCGTTGAGGTTCAACCGTCATGATCGGGTTTCGGGAAGGGAGAAATGTGATGCCGTGGTATCACGGATGGAACGTGGTGGCTGCGGGTCTGATGTTTCAGGCCATCAGTTTTGGAATCGGGCTTTATTGCTTTACGTTTTATGTTGCGCCGTGGACCCAGGAGTTTGGTGTCGGGCGCGGCGAGATCATGGTCGTATTTTTTATCCTGCAGGCATCCATGGGGTTGTTTGCGCCCGTTGCCGGGCGCGCCATGGACCGTTTGCCGATACGGCTCCTGGTGATCGCCGGGGCCATAAGCCTCGCGCTCGCACTCTTGCTCGCAGCCCGCGCGAGTGCGCTTTGGCAACTGATGGTAATCAACGGGACGTTGATCGTGGGTGGAACGTTGCTGGCCGGTCCGCTCGCCGCGCAGACGTTGACGGCGCGTTGGTTTAATCGCCGACGTGGCCTCGCGCTGGGGATTTCAACTATCGGCACCTCCATCGGCGGCTTCATCTTGCCGCCGGTCGTCACCGCACTGCAGGCATCGATGGGCTGGCGCGATGCCAATGACGTGTTGGCGGTGCTGGTGCTGGTTGCGGTGATTCCGCTGGCTTGGCTGGTGATTCGTAATTCACCCACAACGGAAGAAGCGTTGATTGAAGCGTTGCCCACAGGTGCGCCTGCATCCAGTTCTGCAGGCCAACAAGCGGAGCAGCGCCACTGGTCACTGGCGGAAGTTTTTCGCGAGCCAACCTTCTGGTTCATGGTTATTGCCTTCGTGTTGTTCTCGCTGGTCAATGGCGGGTTGCAACAGAATCTCGCGCCCTATGGTCTCGATCAGGGATTTGATGCGCAGGCCGTTGCCTGGGTTATGTCGGTGATGGCGCTTTTGATGGCGGTGTGGAAAGTGGTGATTGGCGCACTGACGGATCGTATCGAAGTCCGCTGGATCTTCGTGTTCTCACTCGGTGTTTTGCTCGGCGCGATGGCCTGGATGTCGACGCAGCTCAGCTACTTTGAGTTCGGCATCATCTGCGGCATGCTCGGTGTGGCTTCCGCGGCACACTTGCCGTTGCTTGCTGCCATTGTCAGTCGACACTTCGGGGTCGCTTCGTTCGGTCTCGTGATGGGGCTGATCGGTCCGTTTACTACCTTGTCAGCGACAGGCCCGTGGATCGCAGGAGAAATCCGCGACGTGACTGGGAGTTATGACCTTGCGTTCATGGTGTTTGCGGGTTTGTTGGTTCCGGCATGCGCGTCCATTCTGATGTTGCGGCTGAAATAAGCCGTTAGGGAATCTCTGATTAATGTCTATTTCCGCCGTTGTTCTGACGCGCCATCGAAGCCGAAAGATCCAGTGTTTCAGCCAGAGAAGTCAGTCCGGCACGTTCGATCAGTTGCGCATCCAGAACGGTGATCGTTTGCGGTGTATCGGCGGTGGCGACATTGCCGCGATAAGCCTGCCGCTGGGCGGTGACGACGACCTCTTCGATAGGAGCGGCGGGGACAGACAAAGGCAAAGCCACTGTCGCGATGGTAACGGCGATGACGAAGCGGCGGATGGACATAGCGTTGGACTTTTTTCTTGTTTAAGTTAACAGAACGTTATTTTATATCATCATGGTAAACAACTCCGCCGGGTGGATTCTCGCAGCAAGGCACCTTCAGGTATGAGTCTGCAAACACCTGTGATCGACATCAGTGCGGTGCACTTCGGCTGGCCGGGTGAACCCGTGCTCCTGAGGATAGAGAAGCTCCGCATAGAAACCGGCGAGCGGGTATTCCTTCGTGGTGGCAGCGGTTCAGGAAAGTCGACGCTGCTCGGACTGGTTGCCGGTATTCATCCGGTGAAGGAGGGTCAACTCGAGGTGCTCGGATGTGATTTCACGCGTATGAGTGCGGCATCACGTGACGACTTCAGAGGTGGCCATATCGGCACGGTCTTTCAGCAGTTCAATCTTGTGCCGTGCCTGGATGTCGTCGAAAACGTGCTGTTGCCGTTGACGTTCAGTCGCGCGTTGCGGCTGTCGATGGGTGGAGCTGCAGTCGCGCGCCCGCGCGCCCTGGAGTTGCTTCAGCGCCTGGGAATCGACACGCAGCTGCATCGACGACTTCCTGCTGAACTCAGCGTTGGTCAGCAACAACGTGTGGCGGTAGCCAGAGCACTGCTCGGCAGCCCCCGCCTTGTTCTGTGTGATGAACCGACGTCGGCACTTGATGCCGACAATCGGGATTCATTTGTCCGCGTCCTGCTTGCCGAGACCGAGGCGTCTGGCAGTGCCGTGTTGTTTGTCAGCCACGATGCAGACCTTGCGCAGCATTTCCATCGCAGCCTCGACATCGAAGCGTTTCGCGCCACTAGCAGAAGAATGTCATGAACATGCTCAGTCTCGCCTGCAAAAGTCTGTGGAGCCGGCGCACCGGTGTAACGCTGATCGTGGTCAGCATTGCCTTGTCTGTGATCCTGATTCTTGGGGTGGACCGAATCCGCGCCGAAACGCGTGAGCACTTCACACGCACGGTATCCGGCACGGATTTGATTGTGGGCGCGCGCTCCAGTCCTACTCAGGTGTTGTTGTACACGGTTTTCCGAATGGGTGATCCGACGGGGAACATCACCTGGAAAAGCTACCAGCAGATCAGCGCGCATCCCAAGGTACGGTTTGCCATTCCGGTATCGCTCGGCGACTCGCACCGCGGCTACCGGGTGCTGGGCACAACCGGGGCGTACTTTGAGCACCTCGCGTACGGCGAAGGTCGCTCACTGGTGTTTGCCGAGGGGCGGGGATTTGAGAGCGTGTTTGATGCCGTGCTCGGAGCGGAAGTTGCTGCGCGGCTGGGCTACCGTGTGGGTGACGCCGTCATCCTTGCCCATGGCACGCGCGATGATGGGCTGTCGCGTCACAACGACAGGCCATTCAGCGTCACCGGTGTGCTGGCGCCCACCGGCACTCCGGTTGACAGCACAGTCCACGTCTCTCTGGCCGGAATTGACGTGATCCACGCCGGCTGGGGAACCGGCGCTCATCGGGTTGATGGTGCAGCATCCCAATCGGGAGAGACCCAACCGGCAGATATCGAGCCCAAATCGATCACTGCGTTCTTTATCGGCCTGCACAGCCGCATGGACGTGTTCCTGTTGCAACGTGCCATCAACGGATTCCCGGGGGAAGCACTGACGGCGATTCTCCCGGGTGTTGCTTTGCAGGCGTTGTGGGACCTCTTCGGTACAGCTGAGACGGCATTGGTAGTCGTCACCAGCCTGACATTGCTGACCGGTGTACTCGGCATGATTGCCGGCATTCTGGCGACGTTGAATGAACGGCGACGGGAAATCGCCGTGTACCGGGCGGTGGGCGCGAGGATGCGGGACATCGTCGCGCTGCTTGTCGCCGAATCAACACTCTTGGCGTTGGCCGGAGCCGTACTCGGTACCGGAATGCTCACGCTCGCCACGGCAACGCTTGGAGATTTCGCGAGGATGCATTTTGGTTTCGCGCCGTCGACGGGTATGCCATCACCACGGGAATGGAGTCTGCTCGCAGTAATCGTGCTCACCGGCAGCCTCGCGGGGCTTATTCCAGCCTGGAGGGCTTATCGCCTGTCGCTGCACGATGGATTGACAGCGGGCACCTGATCGCAGATGCCACAACGACTAGTTTCTGCGGCACGCTGCGCCTTCCTGCATTCGCTTGTAAGGGCCGAATCTTCTGAACCGATAGTCGCCATCGTGTTGTCAGTGCTGTCCCAGCAGGAATCGACCTGGGATCCGCTCCTCGATTACCCATGCACGCTGCGCAGCGGCGCTGGCGAGTTGCACTTCGAGCCTCTCCAGGTCTGGGAAAGTACTCAGCAGACGTTGTTCAAGCCACTCCGGCGTGCCGCCACAGCTGAACCGCCACGTCGCTTCGATCCCGGAGTGACCTTCGACCTTGGCAGGTACCGCTGCATCCTGTGCAACTTCATTCGCAGAGACATCGCCGTCATGGTGATGTGTCTCTTCCGCGTGCCCGATCTCTCGTCTGGTGGGATTGGATTTCGCAGGCGGGTTCGCCAGTGCCGATGCGCTGAACAATGGCGTCGACCAGGTCATCTCCATCCGCTTGCAGAGGCCGTCCGGGTCACCAGCCACCAGTACATTGTGTGCCGATAGCGCGGCGATCGCCGTAGCGGCCTGCTGCCACTCCTGTGTTGTGCCGGGCGGATGTTCGAATCCGATGACCGACTCGGCGGGTGACTCGAGGCGTACCTGTACCTGCCCGGCCTCGGTGACCACCAGCAGCACCGCCTCGCCATGGACGTGGGCTGCCTGGGCGTAGGACGGCTCGCCCACGTCCGGTGTTGTCACGTGCGCTGATGCAGAACCTCGCGCGTCAGTTGCGGCAGCAGTGACCATTTTAGGGGCTGCCGCTACGGCGGGCGGTTCGCTCTTCGCGCCGGTGACGTGCACTGCGGGGGAAGCGCCGTCGCTGCATGCGCTCAGTGCTGGCAACAGCAGCGCGGTAACCACAGCGACAACCGAAGCCTGCTGGAAAGTGAGGGTACCTGACCTGGGTATACGCATTGCGTGGCCTCCGGGTGGACGATGGCGATATGTGTTGATATGTTATAACGTCTTAATACCACCCGGAAGCAGACATGAACCAGGTCCTGAAACAAATTCCGGTCACCGTACTCTCCGGTTTTCTTGGCGCCGGCACGACGACGCTGCTCAGCCATGTCTTGCGTAACCGTGAGGGTTTGCGTGTGGCGGTGATCGTCAACGACTTGGGCGAGATCAACAGCGATGCCGATCTGGTGCGCAACAGTGTCGAGATCAGTCGGAGTGAAGAAAAGCTCGTGGAGATGAGCAAC
>SYFY01000117.1 GCA_005799745.1 Gammaproteobacteria bacterium
CTTGGTACGACGCTGGAGAACCTGAATCGTGCGGCGGATCTCGTCATCACGGCCAATCACTGGATCGAGCTTTCCCGCCCGAGCGCGTTCGGTGAGATCATTCGTGTACTTTTCCAGCGCTTCCCGGCCTTCTTCGGCATTCTGATCAGCCACTTTCTGACCTCCTCGCATCGCTTCGACGGCTGCTTCAAGTGCAGCCCCGGTAACGCCAAGCTGCCGGAACAATCTAGCCACGGTGTCATCGAGCACCAGTGCCAACAACAGCGTTTCAACCGCAACGAATTTGTCACCCTGTTTGCCCGCACGACCGTCCGCGAGGGTCAGAGTGCGCTGTAGAGCTGGGGAAAGGTTGATTTCACCCGTGGGTTTCCCCAACTTCGGCAGCGAATCTACAAGGGCAAGCACCCGTTCGCGCATCAGCGGCACGTCCGCGCCAGCGCTCGCCATGAGTTTCTGCACACTTGCGGGTCCAGGCTCTAACAGCGCTGCGAGGACATGCACCGGCTCAAGGGAGGGGTGATCTTTGGTGGCCGCAAGCGACTGCGCATCCGCGAGCGCATTTTGCAGGGCAGTCGTCATTCGTTCCATGCGCATAGCGCACTCCAATCAGGTTGTGGACAATCCCCTAAGTAAAGACTGAACCCGGGATTTCAATGCAAGACGCTCAACACGTTACGGATTTCCCTGACGCAAACGAGCAACTCGTTCACATCCATCATCCCCGACGCACCCGACAAACAAATGGTTGAGACCCACTTCGATGACGACACCAGGGCCGTGCACTACCTGCTCCGCCCTAATCTGTCATGGACTTGGCGCGCTAACGTCTGGTTTCTGGCAGTGCTGTGCACGGTGTCACTCACTATCGCGCTGACGTTTACTTGGCTTGGCATGTGGATGATTCTCCCTTGGAGCATCCTCGAACTTAGCGCGTTAGTGCTGAGTTTGTGGTTATGCGTCCACCGTGGCTATCGTCAGGAAGTGATCGTGCTGCAGCCGCAATCTGTTCTTCTGCAAAAAGGGCAACGACAACAGCCGCCTCGCGTAACACTGGACCGTACTTTCGAACGTTTCTTCACAAGGTTCCACGTGGAACGCCATAAACACCGTTGGCGTGATCCGCGTGTGCAACTCTGTTATCGCGACGAAAAGATCGAAATCGGTGCGTTCCTGACGGCAGATGAGAAGAAGTCACTGATTGCCGAACTTCGTCGCGGAATACGTTACGTCGATTCTGTTGTACGCCAGTAACGTAGCGCCTCTCGTCGAAAAGTGCGCAAAACACTGGGTGAGCCACTATACCAACGGATCGCTCCACTCTCCGCTGTACTGAACACGCGTGCACCCGCTTGTTGCCAGCGCTCAACCACTTGTGCGTGTGGATGACCATAGCCATTGTGGCGACCGGCGCTGACGACTGCGTATCGTGGACGCGTTCGCCTCACGAAAGCACGCGACGATGATGAGCGACTACCGTGGCGTGGAACGACAACAACCTTCAGGCGATCAAGGACTTCGGGTCTAGCTGCACGAATCAGCAACATCTCTGCGTGATCGCTGGTATCACCTGTAAGCAACACCGCATGCCGCCCGTTGTCTACCAGGAGTGCGCAGGATCGATCATTAGCCGTGGAGAAATCTGGAAACTCATCGCCAGGCAAGAGCTGGAACGCTACGCTATCACGCCGCCACGCTGGAAATCCTTGGCACGAAAGAACGTCACTGGCGTGATCGCTGCCGATGAGGAGGACGTTCGGGAAGGCTCGAACCAGCGCCTCTGTGCCACCCGCGTGGTCGATGTCCGGATGGGTGGTCACGACAACATCGGGTTCTCGTACCGCCGTCGATGCAACCGCGGGAAGGACGACGGCCTCCCCGGTGTCAAAACCGGACGAAAAGCGCGGGCCTGAATCCATCACGAGCACCGTGTTGCGAGTCTGCACGAGCGCCGCACTGCCTTGCCCGACGTCAAGAACCTCCAGCAGGAATTCTCCTGATGGGAGTCAAGGCCACACTGGGGTCAACGGCAATAACGCCAAGGGCAACAGCGCGAGCCGTAACTTAAGTCGGATCGGCCAGACCAACAGGTGCCCAGCGATTAGCGCCACCCCGAAAACGCCAGGATCATGGATCGATGTGCGAAGCGCCGGTGGCTCCGCTGCAGATTCAATTACCACCAACACTATCCCCAACATGGCGTCGGCAAGGTAAATGAGGATGAACGCGGCCGCCTCAGCAACAGGGACCAGCGCCCCCCGAGCAGCAGCAGCGGCAGGACCACAACACTAACCACCGGGACAACAACAAGATTGACCCATGGCCCGGTGACGCTGACGCTGCCGAGCAATGCAGCCAACCAGCCCATTAAGGCCACGCTCAACATCAGCTGACTGCGAACGAATCGTTGTGTCGACAAGAGACGTGTCGGCGCTCGCCAGGACGCTGTTTCCGCAACCAAAAGGACCGCCACGGCCACGAACGACAACCAAAAACCCGACGCGAGGGGTGAGAGCGGCATGACAAAAAGCGTCAGCAGCAAAGCCAACAGGAACAACGTGGCCGGCGATAGCCTGCGCGCCAACACCAGTGCACTCACACCCAGACCGTAAAAAATCACGGCGCGCACCGCGGGCACTTCATAACCCGTCAACGCGGTGTAACCCAGCGCCGTTATAAATCCTGTTGCAGCCGCACACCAACGAACGGGAAACCCAACCCGAAACATGACGACCCATCGTGCAATAAGCAGACCCGGAATCGCCCCGAGCGCAGCGACGATGACGATGTGCAATCCAGTGACAATGATCAGATGGATCGTTCCGGTGTCACGAAACCATCGCCACTGTGTGTCGGACACTGCAGTGCCATCAGCGAGTGCTAACGCGAGCAGCACGCCACCGTTTTGCCAGCGGGGTGCTGAATTCTTTTCACCCTCCGCAGCTTCCTCAGCTGGCGCAAGCAGGTACTCACGAATTTCGCCTCTGATTTGGGGCAGAACATGTCCCTCAATCAATGCGACGCGTCGTGCTTCGCGGACGTACCCCGTTCCGGCGATGCCTTCACTGAAAAGCCAACGCTCAAAGTCGAATCCAGAGGGATTGGCAAAACCGGAGGGAGGCCGGATACGCGCTAAGACCTCCCAAGTTTCGCCGGGCAAAGGCCCTACTGCTGTGACGGGCCAGGCGAGCCTGAGTCGAACGCCAGGCTCCGCAGTGCATTGCGAACGCGGCTCATGGTCGGGCGTCACCGTACGGACCAACGTCGTGTGGTATCGAACACCAGACACTGCGGTGTCGACCGATTCGACGCGTACGGACAATCGTGTGCTTTCGGCTGCATACGCGCCGACCCAGACAGCACGACGGTCAACATGGGCATCAATTACGCGGAGCAGTACCACGATCACAACCAGGCAGAGCAGCAGCGCACGTGCAGGGCCCAGTGAATGCTTGGATGTCATCGCAGGCTCTGACGCGTTGTGGGCATAATCCACTTATGCCCCGTGAATTCATCAGGCGCTATCTGCCAACACCCGAAAAACTGAACGAATATTCCGCTCTTCGACCGCTTGGCAAGTTGATCCATAACGAAGACTTGTGGCACCTGAATCGTCGATCCGCGTCCGGAGCAACGTTTATCGGGTTTTTCTGTGCCTTTCTGCCAATCCCCTTCCAGATGTTGCCGGCAGCCGCACTCGCCATTTCATTCCGCTGCAATCTGCCCATCAGCCTTGCGCTCTGCTGGCTGACCAATCCAGTGACCATGGCACCGCTGATGTATTTTCAGTACCGACTCGGGTCCTGGCTACTCGGACGAGAGATCTCCACGACTGACATCAGCTTGTCGACCCAGTGGCTGCTCGAAAATCTCGTGAACGTCGGTTATCCCTTGTTCTTCGGTTCGATCGTGTGTGGGTGGGTACTGGGTATCACCGGGTTCGTGCTGGTACGGGTGTTGTGGAGGCTGCACATCGTCCGTCGTTGGCGTGAGCGGAGGGCCCGGCGTCGAGCTTGAGCACCATCAAGGTGATCTAACAGCCTTCCTTCAGACGCCGTGCAGCCCTTGAACCGGATGCACTTGCCGTGCCTTGCGAGCAGGAATCCAGGCAGCCATCAGCGAAATCACCGACGACAATCCAGCAATGACAGCAAGATCAACGGCGCTGATCTGAACGGGAATTTCGACAAAGTAGGTGCCTTCCAGAAACCGCAAATCGAATACTGCCTCGAGGCTCGCGACTAACGCATCGATTTGTAGCGACGCCCACACGCCGAAGATCAAACCCATCACGATGCCGGCGAATGCAATCAATACACCTTGAATCAAGAAGATGCGCTCCACCAACGAAGCCGTCGCCCCCATCGTTCGGAGGATAGCGATAGCCGGCGTTTTCTCACGAATGAGCATCACTTGACCGGAAATGATGTTGAATGCCGCGACTGCAACCACAAGCAAGAGCAAGACAAACATCATGGATTTCTCAAGGCGAACGGCGCTGAAGAGTTCGCCATAGCGTTCCGTCCAAGGCGAAAAACGCAGTTCTGGCCACAGCGCCCGGAAGCGCTCAACAGTGGACTGAGCCTGCAGCGGTGCACTCAGTCGCAGCTGTACACCACGTGACCCTCCCTGCTGCAGCACCACCTGAGGAATTCTGGAAAGCCCAACCAACGCAAGTCCGTAGTCAGGTTCCGCGTCCAATCGGAAGGTACCACCCAATCGAAAGGTGGTGCTGACAGGACGCACCCTGCCCGCATCGGTCGACAACAGGGTCAGCGTGATCCGGTCTCCGGGAAACAGGCCGAGTGCTTGCGCCAGCGGCGCTCCGAGTACGACGTAACCGGTTTCGTCGCCGGCATTGTCCAGTGCACCAAGAGAGCCGGTCTGCAGGTGGTCTCGGATTTCATCCAAGGCATCGATCCCCTGCCGATTCAATGCGAGCAAGGAGACTGGTTGAACCGCGGTACCCCGCCCTACCATGGCGGTGGCCTCGAAGTACGGAAAGCTGGCTGTGACGGCGGGATCTTTTGCGAGCGCTGCAGGAATATTGTCTTCATCCTCGATGATCACGTGGGGAATTGCCCGTAACAGGCGCGTTTTAAGTTCGTGGTCAAATCCATTCATCGCACTGACGACTACCGTCAGAATGAGGACGCCCAATAACAAGCCAACAAACGAAATCCAGGTAATGAAGCTCACATAGCCGTGGCGTCCGGTGCGCAGATAGCGCCAGGCAATGTCAGTTGCCAGGCTCATCGGTTAGGGAAGGTCTGATTAATCAGACCTTCCTGTGTGGTGCATGGAAGCACCACCACTTTCCATGCGTGTGGCGCGTGCCTCGCAGGCGCATTCACGGGCAAAGCCCGTGTAAACGCCGGGAAAATGCGAGGAATCCGAAGGATTCCGACCTGATCAACTCGTAGGAGGGAATTGATCAGAGTTTCCTTAGGTTCTTTCGTGGTCATCAACGCTCGCTCGCCACTCGTCCGCCGTCGAGGGCGACAACCCTGTCTACACCCTGGGTTACAGCAGCGTCGTGAGTCGCGATGACGATGCCAACACCACGTTCACGGCAAAGACGCCGCATCAAATCAAGGACGTGAGCGGCATTGTCACGATCCAGGTTGCCGGTCGGCTCATCCGCCAATATGAGCGCAGGATCGGCGACGAGAGCGCGTGCAACGGCAACCCTCTGTCGCTCACCACCGGACAATGCCGACGGCCGATGAGTGTGACGATGCCCAAGCCCGACCGACTCCAGCATTGCGCGTGCACTTTGATTCGCCTCGCTGCGGGAACGACCGGCTAGCCTGAGTGGCATAGCGACGTTTTCCAGTGCGGAAAATTCCGGAAGCAGATGATGCATCTGGTAAACAAATCCGAGATGCCGATTGCGAATCGCGGCGCGGCCATCCACGTTGGCACCGCTCATGTTCTCGCCGTGCACAAACACACTTCCCGTGTCGGCATCATCAAGCCCTGCAAGGATGTGCAACAACGTACTTTTCCCAGAGCCGCTGCGACCTACCAGCGCAACCAGCTCGCCCACACCCACCGTCAGATCAACGCCGTGCAACACCGGCACGGCAACTTCTCCGTGCGCATAGGTCTTGGTTAGCCCTTTTGCGAGCAGTGCAGGAATGGCGCTCTTTTCCCGCGTCACGATTTGATCAGCTCGATCCGATTCATTCATGAGCAAGAATTTCCACCGGTAGCTGGCGCGTGGCTTTCCATGCCGGAAAAAGCGCAGCGAAAACAACGAGAACAAGACTGACACCCACGATCATGCCTACATCGGATATTCGAATGTCCACCGGAAGGTAGCCGATAAAGTACTGGTTCATGAGGTCGCGACCCGACAACGAGGACAACCCGGCTAACAGTTCCGGGAGTGACCACGTCAACAGAATGCCAATCATCAGACCAATCGCGAGTCCTGTAACACCGAGCATCAGGCCGAGCAGAAAAAAGAGTCGCAGCACCACCGATGTGCCGCTGCCCATGCTACGGAGAATGGCGACGTCCGCCTGCTTCTGATCCGCCACCATGATGAGTCCCGACACGAGATTGAATGCAGCAACCGCAACCAGGAATGACAAGAGCACAAACATCGTCACCTTCTGGGTCACGATCGCCTGATAGAGATTGCCATGAACACCGCGGGTCCAAGGACGCACGGAGGCGACCCTGTTCGGGAAGGCCGCTTCAGCTGCAACCCACGCAAGGTCCGTCGCGAAGACATCATCGAGACGAATCTGATAACCCGCTACGCGATCGCCCAAGCGAAACAAGCGTCCGGCATCGTTGATGTGAATAAACGCCGCCCGTCCATCTAACTCCGAATCAGTGCTAACAAGGCCGGTCACGACAAAACGTCGTTGGCGAGGCAACAGGCCAATCGGCGTGACGGTGGGTGTGGGCAATACCAAAGTGATGTGATCACCCACGACGACCTCCAGTTGTCGCGCGAGGCGTGCGCCTAACCAGACTTCGAACTGCCCATCCCGCAACAGCGCGCCTCCAGGTTGTACGTACTGCTCGATATCAGACACTGCGCTGTGGCGGTTGGGATCGATGCCAGTGATTAACACGCCGCTGACCTTGTCCAGCCCGCTTGCAAGCGCCGCCTCTTCGATAACGGGTGCGATACCGGCTACCCCGGAAGAAGCTTCGAGCACCTGTTCACGTTTCGGATCGATCATCGCGGGTCTGTCCAGCCAAACAGTCGCGTGCGCCGTTACCCCGAGCAGCCGTTCACGAAGTTCGCGCTCGAAGCCATTGATGACGGAAAGCACCGTAATCAGGACCGCCACCGACAACGCCAACCCAACCACGGCAGCAATACTCACTGCGGACAACATGCTTGCAGCACCTGTGAGGTATCGCCAAGCAATTGACGCTGCAAGCCGCGTTGTCAGCGCAGACGAAAGTAGTGGAATTGCGACGGGGTGTTCCGCGGAAAGTGGCATGGCTTCGGCATCTTAACAGGCCACTGCACAAGCGGCCCCCAGCGCTCGATTAAAAGCCCTTCATCGAGAAGTTGGACTGGAAATGCACCTCGGCGGCGCCGCGCTTTTTTCACAAGATTACGACACCCAAACCTTAGAGGCAGAAACAGGTCGCAGTCACCCGAAGTCCCGGTCGGTACACTGCTCGCTCCAGGTCCGGCGTCTGTTAACCGGTCCACCCCTTGGAAACCTGCAGACAGCGGACATCTGCAGCAGCTGGAAGATGGAGGTTCCGCATTGGCCTTGAACTACCGCGCTGACATCGACGGCCTGCGCGCACTCGCGATCCTTCCCGTCGTACTTTTTCACGCCGGCGTCCCTTCGGTATCCGGGGGCTTTGTCGGCGTCGACGTCTTTTTTGTGATTTCAGGGTTTTTGATTACTAGCCTGATCCAACGGGAAATCGCTGAAAATCGGTTCAGCTACCTGTCGTTTTGGGAGCGCCGAGCAAGAAAACTGCTCGCTCCAATCGTTGCGGTCACGGTGATCACGTTGCTCGTCGGTTGGTTCATGCTGATGCCGGAGGACCTGCGTTACCTCGGTCAGAGCGTTGCAGGGATCGCGCTGTTTGGATCCAACCTGGTGTTCTGGAAGAAGTCTGGTTATTTCGCAGCGGAAGACGAGACGATACCGCTGCTGCACTCCTGGTCATTGGCCGTTGAAGAACAGTACTACCTCGTTTTTCCGGCGCTCTTGTTCTTGCTCGCGAGAACACGTCCGCAAACACGATCGTTATGGATTCTTGCCATCGCCGTCATTTCGCTCGGCTTGAGCGCTTTCTGGACTCGTATCTCGCCCGACTCGGCCTACTACTTGCTGCCATCACGAGGTTTCGAATTGATGATCGGTGCCTTACTGGCGCTCAACCCACCCAAGTCAGTGAGGGGTCGATTCACCGCAGACCTGATGGCCGCAGCCGGCATGACCATGATCATCGCCACGATCATTGTGTTTGATGAAACGACGCCTTTCCCGAGGTTTGCTGCACTCATTCCCTGCCTCGGGACAGCACTGCTCATACGGGCTGGCGCACCGGAAGGCAGTGTCTCAGCCAGAGTGCTGAGCCTTCCGCCAATCGTCGAAGTCGGCAAGTTGTCCTACTCACTGTATCTGTGGCACTGGCCGATCATTGTGTTCTGAGCGGTTTATCGGCGAAGCCCTATCGAGAATTTTCTCTCCACCGAAATCATCGGGCTCATTCTCGCGAGTTTGTTGTTCGCCTGGCTGAGTTAACGATTCGTCGAATCACCGGTCCGCGAACGACGGATTTTCCGCAGTAGCAAAAGTCTCGCGTTCGCCAGTTTCTCCTCATTGGCGCTGTTGCTTGGCGCTGGCGTGTTTATCCACTTCAAGGAAGGTGTGCCTGAGAGTCTGCCAGATCATTTGGCTGTGATGTCCGAAACCGTCGCTGATTGGACACCCGACCAGCTTCGTTGTGGCGACCTTGATGGGGAAAGCAGCCCCTGTGAAATCGGTGCGCACAAAGCTTCAGTCGAGTTTGTTGTTTGGGGAGACAGCCACGCCCAGGCAACGTTCGAAGCGCTTGAGCAGGCCGCTCACCATAGTGATACGAAAGGTCTGTTCCTGTCGCGAGGCGCATGCCCACCGCTGCCTGGTTTCCAACCCGAAGGGGGTGGATTCGTACTGGGTTGTCCGGCGTTTAATGAGTACGCGATGCAGACCATCAATCGATTGCAACCGCGCTCTGTCATCCTGATCGCCCGTTGGGTCGCCTATCGCTATCCACACAGTCAGAAGACATCGGCAGCCACTGCCGAAGATGCGATGCTGGCACTGGTTCACACGCTTCAGGAATCCGGTATACGCGTGGCCATCATGGATGAAGTCCCGTACTCCGCGTATTGCATCCCATCTACTTTCGGAACAGGAATCTAGCGTTTTGGGTTGAACACCGCGTCGCTCGGCATAACGGAGAATGGTTACCGGCAACGGACCGCCAACTGGCAATCGTTTATGGCCGATCCGCGACTGAAGGAGGTCGTCAGAGTCGATCCCACGCACATCCTGTGCAATCAGGGTTGGTATCCTGTGTTACGTGATGCCCGTCCGCTCTATCGGGACTCAAACCACCTCACCAACTATGGTGCTGCAAATCTGGTCCCGATGCTCACGAACACGTTACGAGAGCTGAATTGTCAGGCCACGGCCTGCTGAGAAGAGGCTTTGAGCAACGCGCCGTGGGCGTCGAGTGACGCCACGCGATAACTCTCGGCATAGGTCGGAAAGTTGAAGATGTTCTCGATGAACGTATCGATCTTCGCGCCAGTCAAAAGTCCCATCTGTCCAATGTGAACAAGCTCCGTCGCGTAGGCGCCAACCGCGTGGATGCCCAGAACCGTACGATCCGCTGCTACCACCAGCTTGAGCATGCCCTCCTGGGACTGCGCAATCTGACCTCGGGCGATTTCTTTGAAGTTAGCCCGACCTACGACAGCACCAGGAAACTTCTGTATCGCTTGGTTTTCAGTGAGTCCAACAGAAGCGAGATCTGGGACAGAGTAGATTCCTGTTGGAATGTACTCACTGAACTTACCGGAATCGACATTGAGGATCGCGCAGGCAACCCGTCTGCCTTGTTCCATCGACGCGGAAGCGAGTGAAGGTGGTCCAACCACATCGCCTGCGACGAAGATGTGCGATACGTTGGTCCGACCATTGGCATCCAAATCGATCAGTTTGCGGTCGTTAATCTTCACGCCCGAATTCTCAATCCGAAGTCCGTCCACCTGTGAAACTCGTCCGAGAGCACACATCGCTTTGTCGGTGCGTAACACCGACCCGTCCTTGAACGTGCTCTCTACCTGACTCACACCGTCGAACTCAACGTCGACAAGCTCACTTTCGCCGATGAACACACCACCATGTTGTTCGAAGTAGTTGAGGAAACATTCAGTCAGGTCGCCATCAAGGAAACCTAAGGGCTTCGGGTAACGGTCGACGAGTGTGACTTGAACACCGAGCAGTGCAAAAACGGAAGCGTATTCGCAGGCAATGACGCCACCGCCGAGAACGATCATGGTCTGTGGCAGATAAGCCAGCGACAGAATGGAATCGCTGTCGTAAATGTTCTCATGGTCGATGGCGACGTTGTCCGGCGCGCGTGGTTTTGAGCCATTAGCCAACACCACATATTCCGCACGAATGATGGAGGCTTTCCCATCAGTATGTCGAACACGCAGCGTGTGCGGGTCTTCGAAACTCGCTCGGCCATGCACGATCTGAATACCGTTGCGTACGAGCTGTTCCGTCATGTAATGGTCGTGGGCTTTAACGATGTGAGTGACCTCACCGATGAGTTCGGCCACGCTACCCTGATACAGATGCCGGGCGGAACGCAGTTCCGAAAACCGCAGTCCGGCCCGATAACGTTCCACCGCCCTTTCCCGCAGCGCTTTGCTGGGAATAGTGCCTTGGTGAACGCAGGCACCGCCGATCTCTCGCGCTTGTTCACAAATCGCCACCCGCTTGCCACCTTTGGCGGCCTGGATGGCAGCTTTTTGGCCCGCTGGACCTGAACCAACGACGATGACATCAAATACATCGTTGCTTCTGCTCATCGCCTCCTTCATAGAACCTCTTTTGCAACAATCGCTTTTTTCTAAAGAACCTTGTTAGAAGACCTTTTTTGAGGACCTTTTCAAAGGACCTTTTCAGAGGACCTTTTCAGAGGACCATGGATTCCAGCGCCAAAGTGATTTGCTCGGCTTTACCGAGAACCTCTTCGACATCTTCGGGATAAAGATTCAGGTGCTGCACGGCAGCCATCTCGACAATCTGCTCGGGATCCAAGCTGTCCTGACGCAGTGCTACAGCCACACCGCGACCCGCTTCCACGGTGGCTACTTCATCTTGGTTATCCGGAGCGTCGCTAAATTCACCGACGAACTGGATGCACATGCCAACGACCGCCGGCAGTTTCCAACTGTCCACGAGCGTCGCGCCCGCTTCGGGTCCAAGCATGGCCATTAAGTACTTCGCATCGCCTAACTGCAGCGCTGGGTCGCGATTCGAGAGTTCCACCGCAATGACGGAAGAGTCGACGTTGTGCAGCAGCCCACCGAGATAAGAAAGCTCGACGTTTTTGAGCGTCGCACGAGCAAATTCCTTGGCCTAGAGGCCTGTTGCCAACCCCAACTGCCAAGCTTCGTCCATCAAGAGCTGAAAGGATCCTTTGCAAGGCAACGCATTTTTCAGGGACGCGGTGAGTGCGATTTCCCGAATGCGAACCATGCCAAGTCGAGCGATCGCCTGTTGCAAGGCAACGATTTCAGAGGACCCACGAAACAGCGGTAAATTCGCGACCCGCAACACGTGGGTCGCGAGGGATTGGTCTTTTTGGATCAGATTCGCGAGTTTTTGCGCGTCTGCCCCATCGTCGAGCGTGCTCGAGAGCACCTCCGTTGCGACGTTGGGAAGAACCGGTAGTTTTAATCGACGTGCCACGATATCTGCACGCAATTTGGTCTCAATCGCAGCGAGATCGGGACTCGGGATCTCGGTTGCGACGATCGGGCAAAGAGAGACATCGTTGAGCATCTCGCCTTTGGGTGGATGCCTTCAGGATAGCCAAATTTTGAAGCTACGCCGGCCGAGCAGGATGTGGGCGCAACCCTGCGAGGGACCGACCTAGGACGTTAACCGGTCACGAAGGGAGAAGGCTGAGCCTTAGATGCCAATACCCTGGGCACAGCGCGTGCTGCTGACCTGAGGACTAAAAGTCCCGCCGACGCTTTGAAGGCGCTGTCGCATCAATGCCAAGATCTGCACCGGGAAGCTCCGCTCGATCACATTTAGCCGGGTTTCCGCCGCATACCTCGCAGGCGACGCCCATGTTCAGTGCCTTCATGCCACCGCAGCTGCCTGCAATAGGCTTTCGACCCATCGCGACCCCGACTGCCATTAGCCCAACCAGAGCGAGCATGACCAGAAAGGTAAAGACAATCGTGCTCATGGAAGATCCATCAGTGATTTCATGGCGTCAGTATATACCGCGTCAAAGCCGTCCGAACTTCGCACCAGCATGTAAACAGGCAGATTAAGCCGATGGGCCAGCTCGAGTCCCTCGTTGGGTCCAAGCACATTGAGAGCCGTCGCCCAGGCATCCGCCAAGGCCGTAGTCTCATGAACAACCGTGATTGACGCGAGGCCATGGCGGATCGGATAGCCGTCTCTTGGGTCAATGGTGTGAGAAATGCGCTCGCCATCTACAGTGCGGAAGTTCCGATAGTCTCCCGATGTCGCCACAGCACGGTTGCGTAACGGCAGCACCGCTTCAATTCCGCCATGAATGGGTGACGGACTTTCGATGCCGATACGCCAGCCATCGCGGGCGGGTCCATTGCCAATGGCCCTAACTTCGCCGCCGACGTCCACCATCGCATCGGGACATCCACCGTCTCTCAAGACCTCCAGCGCAGCGTCGACCGCATGTCCCTTGGCCACTGCTGAAAGATCAATAAACACGTCGCCCCGGCTTCGGGATACAAGCTCCGGTACCGAGAGTCCATAACCACCGTCACTGGTCGGCAACAGCGCGCTGATCTCCTCGGGCGTAGGCTTCTTGTCCGTCTTGACGGATCCAAAACCCCACGCGTTGACAAGCGCACCCACAGACACATTAAACGCGCCGCCGCTCTCTTTTCTCACCTGCTCCGAAACGTCCAGAACTTGCCACATCTCCTGGGATACCGTCATCGTTTCACCGGGCGGCAAGCGATTGAGCCGCATCAACATCGAGTCCGGGTTCCATGTCGTCATTTCGGCATCCACGCGCGTGAGTGCGCGCGCCGCGGAATCCAGGCGAATTTCTGCCGCGTCGATACAGCGCGCCGTCAGCACGTAGTAGGTGCCCATGACGCTGCCCTGCTTGGACGCATAACCGGTTTTCGACGGTGATGAGCAGCCCTGGGCCAAGCTGATTCCGAACAGCAAAATCGCCCAAAAACGGACGGACATGGGGTCATCCCGCGACAGTTTTCCGGCGGCCATTACACCCCAAAAACAACACAGCACAAAGGCAAGATCCCGGAACGAAACACGTCCCGCAGAATGCTGCCCATCACAGCTCTTTCATCGATGTAGCAGTAGGAGCACCGATGTCCATTTCACGTAACACGCTTCCTGTACCGGCCATACAACGCCCTGGAACACAACTGGCACCGGTGGCTTTCGCGCACTGGACCGCACCGGTTGCGTTCATGGGTCGTGCACCCGCGGTGTTGTCCCGCGACGAAGGGCCAGGATTGCGTTTCGACGGTCGAATCACTCGTGCAACACGATTCCCGGTTGAAGCGGCCATCGCGATGAACGAACCCCGCGCGCGACGCCTCGGGCACCACGTTGACATGCACTGCTGATTCCTTCAGGTTGCGCGCTCTTGGGGCGCGGACACTTGACCTTTCATGTTGCAGAAATGGCTAACGCCACTGCTTCTTATTGGAGCGGCAATCGGTTGGCTGCTCGGTAATCTCTTTGGCGGTAATGCATGGCTCGATACAGCCATGCAGATGGCGCGCACCGCTTTTCTGGATGGACTGAAGCTGGTCATCGGACCACTGATTCTGTTTTCGCTGATGTCGGGAATCCTCAGGCTTTCAGCCACTCGCGACATGCACCGGATGGGCGGTTACACCCTCACCTATTTCCTCTCGACGACCGCCATCGCTACTTGCATCGGCTTGTTTATTGTCACCAGCGTTCACCCGTGGACGGATTCACCACCGATCTCCGATCCACCGCCGTTAGCACCGGGCATTACGCTCATCAGTTCTGAGGACGCGGGCATCGGCGCATTGTTTGTTGGGATCGTCAAACAAATGCTCGTCAATCCCTTCGCGGCGCTCGCTAATCTGAACATCCTCGGCCTCGTCACCAATGCGGTGATCTTCGGGCTCGCCGCGTTGTTCGTGTTACCCAAAGAATCTCCGGTCATTACGGCAATCCACGACCTCACGTCTGTGGTTTACAAGGTCGCGGGCTGGTTCCTCATGCTGGCGCCCATCGGAGTGATGGGCATCGTCTACAACTTCGTCGGTGCCATTCACACCACGTTATTGACCCAGCTGTTCCAGTTCGCGTTAGTCGTGGTTGGCGCTACGTTGCTGCATGGTCTCATCGTCCTGCCAGGCATTGCCTGGTGGCTCGGCAAGATTTCGCCGATCCGGCTTTTTCAGGGTATCTGGCAACCTTTGTTTGTTGCCCTGACGACATCATCCAGCGCGGCGACTTTGCCGGTCACCATTCGTGCTGCGGAAGAACAACTCGGCGTCAGTCGATCAACCTCCAGCTTTGTATTGCCACTAGGCGCCACGATCAACATGGACGGCACTGCGCTCTTTGAAGGGATGGCAGCAGTTTTTCTTGCGTACCTGTTCAACGTTCCACTCACCGAATCGTCCATCATCGCCGTGTTTTTTGTCGCGATGATCAGCTCCATTGGTGCGCCAGGCATCCCATCGGGGAGTATGGCAGCGATGCAAATGGTGATGTTGGCGGTCGGTATTCCACTTGAGGCCATCGGATTGTTGCTACTGATTGAACGACCTCTCGATACGATTCGTACTGCCGTTAACGTCCAAGGCGATCTCATTGGCGCGGTGGTCGTTGAACGACTCATCTTCGGCGAAAAGGGTTCTACGCAAGTCGATGGCTGAACATCTTGTCCTCGTCCGCCACGGTCAGATCGCTGCGAATCGCGAAGGTCGCTGGCATGGCTCCACTGATTCACCCCTCACGTGGCGTGGCAGTCGGCAAGCCAAACGCACTGCGAAACACTTAAGCAAACGCCTACAACCGATTGAGAAGATTTACGTCAGCCCGCTGGATCGTTGCCGCTCAACCGCTGCGCCGATTGCAAGCGCGTTCAAAATAGACCCGGTGATTCACCATGATTTGCGTGAGTGGGGAATAGGCGCGTGGGAAGACACGCCCTTTTCGGACCTGCAGAAAACCCACGATTTCATGGGCAAGGTCCGCAAGGACCCTCACTTTGAACCACCCGGTGGTGGTGAAAGCCTCGCGCAAGTCACGACTCGCATGGTCGCCGCCATTCGCCAAATCAACGCGAGTCATGAAGGTGCTGTCGCCATCGTGAGTCACGGCGCGTCGTTGGCCCTCGCGCTCGCGGTCATCCTCGACAACGATGCGAACCGCTGGGGTCAATACATGGTCGACAATTGTTCGCTCACAGAGTTGGTGCTCGGCGACAACCCGTACGTCAATTTTTTTAATCGCACTGAGCACCTATGATTCAGGTGCCACACTGAAAGGGGACTTTGATCTATGAGTCGAATTCGATTGCTTGAAGATCACGAACTCTCGGACACCGCGCGCCAGCAAGCTCTGGCTGTGGAAGCTGCGGGAAAGGACGCTTCGGTGTTACGTGCCGTCGGCCACCGCCAGGAGATGTTCGACAAGTACTTCCAGTTCTATTATCCGACCCATAACGGCGGAGTAGTCGAACCTGTCCTTAAGGAGCTCGTTAGGCTGAAGGTCGCCAGACTCAACGACTGTTTCACGTGACTGAATGCACGCTTTCCATCGGCGATGGAAAAAGGGCTCACTGAACAGAAAATCGCGCATCTCGACGAACCCACTGTGGGCAACCTCCACTTCTCTTCACGAGAGCGCATGGCCATCGAATACGCGGAAATGTTGGCGGTGAATCATCACGCCATTGACGATGCGTTTTTTGAGCGGTTACGTGGTGAGTTCAACGATGCTGAGGTTCTGGAACTCGGCATGATGATCGGGCAGTACATCGGCTTCGGTCGATTGCTGAAGATTCTCGATCTCGAGCCGAAGTACTGCGAGACCTAGCGCACTTTTAGTGCGCTGTACTTGCGCTTTAGCGCGTAGCTAAAGCGCTTACGCGATCCCCTCTTCACCCGAGGATGAAGTTCTCTTCCATTCTCGCCCGCACCTCTCCCTGGTGATCAAAGTACTGCCGGAAACCGCCGTTGTAGTTACCATCCTGACGGCGGTTCGACTCGCCTTCGAAGTTGTAATAGCCCGGCGTGCATTCCTGATTACGACCGGTCTTGCCACGGTGTTTGATGACCTCATCCACCCACCACTGCTCCGCATCATCTGTCGGTTCAATCATCGACAGTCCTTTGCGACGAACGTGATCGATGCAGGCGGCGATGTGATCACCCTGGGTTTGCAGCATGTCAGTGAGGTTGAACTGAAACGAAGCCTGATAGCCGCCCATGATGAAAAGATTGGGGTATCCCGCAGTGTGAATCCCTAACACCGTACGCACACCATTCGCGTATTTGTCTTCGAGATTCTGGCCATCACGACCGATGATCGTGTTGTAGATGCCAGTCTTCTGGACCTCAAATCCCGTGGCATAAATTAAAAGGTCGACGGGATAGACTTTGCCTTCGAAAACAGGTCCTTCCTCCGCGATCTGCGTGATGCCTTTACCGCGTGTGTCCACCAAGTGAACCGTGGGCAAGTTGTAGCTCGGCAGGTACTCATTGTGAAAACACGGTCGTTTGCACATAAACATGTACCACGGCTTGAGCGCGTCAGCGGTAGCCTTGTCTTTCACAATCGAATCGATGCGTGAATGGATCCGCATCATGTAGTCGATGTTGCCGTTTTCTTGTTGTCGCAACTTCTCTTCGGGTGACATCGCGGCGAGTTTGGCAACCAGCTTGGGATCACGTTCAAACGCGGCTAGTACTTTTTCGCGACGTTTTGCCTGCCAACCCGGCTCCAGCTTACGAGCCCAGTTAGGATCCGTTGGCCAATCATCACGCACATCGATGGAAGACGGCGTGCGCTGGAAAACAAACAGTTCTTTCGCCGTCTTCGCGACTTCTGGAACGATCTGCACGGCACTCGCACCCGTGCCGATGATGCCTACTCGTTTATCAGCGAGCTTCTCGAGTTGTTGGCCTGTCCATTGATAATCCCATCGCGACGTATGGAACGAATAACCTCTGAACGAGGTCATGCCATCGATCTTCGAGAGCTTGGGTTTCGATAAAGTGCCATTGGCGCAGATGACAAACTGTGCACGCATGTGATCGCCCCGGTCGGTACGCACATGCCAAAGCCGATCCGCTTCGCTCCACCGTGTTTCAGTGATAGTGGTGTGGAACACTGCCAATCGGTATAGGTCGTATTTCTTAGCGATGGCCTGGCAGTGGCCAAATATTTCAGGGCCTTGGGAGTAGTGCCGCACGGGTACGTAGTCGAGTTCATCGAGTAATGGCAGATAGTCGTAGGCGACCACATCGCAGGCCGCCCCGGGATAACGATTCCAATACCCGGTGCCGCCGACATCCCCACCGCGTTCGACGATGCGAATGCTCTCTACGCCTTTTTCTCGCAGTCGCGCAGAAGTCAGAAGTGCCGAGAAGCCTCCGCCGATAAAGAGCACCTCAACGGTGTCGTTCAGCGGATCCCGGGAGGGTACGTCCGGAGAATAAGGGTCGATGGCATATTTTTGCAGTTCACCATCCAGATCCGAGGTGTATTGCTGCGTACCCTGCGGGCGGTATGACAGCCGTAAGTCACGCTCTTCTGCGAATTTGCGCTTGATGTCGTCGTAATAGGTCTGCGGCTTCGGTGTGCGTGGCATGACGGTGGCTCCCTTAGGTCTAAGCGAGTTTACCCAATCCAGCGGATTTTGCGCCGTCACGGCTCGGCTTGAGAGGGTTGACCGGTCCGCTCGATTTCCTCGAATCGAACGATCATGCTCAGTGTTGATTCAGGAGAGGAACAGCATGAAGACCAGCAGAAGGTTGCCCCGGTGGGTATTCGTCACTATCGCGGCACTCAGCAACCTCGCCTGGGGCGCCCCACCTCTCGACATCACCGACCAACACATCAGCGACACCACCAACACAGCCGACTGGTTAGCCTACGGACGCAACCACAACGAACAACGATTCAGCCCCCTGACGGATATCAACGCCAGCAACGTCAATCGACTGGGTGTCGCCTGGCATCTCGATTTGCCACAAGACGTCGGCCTCGTCTCCACACCGCTCGTGATCGACGGTGTGCTCTATTTCACCGGCACAATGAATGTCGTTCGTGCCGTGGACGCACGCACAGGTAATGTCCTCTGGACCCATGATCCCGATGTCGCAGGTGCGATAGCGGGCCGTAAACAAGCAGGTTGGGTTCACAACCGCGGTTTGTCCGCCTACGGCAACAAACTCTTTGCGGCTACCTGGGATGGCCGTCTGCAGGCACTCGATCTGAAAACGGGGAAGTTGATCTGGTCCGTGCGGACGTTTGAAGTTGATGACCCTCGTTACATCACCGGGGCACCGAAGGCTTTCAAGGGCAAGGTGCTCATCGGCAATGGCGGCACGGAAACTGGCCCTTCGCGCGGTTATGTCACCGCCTACGATACCGAGGCGGGCAAGCTGGCCTGGCGTTTCTGGATCGTTCCCGGCAACCCTGCAGATGGCTTTGAAAACGATGCCATGAAGATGGCCGCGAAGACCTGGACCGGAGACTGGTGGCGTCACGGCGGCGGTGGCAACGCCTGGCACGCCTTCACCTACGATGCGGAACTCGACACGCTCTACATCGGTACCGGCAATGGCTCGCCGTGGAACCAAAAGGTTCGTAGCCCAAAAGGTGGCGACAACCTCTTCCTCTGCTCAATCGTTGCGCTCGACCCGGACACCGGTGAGTACCGCTGGCACTACCAAACCACTCCCGGTGAGACCTGGGACTACAACTCCAACATGGACATCGTGCTCGCCGATCTTGATATCGAAGGCAAGACCGTCAAAGCGCTTCTGCATGCTCCCAAGAATGGCTTCTTCTATGTCATTGACCGTGCCAACGGTAAGCCCCTCTCTGCGGAAAAATACGCAGACGTGAACTGGGCATCACATGTTGATCTCAAGAGTGGTCGACCCAACGAACGTGCAGGCGCGCGTTATGAAGACGGCAGCGAGAACATCTACCCCAGTCCCGTCGGCGCCCACAGCTGGCATGCGATGTCGTTTAATCCCCTCACCAAACTTGTTTACCTACCAACGATTCACATTTCGTCGGACTTCGCCGATCAAAAATACGGTGCGGATTGGCAATCCGTGCCGTTTGACGGGGGTACCGCCGTGGATTGGACGATGGGCAAGGATCCGCGACCCTATCAAGGCGAGCTTCAAGCCTGGGACCCGATCGCTGGTAAAACCGTTTGGAGCGTGCAACAAAAAATGCCCTGGGCATCCGGCACATTGACCACTGCAGGTGATCTTGTTTTGCAGGGCGATTCTGAAGGTTTGTTCAACGTCTACAACGCGCGCACCGGCGCAGTACTTTGGACGTGGAATGCCGGGCTTGGCATTTCCGCCCCACCGATCACCTACAAGCTCGACGGAACACAGTATGTCGCCCTGCTCGTCGGTTTCGGCGGTGGTTATCAGGCGAATCTCTTTCCTGGATCAGAGAAGCTCGGTTGGTCCTACCGTGCGCAAACGCGGCGTCTCGTTACCTTTGCACTTGATGCGAAAGGGACTGTTCCGGCCCAACACCCACCGATGTTTCCCGCGCCGATCTTCGAAGCCGGATTTGAGATCAACTCGGAACAGGCGAAGATCGGCGAAACACTCTATTTGCAAAAAAGTTGTTACCTCTGCCACGGCGGCAACGTGGTCGCAGGTGGGATGGCACCTGACCTTCGCGCATCACCTGTTCCACTCTCGGAAATGGAGCCCGTATTCGAAGCGGTCGTGCGCAAAGGTGAACGTGTCAGCCGTGCTATGCCGGCATTTCCCGATCTAACTGACGAGCAGCTCGAGGCACTGCGCCATTACATCCGAATGAAAGCCCACAATGGGCAGTAGGCGCGTGAGCTTCAGGAGCGGCTTCGAAGCAGCGAGTAGGTTCTCGGAATAAAATGCGCATGACTCACTTCCAGTAGGAACTCCCAACCGCGCAACGAAGTTGCTGCGTAGCTCTCAGGAATCGAGAAATGAGCAAATGGTTTTGGTTCATCGTACTTCCCCAACTCCTGCTTACCAGTGCATGCGAAAAATCTTCACCAGTTTTCAACGACTCAACCCAACTGCAAAGGTTCAAACTACCCATAGAACTTAGAGAGACCTCGGGCTTGGCGGTCCTAAACACCAGTGAACTGTTGGCGGTGGGTGACGAAACGGCCACCGTGTTTCGAATCAACCTCGACACCGAACAGGTTCAAGTCTTGTTCTCTCTCGGCGAGCCGGTGATTACCGCCGATTTCGAAGGTCTTGCTGTCGCCGGAAAAGATGTCTGGCTAGTTACCAGCAAAGGAATGCTCTATCGCGTTATCGACGGACTTTCAGGAGGTCAGAAGCCAAGGTTTGAGGTTCTGAGGACGCGGCTGAAGAAACGTTGTGAAGTTGAAGGGTTGGCGTATGACAACGCGCGATTCCTCCTCGCCTGCAAGACTAACTTCCAGAAGCAAACGCGAGATCAGCTCATGGTCTATTCATGGACCCCCGGAGACCATCGAGCAGAAGTATTTCTTGCAGCTCCGCTCGCTAACCAGGGTGGCTTCCACAGATTCGAACCGTCAGGGCTATCGATACAAGACGATATCCTCCACGTGGTCGCAGCGGGCCTAAAAACGCGCCTGGCAATCAATCGTTCAGGCGCATTGGTTCGCGCCGTATCGCTGGTCGGACATCCTCAAGCAGAAGGCATCGAAATAATGCCTGACGGATCAATCGTCATCGCCGACGAAGGAAAAAATAGATCCGCGCGTATTTCACCGTATTCTCCTGCGAGCAGCGCCAACGAGTGAGCGCTAATGCCTGCCATGCTGAATCGAGCAACCGTGGGTTGTGCGTACTCCGGCGATCATCGACAAGCGCCAACCACCTTACGCTCGAATGTGCGGTCATCTGCCAAGATCTCGAACCCAGTCTGGAGAAACCGCATGATACGCGCCTTCTTGGCTTGCGACAGAAAGGTATCGTCAGAAGAAACGGCGATCAGTTGCGCTCGTAACGCGAGCAATTGAGCACGGGCGTTGGGTAGGTCGCCATTCTGCTCGCAGTACCCCATATATACTCGCTCTGTCACCTTATCAATCTTCAGCACCGCCGATGAAACCGCATACTTTGCGCTGATTGCGCCCGACGAATCAAAATCGTAGATCATTGGTGTGTAAGTGTTCGGATTGGGACCTGTCACCAGCTTGGCGTTGTGACAACACTCACCGCTCGGCGGTGGACTGATCATGGAATAGTCCGGATTCGCAATCAGGAATTGAAACAGATTGAGTAGCGCCGCGGCCGGTGCATCCAGTTGGGCGACTTCTATCTTCTCGACAGCAACACTTTCCCCGCCATTTCGCTTGGCCAGCCGGCCCAATCTCTCCACGAAGAATGCGCCTTCCGTTCGATCCTCCATCCTTTTGTCGCTGTCGGCATACGTCACGTCCACCCAGCGCACGCTGTAGCTCAACGGCGTGAGGAGGTTGAGGGCTTTGTATATGAGAAACTCCGACCGGAGGTAGTCAGCATGGCGTGAGTCAGCGCGACATCGCACCACAAGCTTGAGATCGGTTTGACCTTCAAAAACAGAGTTGGCCACGCCTTTCTTATCGAAGTTCAGCCGGAGGGGTAGAAAGGCACAAACCTCTCTGTTCAAGCGTCGATTACCACGTAACGTTACCTCAACCGGGAAAGTGCTCCCCTGCCATCGGACCTCACCGGGATAGACGGTCTTTTTGTCCCGTTCGGAGCGGGCTTGGGAGAGTGTCGCGACTAGTGTGATTGCAAGCGGCGAGTCGTCTGCAAACAACGGCGCTGGTTACGTCGCCCGCCGGGTCGATGCTACAAGTAGGAAGAACAATCCAACCACCAGAGCGCCAGACATACGTTGTTGGTAGCACATGTGCTCATTCTCCGCCGACGGAAGCATAGATATTCACTCAGACAGGGTATCAAGGGCTTCGTTGACCTCGGGATCGACCAGCTTTCGTCCTCGCTCGCCTTGACTGTAGAGCGCTTCCCGTTCAATCACCAGGTTCATAGCGGACCACCATAGAATGCCGACACACCGGTATCCGCGAGCACAACGCGGCCACCAAATCGGGTGATCACGCGGCCAGGAGTAGGTGTATGCGCGATCACGATACGATCCACATCGTAGAAGGCCAGCATGCGTAGCACGACATCCCGGTCTACCAACTCCTCTCCGGTTGCAAGACCGCGAAACCAGAGCGGTCCCGCCTCATCCATCGCCAGATTTTCGGCGGCAGAACCTGAGCCGTGAAGGGCACTGGCGATGCGGGTGTTTATCTCTTCGACAGTTAACCACTCTCCGCGTGGGTTGATTCCACCATGACAGAAGAGTGTCCGGTTAATCCGGATCACAGCAGGATTGCTTGCGACCCACCTGGCGATTTCACCACTGGGTTGCCACAAGATTCGATGCTCGACGTAGCCGAGAGGGTACTGCACGCTCAACTCCGCCAACATTGCACTACGATTTTCCGCGAGTGAAGGGTTTCGTTTGATGCGGTCGAGATACACCTGCTCGTGGTAGTCCCGTTGCAATTTCGCTGATCGCCTGGTGACCAGCGCCGCGTATTCACCCGGATGCACGTATGTCAGATCACCGAGGATGTTCATCGCCTCATGGTTGCCAACCAGTGTGTGCACGGCACCTTGATCTCGCATTGCCTCTTTCTGCAGCCGAATCAGATGGCGAATGATCTTTACCGAATCCGCGCCTCGATCAGGAACATCGCCCAGTTGAACCAAATGGGTGTTTCCACCCTTCCAACGCAGCCGCTGATCCACCAGGCCATTCTGTTTCAGCAACCTCAGATACTGGCTGTAGTCACCGTGCAGATCTCCGAAGACCACAATGCGTTCAACACCCTCCCATCGGCTTTTTTCGCCCAGGGTCCAAGGAGAGAACAGCATCAACGCTGCTGTGTAAACAGCGAGGAAGTGCGGGGCTTTCAAGTAATACCCCGCAAGGAACGTGGACTTCGAAAGACCAGTCTGGTTATTAAGTTGCAAGCAGATAACTCACTACAAAGGCGAGCACGGCCACGCCGGTCCCCGACAGGAAGACGGTATAGCAGGTGCGTAACAAACTGTACTTGCGACCGAGCGACTTACCCAGAAAAAACAAATCACGAAGGATGGCACTATCCAGACGTTCTTAATCTGCGGCGATGAATCGCATACCTTTACGATATTCATCGAAGTCCATATTGTAGAAATTGCCGAAGAAGAAGAGATTCGCCTCACCCTGCTGAACCGCATCATCCGAAGTTTTGCCGGACATTTTCGATGGCCGTGTGGCCAGCGTCGCAAAGAACATCGCCAGCAGACAGGTACTGAGTAGCACCCCCATCGGTACCATCAGGAACGGATTTGCAGTCACATAGTTGGCAGCCAACGGCATCGTGATCGTGATGATAATGGCGTTGATACTGAGCATGATGTTGGCCTTGTTGTCGGCCAAATTCCTGAGGTCGATGTGATTGCGTAGCGACGTCTTGAACATCATCTGGGCACTGCGTGTCGCGGTCATATGGGTTTCAACGACGGCGTCCAGCTTTTCTTTCACGAGCTTCTTCAGAGATTTCTGATTCACGTTTTTCCTCTTTTCCCAAAGCGCGCGCGCAGCTTCGGTGAAATAGGTGTGGTCCTTGATGGACTGATGGTTCAACAGATGCCACTCGTTTTCCGACCACGTCCTCTCCTTGAACTGCGACCACTCTTCGCGAAGCGCTGCAAGTGTCTGGAGATAGTCTTCAGCAGCGAGATGTGCACGATCCGCATCGTGCATCAGTTTCTCAAGCTGCGTTTGCGGTTCCGAGCCGAATCGCGTGGCGTTGATACAGACCATAACCTGATTGATCTTTTCTTCAGGGCATGCAAGCCCTGAAAGTAGCTGCCGCCCGATACGACAACTCACCTCTTCGTGGCCCTCATACGTCCCGGTGTAACCCACGTCGTGCAACAACGTCGCAAGCTCCAGCACTTCGCGTTCGTGGTTCGTGGTTCGTCAGACCGGACTTGTCAGCAAGCTGTCGACCCGCATCACGCACCGAAAAGGTGTGCTGCATATTGTGAAAGACATAGCGGGCATCGAGCTTCGTGCGGAATATATCGACGACGTGTTTCTCAACCGCTGCAATCACAGGAGAGATGTGTACGTTCATGGCATAGCCCTGCTGTTTAGGTACCCGAAGCGCAACTTGTTAGGCCGCTACTTAAGCCTGAACAATACACCATGATTTCCTTTGACGACGTGCAGGAGGAAGTATCGAAACAAGGTCTATCTTGGCTTAACTGGGCGCTCAATTGGGCGCTCAGTTGGGCGCTCAGTTGGGCGCTCCTGGTGCTTCCTCGGAACAAATCTGTCATGAAGCTTGGGAAGAACTCGGTTGGTAACAGGGAGACATCGCAAGTATCCCGTTTATGCACCTCACTCTCGTCGTAGCATCTCGACGTTCCGGCATGCAGAGAAACGCCGAAAAGTGGGTGAGGCTCTCCGGCGGATCAACGCTCGACTTGCCGAGCGCTGTCTTAGCACCAATTTCGAGGAATAAAACATCGGGGGAATAAACGGGGGGAATGTGCACTAGACGTTGAAGATGAATTCAGCTCATGGATCGCGCCAACCAAACCTTGAAGCTATCTAGGGAAACTCTGAATAACTGGGAATTTTTGTCAGAGCCCATACCTCTTGGGGGCTGGAGGAGCGGAGGAAAATCGCGGAAATGCAGTAGTTCCGCGATTTTCTGCAGCGACGACTAACGAAGCTCGCTGCTCCCGAAGGGAGAAGGCGGAGATAGACATTAATCAGAGATTCCCTAGCGACCTGATTCGGGTCCTCTTCGCTAATTGGAAAACGGAATAGACACGACCACAGAAAGCACGAGACCTATCGCTGTATAGGCCGCAGCCTTTGCCATCGACAGACCAATCAAGCGGTACAGCCACAAGAACATCGCTACGACGAGGACCAAAAGCCCGATCAAGCCAGCCCAAGCAGTAAGCTCAAAAAGCAGAAAACTCACCAAACTGGACGCCATCGTCGGGACAAGAACGGCACCGACGACGCCGAACCCGTCAAAGGTCACGTTCTTTCTCTCAAAAAGCCAAAGCAAACCGTACAAAATCCCACCGACAACACTGGCGCCAAGCATCCTCTGTCTCCTAAACACCCACCGGGATACCGCTTCAACCTAACTCAATTACCGCAGCCCTTGGCTCCAGGCGATTTCTCTACAATCATGCACACAACTTTTTTTAACCGCCAACTCCGAGGACTCGCCATGCTCCAGTACTCCAAAACCGAACAACGCGGCCACATTCTGATCGTGACGATCAACCGGCCTGATCGCCTCAACGCCCTACACCCTGCGGCCAACAAGGAACTGGGCGAGGTCTTCGATGCCTTTGCAGCAAATCCCGATCAGTGGGTCGCGATCATTACCGGCGAAGGCCGCGGTTTCAGCGCCGGCAACGACCTCCGTTGGCAAGCCGAAGGTGGCGAGCGAGTCGCAATGCCTCGTGGTTTTGGTGGCCTCACTTCCCGCTTTGACATGAGCAAACCCGTGATCGCCGCGGTCAACGGCGTTGCCATGGGTGGCGGATTTGAAATCGCGCTGGCCTGC
>SYFY01000118.1 GCA_005799745.1 Gammaproteobacteria bacterium
AACCACCTGGACATGGAGACCACGGTTTGGCTCGAACAGTTTCTGCAACGCTTTCCGGGAACTCTTCTTGTGATCGCTCATGATCGGCAATTCCTCGACAACGTTTGCTCCCACACGCTGCATTTGCAACAAGGGACCGCACGTATGTACCGCGGCGGTTATTCGGCTTACGAACGCAGTCGTGCAGAAGAAGCGGAAAGAACAGAGCGGATGATCGAAAAACGTGGTGCGGAAATCGAGCACATCAGCAAGTTCGTGCAGCGCTTTCGAGCCAAAGCCAGTAAAGCCGCACAAGTGCAAAGCCGTTTGCGCAAACTCAAAAAACTGATGGAAGTCGCGCCAGCTCGGAGAGACAGCCCCTACCGCGTGAGTTTTGAATCGCCACAAAAAATGTCGAACCCTCTGCTTCACCTCAGAGGCGTGCAATTGGGTTATGCGGAAAAGGTCGTCATCGGTGGCATCTCTCAATCCATTCTTCCGGGAGACCGAATTGGCGTGCTCGGTGCCAATGGGGCAGGCAAAACTACGCTCCTGCGTTGTCTCGTTGGCGAACTGGCGTCCATGGGTGGCGAATTTACACGAGGTGAACACGCGAGCACGGGCTACTTCTCCCAACACCAGATGGAGGTGCTTGATCCGAGCCTCACACCGCTCCGTCAGGTCATTCGACGACATGACTCACTTACGGAACAAGCTGCCCGAAATATGCTTGGGTGTTGGGGCTTCGACGGAACGATAGTTGATCGCCCGATCAGCACACTGTCGGGTGGAGAGAAAGCGCGCCTCGTATTGGCAATGATCGCCAAGTCATCCCCCGCGATACTTGTCCTTGACGAGCCCACCAACCACCTCGATATCGACATGCGTGATGCACTAGCGATTGCCTTGCAAGAGTTTGAAGGTGCGTTGGTCGTCGTATCCCATGATCGGCACACCCTTGATGCTGTGTGTGACGAGTTTTGGGTGGTACGTGACGGCGCGGTTAAGCGGACAACGGGAACGGTCGATGACTACCTCGCAGAGCTCACGACTCAGCGTTCGGAAAGCAGCACAGCAACACTCTCAGGAGCATCACAAACCGCCTCGAAAAAAGCCGAACGACAAGAACGCGCGCGCGAACGCGCTGAGGTGCAGGACGTTCGTAAGCGTGTGAAGGCGCTGGAAAAGTACATGGAACAAACGACGACAGAGCTCTCGGCAATTGAGAAACGGCTAGCCGATCCTGAGGTTTATCACGGCCTCCCTGCCGAAGAACTCAAGACACTCATGAAAGCGGCTGCCAAGGCGAGAACCAAGCTTGAAAGCCTCGAAGCGGAGTGGCTTGAAGCGGCCGAGTTACTCGAATCGGCGAGTGGCTAATGGCACACCACACGCTGAAGTCAGCATCGACCTGCCGCTGGTTAGGTCGTTACTCGCTGAGCAGCGACGGGAGTTATCTGCGCTCCCTGTGATGCCGGTGGGAGAAGGTTGGGACAACTCCCTCTTTCGGGTCGGCGATGAGTGGATCATGCGCTTGCTACGTCGCGCCGCTGCAGTTCCGCTGCTTGAGAACGAGCAGCGTGTGCTCAAACACCTCGAGACAGCGTTGCCTGTGTTCGTGCCAGCGCCAGTGTTCATGGGCGTGCCTTGTGCGACCTATCCTTGGCCTTGGTCGATCACCCGCTATGTCGACGGGCTCACTCTCGATCAGGTGCCCTTGAATCGGCAGGGCGTCATGCAGTGGATCGGACTTCCTTGTCGCGCTGCATCGCCCCGTCGATCCCCTCCGCGACCCCACACCACCCGACAATCCTCACCGGGGTGTGCCACTCGAGCACCGACGTGTTGAACTGGAAGAACGCGTCCAGCAACTGCGAAACCTAGGCGTTGAAATCGAAGCACAGTTATTCAAGCTATGGGGGACCGCTCTGAGTACATCAACGACTGATCGCTGTGTGTGGCTCCATGGGGATCCTCATCCACGCAATCTTCTCGGTCGCAGCGGCGAACTTGCCGCCGTCCTCGATTGGGGCGATGTGACCGAGGGTGATCCGGCTTCGGATCTTGCGAGTCTCTGGATGGTGGCGAATACCCCCGAGGATCGCCGTGATGGCCTAGAGCGCTATGGCAAGAAACAACGGGCAGGTTTCGTGGCGCATGAATTGCGCGATCTGGTTACCCGCTCTATGGGGTGGGCGTTTGTTTATGGGTGTACTCACCTCGCTGCTGGGCTTGTCGACGATCCCGCGCACGCAGCCATTGGGCGCACAACCCTGGACAACCTGATTGGAGACTTGGCCTTTCCCGATCGGGCCTAGGAGTCTGCGCGGCAGAAGATCAACGGGCTGTGGCGGTGCCACTTCGGCCGCGCAGACTCCTAGGCTCTCGTCCTCACCCGCATCACCACTTCACGGTGAACATTAGAGCGACTTTGGTGGAGGTGACGGTGGCACCAAGTCATCGAATCGATAAACAAATACCCGCGTCTGACCTTCGACACGATACGCCTTCGGGTCGATCTCGAGCGCTTTCTCGTCGCCGTGACGATGAACACGAACCGGCTTCGCTTGTTCACCTTCAAACAACCGCGCCTGGGCGTCGTTGGCATTCGCGGGCTTTCGGGCATCGATATCAAGCAACACATCGCCGGGCTGAAGCCCACCTTTGTGATCGGGCGTATGCAACACCAGAGCCCCGGACTTCACTCCGAAATAGGACGCGAGTTCGCCTTGCATGTCGATCAATACCGCAGTGCTGCGCTCTGGATCGAGCATGAATTTGGCGACACCACGAATGCCTTGTTCTTCGATCCACGGTGTCAGCTTGGGCTCAATCGATGCCAGCGCTGATCTGAACATCCCAGTGGTGGTGACATCGGCTTTGTGTTCTTTTCCGGAGCGCTCGTAAGTGATCTGGATCGTCTCACCCGGCTTGACCTTATCCATCGTACCGAGCAACAACTTGCCGGGATCACTCTCCCCAGAAAGTTGAACAGTGTTGATCTTGGTTATGACATCACCGGCTGCCAGACCGGCCGAGGCCGCACCGCCACCGGGCGCCACACCACTCAATCGAACACCACGAGAATCGAGGTAGTGATCGTCGAGCAAGATACCCAAGAACGCTCGTTCACCCTTCGGATCCGGGTGTGCATAAGCAATCGCCACAGCGCGACTCAGCTCCGCGGCTGCGGCATCGAGTTTTTTCCGCGCTTCTTCCACCCGAGCGTGTGCTCCAACGGCAACACCGCCTTTGTTTTCTTGAGCACCTGGATTCGATTCTGCAGCCATCGCAAGTGACATCAGACATCCACAAGCCAGAAGTACCAGACTCTGCGTCAGCTTCAGCAACTTGATCTTCATACCCTTAACCTCGATCACTACTTGAATCCAACCAAGAACGTTCTGAGTCGTGAAGACCCGCCTCAATACACGGCGTACTGGATGGAAGGTTGAGCGGCAGGCTGCACAGCCTGCAGCGCGAGCATCAGCTCAATTCGTCTCTGCCAGAGAAGTTCCCGCTCTCGAAGACCCCGAAGCGAATGGCCATCGTCCAGCGATGCCAGCTGAGCGTCCACTTCGGCCAAACGGAACATTAGTGCCTGTTCACTGGCGCTGCCGGCATAACTCGACGTTCGCATCAGCTGTGTTTCGATCAAACGTGACTGTTGCTGAAGGGCAACGATGTTGGTCCGCGAAGTTTCCAGAGATTGATCATGTACCGGGTCGCTGACCAGAAACATTTCTGCAAGCAGTCCGACCGATGCGACGAGTCCAAGCGGCCAAATCCTCCGCCAACGGCTACGTCGTAGCCCCGCCTTCTGCAGACCGACCTTGGCTGCCGCCCACGCCTCGATCTCGCGCCAAAGTTCCTCCGTCCCCGCAGGGCCGCTCGGAAGAGCCCGAAGCGCCGTCTGAATTTCGCGCATCTGGTCAATCCGTATCTGCGCCTCAGAATCTGACCGCACACGGGTCGCGACTTCAGCTTCGAGCGGATCGCCGTCTCGCACGGCCAAAAGTTCCGCAATTGTCGGTTTCCTATCCATCACTCACCTACTCTTGCACCTACTCTTGCACCTACTCACACCGGGCTCCTCGGTAGCTTGTTATCGAGTACCGAGTTCATGGGTGGCTAGTTCTTTGCGCTCGTTCCACTTTGCGAGCAGTCCTTCATAGCCTCGGGCGAGTTGAGACTTTGAATAACTCGCGGTCTTGCCCATGACGTCGCCAATTTCCTTGTGCGTATAGCCCTCAACGTCATGCAACCAAATCACCATTCGGGTTTCAGTCGGCAACGCCAGTAGTGCCTTTTCCACATCACCGAGGCCCTCCATTCGTGCCGCACCGTCGAGCCCGTCTTCCTGATCCTCAGCGAACTCACCGTCGTCCCGCCGTTGTCGCCAAGGAGAACAAAGGCGCATCAAACATTCGTTGATTGCCACCGTTCTGATCCATGCCAACAAGGCGCCTGGGCGTTCGATTGATCCTCCGCGCTCGATGACCTGGATGAAGACATCCTGGAGTATCTCTTCCGCAGACATGCGCGTGCCGAGCATCCGCCACGCAACGCTCATGACTGCCGGTGAGACCAGCTTAAAGACTTGCCCATGAGCCGTTCGATCGCCCGCGATCACTGCCACTGCCAGTTCCTCCGGGATTTCGACGTCCGCAAACCCCGCCATACATCTCAAGATGCAGCAACGGGTCGAAGCGTCGCAAGCGCTGCAGAAATAAGCCTGTGTCAGGCGGTGGCCCGCTTGGTTCGGATCCAAGTCTCTCTGCCTCGCCGTGAGTCACGACCCTACGCCCCTTGTAATACGCGCGACCAATCCGGACACTCGTTCGGCTGTGATAACAACCGCTGGGAATCCATGGTCAACGCGCTACACTGCAAACCAACCGAACGTTCGATTTCAAGACCTCGACATGTACAGCCGTTCAAACGAGAACTCCAGTTCTGAACTTTGTGATCGTATCGGGGAGGTCTTCCGCGGTTTGGGTTTCGCTGGCGCTTCTATCGCTTCAGTTGCGGAAAGCGCCGGGCTAAGCAAAGCGAGCCTCTACCACCATTTCCCTGATGGGAAACTGCAGATGGCCAATCGCGTTGTTGATCGCGCGGTCTCCCTTGCCGATGCGACGGTGTTTGCCCCACTTCGCTCCTCAGAACCAGGTCTGAAGCGGCTCGACGCCATGCTCGACGGCTATCTCGCCTACACAGATTTCGGCAAACGGCCATGTCTCTTGGTCGTGCTCGGACAGTCCGCCCCGGAACCCATTCGAGCCCGAATTCGGGACCAACTCCGCACCTGGCAACTTCTGGTCGAAAGTACCTTGTGTGAGCTGCGCCAGGTGAAGCCTAAACGGGCGGCGAGGCTTGCCGAAGATACGCTTTGCGGCTTATGTGGCGGCACACTAATGGCTGGGCTGTTGGGCGACCCTGCTACGACTCAGCGCGCCATCAAGCGCCTGCGCAGGGTTTTTGAAGCCCACGCCTGATTCGCGAACCAACACGGAACATCCATGGAACGCCGCTACCCCGCAACACGTATGCGCAGAACTCGCCGCCATAACTTTTTGCGATCACTTGTTCGGGAGAACGAGTTATCCGCCGCAGACCTCATTTATCCCATGTTCGTCATCGCCGGCCAAAATCAGCGCCAAGCCGTCGCAGCGATGCCAGGTATCGAACGTTTTTCCGTTGATCTCCTGTGTGCCGAAGCCGAACGAGCGTTTGGGCTCGGTATTCCAGCGGTGGCACTCTTCCCTAACGTGGACCGGAACCTTCGAACGTTAAAGGGGGAAGAAGCCTTCAACCCTGAAGGGCTCGTTCCGCAAACCGTGCGGGCACTGAAAAAAGCACTACCCGATCTCGGGGTGATCACTGACGCGGCACTCGATCCTTACACATCCCACGGCCATGACGGTTTGCTCGATGACGATGGCCATATCGTGAACGACCCCACCGTCGAAGCTCTGCAGCGACAAGCCCTGGTTTGTGCAGAAGCAGGTGCTGATGTTATTGCGCCTTCCGACATGATGGACGGTCGAGTTGGGGCCATTCGCTCAGCACTCGACAACCATGACTACATCAACACCGCCATCATGTCCTACGCAGCAAAGTACGCCTCTGCCTACTACGGCCCTTTCCGAGATGCGGTCGGCTCTTCGCTCACGCTTGGCACTGCTGGGAAAGACACCTACCAGATGGACCCTGCAAACACGGACGAAGCCCTGCACGAAGTGGCCTTGGACATTGCAGAGGGCGCTGACATGGTGATGGTTAAACCCGGCATGCCGTAT
>SYFY01000119.1 GCA_005799745.1 Gammaproteobacteria bacterium
AATCCGGAGACGGTCTCGACGGACTACGACACTTCCGATCGACTTTATTTCGAGCCGGTGACTTTGGAAGATGTACTCGCGATCTGTGACGTCGAACAACCGATGGGCGTGATTGTTCAATTTGGCGGCCAAACGCCGCTGAAGTTGGTTGAACATCTGGAGCGTGCTGGTGTGCCGATCATCGGCACCAGTGCCAACGCCATCGATCGCGCCGAAGACCGTGAACGTTTCCAGGTGATGATTGAGAAGCTCGCGTTGCGGCAGCCGGACAACCGTACGGTGACCAACATCGAGACCGGAATCGCCGCTGCGCAACAAATCGGTTATCCCCTCGTCGTACGTCCCTCGTATGTCTTGGGTGGTCGAGCTATGGAGATCGTCTATGACGACGACGAACTGCGCGAGTACCTGATGCGTGCGGTCGATGTCTCTAACGATTCACCTGTGCTTCTTGATCGTTTCCTCGATCAGGCGATTGAAGTGGATGTGGACGCGGTCAGCGACGGACAGCAGGTCGTCATTGGCGCCATCATGCAGCACATCGAGGAGGCAGGTGTTCACTCCGGTGACTCCGCGTGTTCGCTGCCGCCGCGGGATTTGTCACCACGTCTCCAGGACGCGATTCGCGAGCAAGTCAAAGCGATGGCAGTCGAGCTTGGTGTGATCGGTCTGATGAACGTCCAGCTCGCAGTTCAGGATCACCAGATTTTTGTGCTGGAAGTGAACCCAAGAGCATCACGCACTGTGCCTTTTGTCTCCAAATGCATCGGTCAATCGCTGGCCAAAGTGGCGGCGAGATGCATGGCCGGGAAATCCCTGGAGACGCAAGGCTTCACCCGTGAAATCGTGCCGAACTACATCAGCGTTAAAGAGTCGGTGTTTCCCTTTAACAAGTTCCCTGGTGTAGATCCGATCCTAGGACCGGAAATGAAATCTACGGGCGAAGTTATGGGCGTCGGGTCGACGTTTGGCGAAGCGTTTGGCAAGAGTGCATTGGCTGCAGGATCGCCAGTGCCATCAAGTGGTCGAGCTTTCCTGAGTGTTAAGCACTCGGACCGTGAAGGCGTGAAGGTGGTTGCGCGACAACTTGCAGGGCTCGGCTTCAAGCTCGTCGGTACCCGTGGGACGGCTCGCGTCATCAACGAATCCGGAATCGATTGCGCGGTCGTAAAAAAAGTCGGCGAAGGTCGCCCGGACGTGGCTGATCTGCTCAAGAACGAAAAGATTGATCTGATCATCAATACCACTGAGGGGCGTCAATCGATTGAGGCGTCCGCAGTGATTCGCAGGCTCGCGCTTTCGAAGAAGGTTTGTTACACCACGACGATGGCGGCAGCGGAAGCGATTTGTACCGCCATTCGTGAAGGTGTCAGCGAAGAGGTACATTGCCTTCAAGAGCTTCATGCGCGCTTGCCCGTCTGGTAAACGATAGGACAGAATTCCCTCATCATGCCCGTACCGATGACCGTTGAAGGTGCCGAAGCGCTCCGAGCCGAATTGCTAAACCGCAAGGGTGCGTTGCGCCAGGAAATCTCCAAGGCCATTGGTGTAGCGCGCGAGCACGGCGATCTGCGCGAGAATGCTGAGTATCACGCTGCCAAGGAAGAGCAAGGACTGAACGAAGCCCGCATCCGCGACATCGAAGGCAAGCTCGCCGAAGCGCAGATCATCGATATCCGCAAAATCCCTCCTGGCGAGAAGGTGATCTTTGGGGTGACGGTGCGGCTGCTGGATGTCACCTCCGACGAAACGGTTACGTATAAGATCGTCGGTGAAGATGAGGCGGATCTGAAGATCGGCAAGATCTCGGTCACGTCACCTGTCGCGCGAGCGCTCATCGGTAAATCGGTCGGTGACGCCGTCAAGGTGGTGACACCGGGTGGTCAAAGAGAATACGAAGTTGATGAAGTCCAGCACGTCTGACGTGCGCGGTTTTTCAGCTCAACTTCAATCCGGATCGAAGAACGTTGGACAGCGCCGGGTCTGCATCTGGATTCGCGCGATATAGAACGACGATCTTGCCGATGGTCTGCACCAATTCACAGGGACTTGCGACGGAAAGGGCATTGATTACTGCTTGTCGCTCGTCACGAGCATTCTGATGAATTTTCACCTTAATGAGCTCGTGATCTTTCAGAGCACGCTCGAGTTCAGTCAGAACCGCTGGGCTGACGCCGTTGTTGCCGACACTGACAACGGGATCAAGGTGGTGCGCGATCTGACGCAAGGTGCGCCGCCTGCTGGCATTCAGCATGGCATTCCATCCAACGATAAATAGAGGCGCGCATTCTAGTGAATCGGGCTGGCGAGCGCAGGGCAATGATCCGTGGGTAAAAAAAGTAGTTCTTCAGGTCGTTGGCTGGACCGGCAGCGTCGCGATCCGTACGTCAAGCGAGTGCATGAAGAAGGCACCGTTTCCCGCGCGCACTACAAGCTCGAGCAACTGGATCGCAAATATCGGCTAGTCGCGCCTCGACAGGCAGTGCTGGAGTTAGGAGCGGCGCCAGGTGGCTGGACACGTTATCTCGCAGAACGCATTCCCGGTGGGCTCATCATCGCCGTTGACCCGTTACCGGTAGCAGGTGGTCCGGGCGTTCAGGTGGTCGTCGGTGAGTTTGGTGAAGAATGGGTCGATGTCCGGATTGAAGAACTGCTCGCCGGCAAAAAACTGGACCTTGTTTTGTCCGACATGGCCCCCAATCTCAGTGGCATAAGAGCTGCAGACCAGGCCACGTCGATTCATCTTGCCGATCTCACGCTGGACGCTGCCGGACGATGGCTAAAACCCAAGGGGTCCTTGGTGGTGAAAGTCTTTCACGGCGAAGGGTTGGATGCGTGGTTTGCGGAAACGAAGCGGAAGTTTGAGATCACCCGCATGGTGAAACCGGACGCTTCCCGGCGCGAATCCCGCGAGGCCTATGTCGTTGCGACGGGTTGGCGCCGGGAGTAGTTGCAGTTGGCGGTGTGACCTCCGGCCGGCGGAAATGCGAGAGCCGGTGTAAGCTTTAGGACAAGGATGGGTGCAATCGCATCGGTAGGTGAGCTCTTGAGAGGACCGATGCTAAACAGAAGAGGTAAGTCACTTGACTGACATGGGTAAGAACCTCCTGATCTGGCTGGTGTTGGCTGCGGTTTTGCTGACGGTGTTCAATAACTTCAGCCCGCAACCAGAGCCGGTGGAAATCAGCTACTCCAAGTTCCTTGGAAAGGTGCGGGCTGACCAAGTCAGCGACATCAAGAGCCGGGACAGAGTCGTCATCGGTACGGAGAAGAGCGGTACCCAGTTCAAGGTCGTCCTGCCGCAGATTCCCGACCCAAAGCTGATTGATGACCTCGAAAACCATGGCGTCGATCATTCGTGGGCGCAGCCGGAAAAGCAGGGTTTCTGGACGCAGCTTTTGCTCGCGAGCTTCCCAATTCTCATCATCATCGCCGTCTCCATGTTGTTCATGCGGCAGATGCAGGGCGGGGCGGGTGGCCGAGGTGGGCCGATGGCCTTCGGCAAGTCGAAAGCCCGCCTTCTGAGTGAAGACCAAATCAAGACGACTTTCGCGGATGTTGCTGGCGTGGACGAAGCCAAAG
>SYFY01000009.1 GCA_005799745.1 Gammaproteobacteria bacterium
ATGATGTTGCCGTTCTCATTGGCGTTTCTCTTCTTTTGGACGGTGTTCCTGTTGCTGTTCTGGGCGCTGGGTATTCCACTGGGTGTACAGGCCACCTTTGGCTATCCCGTTTGAGTGCGCTGCCGGATGAACTGATCGCGGGAGGCATGCGCAGGCTGATCGCTTCCGAGGTGGCCTCCAACTTCGGTTCGATGTTGAGCCGCCTCGCGATTCCCTGGATCGCGGCGCTGTTTCTGAACGCGACACCATTGCAAATGGCGTGGCTCGTGATTGCCGATGTAGCGGCGGGTGCGCTCGGCACGTTGGTGGTGGGTGGTCTTGTGGATCGGCGGTCGAGACGGGTTGTTATGGTCATCGCCGATGCCGTCCGCGCATTTGCCATGGTTGTCGTCATCACACTGTTCGCGTTCGATGTCTTGTCATTCTGGATGCTGGTGGTGCAAGCCGCAGTGAACGGTGTCGCCGCCATGGCGTTCTCAGTGGCGCGTTCGGCATGGATCGCTGACAACGTCCCGGATGACGCGCTGACGCTCCGCAATTCGCAGATGAGTGCAGCCTCGAGTACATCTGAGTCGGTGGCGTTTGCGGGTGGAGGCTGGTTGTTTCAACTCTTTGGGCCACTCACGGCGCTCATCACGGATGCGGTTTCGTACCTGGCTTCTGCGTGGTTCATCCGCAGGCTACCGGAGCGCGCGGATGCATCACCGGCAATGACTTCGGACGATCAGCGTTTCTTCGCCGATGCCGCGCTGGGGTTTGCAGCCATGCGCACCTCTTCCATGCTGCGTACGCTGCTGATCAGCGACATCCTGATGACCTTGAGCTTCAGCATCTCCAGCGCGACCTACATGATCTACGTGACTCGGGATCTCGCCATGGAGACGGGGATTCAGGGGTTGGTGTTTGCGACGGGTGCACTCGGTTCGCTTGCCGGGGCAGCGATGGCCCCTGCGCTGGGTCGTCAGCTCGGGGCCGGTCGATCCCTTGCCTTTGGCTTGCTGGCCGCAGGAATCGGTGTGGTGTGTATACCCCTCGCGCCGTCAGCGGCACTGATCGGGGTGGTGCTCCTGGTGCTGCATCAGGTTATCGGCGATACGGGTTCAGTGGTTGCGATGATTCATGGCCGGACACTCCGACAACTGCACGCGCCAGAAGGCGCACGGGGTCGCGTGGATGCGGCCATGCGCACGGTTACACAAGTCGTGACGCTGACAGGTGCACTCGGGGGTGGGTGGGTTGCCACGGTTACCGGCACTCGCGAAGCGCTTTGGGTGTCTGCGCTGGTTCTACTGCTGGCTGCGCCGCTCGTGTGCTTGCTGCTGCGTGACAGAAGGCGGGCTGCGAGTCAGGGTTGGTGACTGCGGTGCTTCCTGATGATGGTGAGGATACCGAGTGCTCCGCGACAGCAAACAGCGCGAGCTCACCGAATCGGGCAACCTCCGAATCAATGCCAGTGTCCGTTACCGCGTAGACTGCTGGCTACGGACCTGAGTGGGTCGCTGGTCGCAGAGCTGGCGATTTTTTTTCCTGACTCGCGGAGTATTGTTTGCCGTTCGAGGGGACGATGAATGTCTGATCGCACACTGCCGGATGAATTGAAGAACAATTCGCAAACAGATCGAACCGGTATCTCCGCTCGTCTCGGCCGATTGTTTGCGATACAGATCGTTGTCATCAGTCTGACGATCATCGCCGGGGTGTTCGCCATCGCCTACATCGTGACCGATGTACTCTCACGGGAAGCACTTGAAGGCGAGGCAGACTATTTCTGGAATCGACTTGCCTTATCTGCCGACGCATCCTTGCCCGATACCGACAACATGGTCGGCTTTCTGGCGCGTGAGGGTGATGTCGCTTCGATACCGCTGGCCTTGCGCGATGAGTTGCCTGGTTTCGGACGGGTCATGTTCGAAGGTAACGAATCCTTGCTGCATGTCTCTGACGGCCCTGCGGGTCGTCTGTACCTGATCTTTCGTCAGGAGCAGGTGTCACGGCTGACGTTGTATTTCGGTGTCATACCCGGCGCCCTGGTACTCCTGCTGATCTACGGTCTTTCTTACTTTACCTATCGCCGTTCGCAACAGGCGGTTTCGCCGTTGGTTCGTCTCTCGAGGCGCCTCGAAGCCTACAAGCCGTTGTTGCAGAGCGATGGACAGCTCAATCTCGAAGATCTGCGCAGCGATGCCGATGTCGAAACCGCGACGATGATCGATGCCCTCGACCGATTTGCTCACCGACTGGAAGCGTTTGCCAAGCGAGAGCGCGACTTTGCCAGGGATGCCAGCCATGAACTCAGAACTCCGCTGGCTGTGCTGGGTGCATCGTTGGATCTTCTGGATCGCAACACGGATCGCCCGGAACGCGAGCGTGAATGCCTGCTCCGAATGCGTCGCGCAGTGATGCACATGCAGGCCCTGACAGAAAGCCTCCTGCTGTTGGCGCGCGAAGACGACATCCCTGTGAAGTTGGGTGGCGCTGATGTGAACGGGCTGATTCTCGAGCAGATCGAGTTATTGCAGGATCGCGCTCTGGCTACCGGCAACACCATTCACCTGGACCAGCAGGCCCAGGCGCACATCGATGCGCCTGATCGGCTGGTAGGCATTGCGTTTTCGAACCTGTTGGCCAACGCACTCAACTACACCCGCAACGGCACGATTACCGTGGTGGTGGGGGCTGACTTTCTGGTCGTACGTGACACCGGTGTCGGCATGAATGCTGAAGAAGTCCGGCGCGCATTCGAGCCATTTTTCCGTGGAGGTTCTGCGGCCAGAGATCTGGCGTCGGGCCATGGACTGGGCCTGGCGATTGTGCAACGTATTGCAAGCCGGCTGCACTGGACAGTAGACATCGAGAGTGAAAGCGGAATCGGCACCACCATCACGCTGCGTTTTGGATCTCAGGTTTGACTGCGGGCGACCAGCCGAAAACCCTTTCCTGGAATGGTCTCGATCATCTCGTAGTCGAAGTCCTTGTCGACCAGCTTGCGCAGGTTGTAGAAGTGCGAACGCAGGGCATCACTGTCCGGGACCGAGTCGCCCTATAACACGCGCTCGACAGATTCCCGGCTGACCAGGTTCGGTGATTCGCGCATCAGCAGATGCAGCAGGTCAAACTGTTTGCCTGACAGGCGGATGCTGCGGCCGGCACGGGTGACGGTGAACCTGGCTGCATCAAGGATCAAATCGCCAATCTCATAGTGGTCCTGGAACGCAGAGCTACGTCGCCTTCGGATAATGGCCAGCAGACGAGCTTCGAGCTCCGGCATCGCGAACGGTTTGACGAGATAGTCATCGGCACCGGCGTCGAAGCCTGCGAGCTTGTCCTCGAGTTGATCACGTGCGGTGAGCATGATGATCGGCGTTGCTGAATGCGCTTCCTGACGAAGCTTTCGGCAAACCTCCAGACCGTTCACGCCCGGCAAGCCGATATCCAGAACGATGGCGTCATAGGTGTTCGTCACGGCCAGATGCAGGGCGGTAAGGCCATTGGGCGCAAAGTCGACCGCGATGCCCGTTTCCTCGAGATAGGCGCCGATTGTCTCGGCCAGCGGCAGATGATCCTCGACGAGCAGGATGACAAATTGTTCATTCATGACAGGCACAGGGCACGACAACTTCGGGCGAAATTGCGGGTGGTGTTCACGAGGTTGTCATCCGCAAGTCTTGGCAACGGGTATGAGTACTTCATTGTGGCGGATAAACGATGGCATGAAGGGTGGATCGTAGCGTGCCCATCGCGCCTCCCCACAGATTTTCCAGTCGGATTTCGCCAGAACCTCGATCAATCGTGCCTCGAACTTCTCGAAGCGTTCGTGGCTCCAGTTGCCGGAGTACTGAATGGCGGCCAGCCGTTCGCCGGCAATGTCAGTGATCTGGATACGCGTATCGTTCGGGACGGGTAACGAACTGCGATCAAATTGACTAGGCATGACAAACGAGACGAGCCATCCCTGTTCAGCGGGCGCTTGCAGCACCGGTGCAGTCATGGCGATATCCTCGTCTTCACTGTTTCGCCCGGTGATGAATGAGAACAGGGGCCGAAAGCCGGTGTTCCCGGCATTCTCGAAGTCTTCGGAAACGGCCATCGTCGCCAGTGTGTGTGCGGGATAGTTGCGAACCTCGACGTCGCCGAGCGTCGCTTCAATCGTGTAGTTGAGTTTTTCAATACTCATGGCGTTTGGCGCTACGCTGATTGAAAACAGCACACTGGCGATGAGCAGGTACGGGCTATTCATGATGGACACGGTGTTCGGCCGACCTGTTTGGTGAACGATGATTATCTGCTGCGATCAAAAAGCAGGCAACTCCAACGCTTGTCATGGCTTGGTCTCTGCAGATGGACATACGATCAGCGGGCCGCCATCTACCTGTGGCACCTGGCGAACCCTGGACAGGTCATAACCCAGGTCGGCAACAAATTCCAGCAGACGACAGTAGTCATTTTCGGACAGCGTCGGTGAACGCGACATGATCCATACATAGTCTCGGGCAGTACGCGCGATAACGGTCTCCCGGTATTGATGGTCAACGTGAGCAATGCGGTAGTCAGCCTTGAACGGCCAGATGAAACGCATGCCCCAGACGGCGTTGGTGGTGGTGTCGGTGACAAAGCCGCGTGGATGATAGGTCTTGACGGGTTCGCCGAAACCACCATCCCGAAACGAGAACGTGGTTGCGATGGAACCATCCTCATCGAGCTGGTATCGCTCTACTGCCTGATAGGCCTGCTTTTCAATCACGGTCGGAATGTTCGCGATGACATACCAGTCGCCCATGAATTTCGACAGATCGACACGATCCGGCGCTGGAATTGGCGGAAAGTCCTGGCTGGTGGAACACCCGCTCAGGCCGAGAGACGATAACAGGGTGACCATCAGTACCGACAACCAGGATGATCTCGATGCATCTTTCCGTTCGGTTGCAATTGCGAGTGCTTTCATGAAGAACCTTGGGCAAGGGTTGCATCCGTCAGTTCGGCTGAACTGCGTCGGTAGCGTAGCGTGCGACCATTTTCGACACGGCTGTCAAGACCGAGCCAGTCGCCGTCAACAGGGGAATAGGAGAGCGTGATGTCTATGCCCTTGCCGGTGATGACGTAGCGCTCGACGCGCAGATCGCGGTTGCCGATACGCAACACGCCCTCTCCCTGCCGGGTCACCTCGACGGGCATGTGTTCCCCTGTCTGTGGATTGAGCAACTTGTTGCGGGAAAGCAGTTGCGACTTGTCCCAGTAGGCAAAAGAGCCGACGCAATCCGTAATCTGCCTGGTGATCCCGGTGGCGTTCACGGTGAACGTACCGTTTAAGGCGCCGCCGTCGACTTGATAACGGCGGCCATTGGAATCGGTGGTTGACTGTATCTTGTCGAGGCAGCCACCACGCCACTCTTCCTGATTGCGGTGGTTGTAGCCAAACGCCTTGAAGCCAAGGATGCGTACTTCAAAGTCGGCTGCGGAAACGATACGGGTACCGCCTGGCACGGGTTGCAGGCTGAAGCGCTGCGATCCGATCGGGCGTTCGTCCAGAAAAACATCGAGCGTCAGTGTCCGCGAACCGTTCAATGACGATTGCGTCGATGACCAGGCCGGGCTGGCGAAGGTCGAGGCAAGGAGAAGCGTCATGAGGACACGTCTCATCAAATCGTTCCGACCAAACCGTTTTACCGGCCCGGGTGGGACGTGGCTTCCAGTGATGCGTTTCATGCTGAGGTCATCCAATCCGCTGTTCCGTGCGTACTATGTCGGCAGGCGCACCCGAGCGGCCATGCCCGCGAATGTCCCAGAGGATCAGGGTGTGATCCCCTGACAAGGCTTCGATATTCGGGGTCCACATGGTCGTATCTGCAGAGTACCCATGGGTCAGCAGAATCGCCGGGCCGCGACCCCAGGTCTCGAAGTGAAGCTCAACCCCGTCGTGGTTCAGTGTTGGCACGTTATGTTCTCCCGGAAGGTCTCTCGATGCCGCACTGTAACTGTGCGCGTGCTGCGTTGGACAGCGGAACATCGGCGGAAACGAAGAGCCAAATCAGCTTCGAGCACATAGAATGCCGCCCTGATCTTTAGTCCACTCGGAGACAGCAGTGATCGAAATCCGCGTCAACGGTGCGCCGCGCCAGATCGATGTGGACCCGGCAACCCCGTTGCTTTGGGTTCTGCGTGAAAACCTTGGCCTTACCGGAACCAAATTCGGATGTGGTATCGCCCAGTGTGGTGCCTGCACGGTGCATCTGAACGGGGCTGCGATTCGCAGTTGTGTGACGCCGGTTGCAGCAGCCGTGGGTGCCGAGATCACCACCATCGAAGGACTTGGTCAGGAAGGGCAATTCCATCCTGTGCAACAGGCCTGGATCGATGAGCAGGTACCGCAGTGTGGGTATTGTCAGTCCGGACAGATCATG
>SYFY01000120.1 GCA_005799745.1 Gammaproteobacteria bacterium
CACGGGATTCTTACCCGCAGCAACCAAGGCTCCGCGCATAGCGGCGAGGTCTGCGACAGCCGGCACGCCAGTGAAATCCTGCATCAGTACGCGCGCGGGGCGATAAGCGATTTCCTGATCATCAGGCGGGTTGGTTGCCCAATTCGCGAGGCAACGAATGTCCGCCTGCGAAACCGTAATGTTGTCCTCAAAACGCAACAGGTTTTCGAGAAGGACTTTCAGGGAGACCGGCAGTTTGTCGACGGCGCCGAGACCACGCGCCTGCGCGTCCGGCAGACTGAAGTAATCGTATTCACGGTTGCCGACCTTGAGGGTCTTCTTGGTCTTGAAGGTGTCGATGCTCATGCGGCCTCTTAAGCGTCAGGTAAGGAAGGATTTTTCGACCCAGGTTATCTACAGCATAGACCGGGTCAGACGGGCGAGTATTCTGCCTGATCACTGGAGGCCAAACATCCCTCGGCACGCTTGAACATGGCGGAACCGCCATTTTGGTGAAAGCAGCGCTCAAACGAGCGCTGCCTCACCATGCCGGGAGCCGAAAATTTAGTGTACTTCCACCTCAATTCGCCGCGGCACAGCCTTCACCTGCTTGGCTACGGTCAATCGCAGAACACCATGCTCCGAGCGTGCAGAGATACCACCTTCATCGGCGTTTTCCGGTAGCCGGAAAGTGCGGCTGAACTTGCCCAAAGTGCGTTCACTGCGATGGACTCGTGCGCCTTCCGCATCCGCCGCTTTGCGTTCGCCACTGATCGTTAGGATGCCTTCGTTGACGGCCACATGAGTGCCCTCGCGGGAAACCCCTGGCAGGTCTACATCGATCAGATAGGCGTTTTCCACTTCAACGATGTGCACATCCGGCAAAAACTCACCACGGCCTCCGGGCTCACCGAGGTTGGCGAAGGTACGGAAGAGATCATCAATCGGGCTGTATCGAATCAGACTCATGGTCTTTGTCCTCAAGGTTAAACGCCCACTGGCGACAGCAGCAGGCGATGACCCCTTGGTGGGTACGCGCCAGAGCGAAAACAAGACCTTGAAAAATGGGAGTGAGATGCCCATCGGCACCCCTTTTTACGTCCGTCAGGGTGCGAGCGCGGCGCCTGGGTTGCGCGGATCCGCCATCCCGGCAAAACCTTCCGGCAAAACCATCACCGAGTTGGCGTCTCCAATCCCGCGTCCATATGCCCACGGCGTTAGCCCTTGATGCCCGCGCTGGTTAAGGACTTTCACCGTATCTGGCGACAACCCGTTTTTCTCAAAAATGATCGCGTCGGGTTGCCACTGATGGTGGAACCGCGGGCTCGCAACCGCCGCTGACAAGTCCATTCCGTGGTCGATGACATTGACGATGACCTGGAGCGTCGTCGTGATGATTGTGCTTCCACCGGGCGAGCCCGTCACCAAAACAACCTTGCCGTCTTTGGCAACGATGGTGGGTGTCATCGAACTCAACATTCGTTTGCGCGGCTGGATGGCATTGGCTTCTCGTCCGAGCAAACCGTAAGCGTTGGGGGTATCGGGTTTGGCAGAGAAGTCGTCCATCTCGTTGTTGAGCAACATGCCGGTACCCGAGGCGACGATCTTCGAACCATAAGAGAGGTTCAGCGTCGTTGTGTATGCGACGGCGTTGCCTGCCTTGTCAATAAACGAGGCGTGGGTAGTATCGGGACTCTCGGCAGGAAAAGAGCCCGGGCGAATGTCAGTGCTGCGGCTCGACTTGTCTGGCGCGAAATCCGCAAAACGGGCTAACGCATAATTTTTGTCGATGAGCTTCGTGATAGGCACCGGGAAAAAATCCGGGTCACCCAGATGTTCAGCCCGATCCGCATAAGCGCGCCGTTCAGCTTCCACCATGTGATGTACGGCGTCGGCGCTGCCAAAGCCCATGGCTTTGAGATCATACGGTTCGAGCATGTTGAGCAGCTGGATCAGAAGCACACCACCTGACGAAGGCGGCGGCATGCTGATGATCTGATGGTCTCGATACGTCCCTGTTACGGGTTCACGCCAGACGCTTTGATACTCATCAAGATCTTGTTGTGCGATCAGGCCACCACCAGCCTGCATTTCCGCAACCAACAGCTCTGCCGTTTGTCCTTTGTAGAAACCATCACGCCCTTTCGCGCGGATGCGCTCGAGCGTTGCAGCGAGGTCCTTTTGACGGAGTACATCGCCTCGCTTCCAGGGCTTACCGTCGTGACTGAAAATCGCCATGCTCGCCGGGTACTTCGACATGCGCGGTAACTGCGCTTCGAGATCTCTCGCCATATCGAGATCAATAGGGAATCCGCGACGGGCAAGGAGGGTGGCAGGCGCCAGAACTTCACGCCGCGACATCGTGCCGTATTTCTCCAGCACGTCGAGCAAACCGTCCACAGTACCTGGCACGCCTACCGCAAGGTGGGAGTGAGTGGAAAGCTCCGGCACCACGTTGCCATCTTTGTCGAGATACATGTTGCGAGTTGCGGCAAGCGGTGCGCGTTCACGGTGGTCGTTGGCGATGATGGTGCCGTCAGCGAGACGAATGACCATGAAGCCACCACCCGCAAGATTGCCTGCGGAAGGATAGGTCACTGCCAGCGCGAATCCCGTCGCCACCGCCGCATCGATGGCGTTCCCGCCCTTCGCCAGAATGTCCGCACCGACTTGTGATGCCAGTGCAGACCTCGTGGCCACCATGCCTGATTCACCAAACACCGCTTCCGGAGCGATGGCTTCGGCACGGAATGATGTGATCAGGATCAGAACGAAGAGGTGCGCTTTGCAGGTGGCTTTCATACACTCCGGGGCCACTTGAGGGACGGGGCATTCTGCGGTTTGGTCATCGGAGCGGCAACCACAAAGGTCTATTCATCACGTGCAGTGGTCATTCCACGACTTCGTCGTATGGCCATCGCTGCTCAAGGACTACATCAGACCGCTCCCTTCGGACGTGGACCGGACGCCGTTGAAAAGACGATCCGTCAGCTCGGTTATGTGCAAATTGACACGATCTCAGTGGTTGAACGCGCCCATCACCATGTCCTGCACAGCCGGGTTCCCGGCTATCAGCCCAGAGTTCTTGATCGACTGCTGAAACGAGGCCGCATATTCGAATACTGGGCACACGCCGCAGCGTTTCTGCCCATAGAAGATTTTCGTTTCGCACGTCCTCGCATGGAGCGGTTTCGCAACAGCCAGGAACGCTGGATGCGTAGTCGCAATCGTGACCTCGTTAACGCCGTGCTCGGCCGCATTCGCGACGAAGGCCCGCTCATGTCGCGCGACTTCGAGGATCCACGCGAAAGTAAAAGTGGCTGGTGGGACTGGAAACCGGCCAAAGGCGCCCTTGAACAACTGTTCATGGAAGGTGAACTCATGGTGATTGCGCGGGATGGTTTTCAGAAAACCTACGACCTCACCGAGAGGGTGCTGCCCGCAACGATCAATACGAAACTACCCACCATGGCTGAATACGCAGAGCATCTGGTCGAGCGCACGTTACAAAGCCATGGCTGTGCGCAGCTGCCGACATTTACCCATCTGCGACGTGATGTTCCGTTACGCAAAGCCGTTGCCGAAACCCTTGAACGTCGCGTGGATGCCGGACTGATCACCCGACTCAAGCTCGAGGATGGTCAAACCTGGTTCGTGCAGGCGGATCGTTGGGAAGCGCGGCTGCCTGCGCCTCGCCACCCTTCTGTTCGTCCACTCTCCCCATTCGACAACACCGTCATCCACCGCGAGCGTGGTCAGAGGCTCTTTAACTTCGATTACACCATCGAGTGTTATGTGCCGGAACCTAAACGCAAGTACGGCTATTTTTGTCTACCGCTGCTCTTTGGTGATGCCTTTGTCGGGCGCGTGGATGCGAAGGCTCATCGCAGTGAAAAGCGTCTTGAGCTGCGGCATCTGCATCTCGATGTGCCGGCAGATGATGATCTACTCGACGCACTGGCACGCGGGATCAACGAGTTTGCAGCCTTTAATAGCTGTGACGAAGTTACCGTGGCACGGGTCACACCGTCGCGCCTGAAAAAGGTTGTTCAGAAATCGCTGCAGCGTGTTGGCACCAGTCACTCACCCGATTCTGTAGGAGAAGCCGAATGAATCACCTGATCGAAGCAGATGAACTCAAGCGTCGCATTGCCGATGCGAAGCTGCGAATCTATGACACAGCGGTGTTTCTCACACCGGCGAAAACCGGTTATCGCGCCGAATCCGGACTTGCGGGATATCTCGAGGGGCACATTCCGGGCGCAGCGTTTATCGATCTGATTCGTGCCTGGTCGGACAGCACCACCGGCATTGGTTTCTCCTTGCCTTCTACGGACGCACTCGCTACGGCTGTTGGAGCGCGCGGCATCGATGATACCCGTGAGGTCGTTCTCTATTCTTCGGGTCACATGATGTGGGCGACACGCGCATGGTGGATGCTGCGCTGGCTTGGCCTCGACAATGTGCGGGTTCTCAACGGCGGCCTTGCAAAGTGGAAAACTGCGAGTGGCGCGCTGGTTGCGGGTGAACAAACCTATACCCAAGGCTCGGTCAACCCTCGCCCCAGAAGCGAATGGTTCGTCAACCTCGAGGGGATGCAGCAAGCACTCGACGGAGGCATCTGCACGGTCAACGCGTTGTCCCGCAACCTCTACACCGGTGAAGGTGACTTCAACTACGGTCGCGCCGGTCACATCCCCGGCAGCATGCACCTTCACTACGAGGACTTGCTCGACAACGGTGCGTTTAAACCGGTCGATCAACTTAAGCAAGCACTCACCTCAAGTGGCTTACTCGCGAAGCCCCGAGTCATCGCTTACTGCGGTGGTGGCATCTCCGCCACTATCGACGCCTTTGCTTGCGTGCTCGCAGGACACCCTAATGTGGCGGTTTACGACGGCAGCATGAGCGAGTGGGTGCGGGCAGGAAAACCACTCACAACGGGCACCGCGCCATAAACAACCTGAAAATTGGCGTCCGCGCTGGCGAAATCGCGAATACGTACTAGGCTCAAATCAACAGGAAGTTAATGGGTCAAGGACGACCACCTCCTTCTGCCTGTTCATCTCTAAAGCTTCAACCACTTCATCCTTCTCAACTCAGCATCCCGGTTTGCGCCGTAAGCTGACCGATTCAATGATCTGCACCGGGTAAATCGGTGTCCTACCTCTCCTAAAAAGACACAACTTCATGGCACACACTTACTTGGTGCGCGCAGTATCTCCTTCAATGTTGTAGCGTGCCTTCAGGGCGCTACCAACAGCGAGTGCGAGAGAATTGAAGTGACACGATTTGCGGATCTGGTTGGAAAGGTTGTCGTGGTGACCGGTGCCAATGGAGGCATGGGTTCTGCCATTTCGGCAGCACTCGTCGATTCAGGTGCGCACGTCGTCGCATCGGATGTGCACGCGCAGCCCAACGAGGTTCTTCAGGCGCTCCCGGATGTGCTCTATCGCAGTACTGACGTGTCATCGGAACACGCCGTCGCCGCCTTTGTGGAGGCGGCATTAAATCAACACGGAAAACTCGATTGTGCAGTGAACGCTGCTGCCATTGAGTTTGAGCTTGCACGTCTTTCTGACTGCGAAAGCGCGGATTTTGATCGCATGATGGCGGTGAACCTGCGCGGAGTGTTCCTGTGCATGAAGTACCAATTGAAAGCGATGCTTCAATACGGTGGTGGATCCATCGTCAACATCTCATCAACAACCGCGTTTAAGCCTGTCGCTCGTCAACCGGTTTATGGTGCCAGCAAACACGCCGTGGTCGGACTGACGAAACAGGCCGCCATGGACTATGCGGCTGATCGTATTCGGGTGAACGCCATCGCACCTGGCAACATCGACACACCGATGCTTCAAGATGCCCTCACTCGGCGCGGCCTGGCTGCCGAACCCGTAGCTAAAAGGATGCCACTGGGACGATTCGGTCGGACGCAGGAAGTCGCCGAAGCGACTTTGTGGCTGTGTTCGGATGTATCCGCTTACACAACGGGGCACGTGCTGGCGGTCGAAGGTGGCATGTTGGTCAATTGATCCAAAGCGGCCTTACCTCGGTCGATTTGGTTAGGAACAGACAAAAGCAGCGGTTGGGGGAGCATGATGAACGGAGCTACGCACCAACCGCTCTCCAAGCGCCTCCTGTTTTTCTTCGGCTTAAGCGAGATGCCGCTCGCGATTGCGGCACTGCCGCTATTGACCTTCATTCCCAACTACTACATTCAGGATCTCGGCTTAAGTGCCGCGTTGGTAGGCACTGCGCTGCTCATCGCAAGACTCTCCGACGTCGTCACCGATCCTATCGTGGGTTATCTCAGCGACCACACCCGTTCAAGGTTCGGGCGCCGTCGTATCTGGATGGTGGCCGGAGTTCCGATTTCGATGCTGAGCGCTTACGCGCTGTTTTTCTTGGTTCCGATCCTGGGATTGCGTGGTTCTTCGTGTCGGCAATGATGTTGTGGTTAGGGTGGACAATGATCTTTGCCCCCTATTACGCATGGGCGTCGGAACTTTCAATCAACTATAACGAACGCACGCTGATCACGGGTTGGCGAACCGCCACAGGGCTTGTCGCGACAGCATCCGCCCAGGCGATCCCAACCATTGCCTTGATCTACTTCGGCTTCGGTGGCACCCCTGCGGTCGTGACTATGATGGGCGTGATGATGCTGTTGTTGTTGCCGATCACCATCGGTCTGACGATGATTTATGTGCCGGACCCCAACAAGGTTCCTCCGTCGCGTGTGTTTATTCGGCAGGGCCTGCGGCTGATGATGCGTAACGGACCCTTCAAACGATTATTGGCCGCGTTTTTTTTCACACACATCGGGGTGGCTATATCCGCGACGCTATTTATCTTCTATGTCCGCAGCGTACTCGGCGCTGAAAGCGCCGGCATTGAGATCTTGTTCGTGAACTATGTGGCGAACCTGGCCGGCATTCCTTTCTGGATCTGGGTTTCGAAGAAGATTGGCAAACACCGCGCATGGTGCGCGGCCATGGTCCTGTTCGTCTGCGCCAATCCGTTCTACTTCCTATTGGATGTGGGTGATGTCTTCTGGATGATTCCCATCGTCGCTGTGACAGGATTTTCGTTGGGGGCATCGGCAACCCTTAGCAACTCCATGAAGGCTGATGTAATTGATCTGGATACGCTCATGTCCGGGGAAAACCGTGCAGGGCTCTTCTTCGCGACCTGGTCCATGGTATTGAAACTTGCGCTTGCCGTCGGACCTGCCATCGTCCTTTGGATCCTCGCAGGCGCTGGCCTTGAAGCTGCACCTGGGCTGATTGAAGTTCCGGACCAACGTCAGTTCCTCCAGTGGCTGTTCATTCTTAGTTCGCCACTGTGCAATGGCATCGCAGCACTCATGGTGTGGCGCTATCCGATCACGGAGGCACGACATCAAAGACTACGTATGGCACTGGAGCGCAGGAACGCGCGGCGACTAGCGCGTTCAGAATGAACTCGGTACACCCAGCGCAGGCGTGATGAATTACAGGAGAACATGATGGGTTATGACCTGCAGAAGATCCCTGCACAAGCACTTCCGCACACGACGTATCAACAATATCTCGACCGGGATAGACCCGAACCCGCTCAGAGCCTGCGAGAACGCGGCAATACGGACCTTGGCCTCGCCGATGTAGATAAGCGCCGCTACATCGACCGCGCCTGGTACGAGCAGGAAAAGAAAATCTGGGACCACGTCTGGCAAGTGACGTGTCGCGAAGAGGACATTCCGGAACCGGGAGACTTCCACGTTTATGACATTGGCATACGTTCATTCCTGATCGCTCGCACAACGACAGGCGCCATCAAAGCCTATCCCAACGCATGTCTGCATCGAGGTCGCAAACTGAGGATGGATTCAGGACATGCAGATAAATTCCGCTGTCCGTTTCATGGATTCACGTGGTCTCTCGAGGGGGATCTGATGCACATACCGTGTGAATGGGATTTCCCTCAAGTGAAAGCCGATGCTTTCAGCTTGCCGGAAGTTCACACCGGAACTTTTGCAGGCTGGGTGTTCATCAACCCCGATCCCGATCCGATGCCGCTTGAACAATTTCTCGATCCGATCTGGCGGCACTATCAGCCATATGCCTGGGATCAGTCTTATCTGGGTGTGCACGTGGGCAAAGTACTGAAGGGTAACTGGAAGATCATCCAGGAGGCCTTCATGGAAGCGATGCATTCGCTCGAAACCCATCCCCAGATTCTGGCGAGTGTTGATGATTTCGGCAGTCAGTACGACGTGTGGGAAGGCAAGCCTCACGTTAACCGGATGATGGGCGCGTTTGCGGCACCAAGTTCTTACGTCGTCGATCAGGTGAACGAACAGGAGGTGCTCGATGAGTGGATGGGTCGGAGGACGGATGACAAAGAAAAGTTCGTACTCACCGAGGGTCAAACCGCCCGCACGGCCGTTGCAGATCTCAAACGCAAACAGGTGGAGGCACAGCTCGGCTACCCCGTACCCGATCTGTCAGATGCTGAGCTTGTCGATGGCTGGTACTACGTTGTGTTTCCGAACTTCATGCTCTGGGGTGGGTACGGACCGAACATGTGGTAGCGCTTTCGACCCTGGAACGACAGCCACGAAGAAACGTTGATGGAAGTGGGGTACATCATGCGTCACCCTAAAGGCACGCCTAAACCAGCACCGAAGCCGATGACTTTGTTGGACATCCACACCCCTTGGAGCAGCGTCCCATCGTTGGGTGGCCTCGCGGTGGTGCTCGACCAGGATACGAGCAATATGGCAGCGGTCCATGATGGGTTGAAGGCGTCGTTTAAGAACGGTGTAACGTTGTCGTCCTACCAGGAAAAGCGCATCCGTCACTTTCACCAGACGCTCGATGATCATGTCGCGCGTTTTAGCAATGAATGAAGTCCGAACAATCGAGAGAAGCTGTTATGTCGTCTTATGATTTGGTAATTCGCAACGCGCAGCTGATCGATGGATCCGGTAGTGAACCGGTGCCGTGGGAGATTGCCGTTAAGGACGGCAAGATCGCGGCCATGGGGGATTTACGCGCTGTCAGCGCCGATCAGGAACTGGATGCGAGCGGTCAGGTCGTCGCACCGGGTTTCATCGATATCCACACCCACTTCGATCCACAGCTGTGCTGGGATGGCTTCGCGAGCCCCTCCCTCGAACATGGGGTCACGACCGTGGTGACGGGCAATTGTTCACTGAGCCTCGCACCGATCCGCGGCCGCAGTGGTGCCGACAAGATGGTTAGCATGTTTAGCGTCATTGAAGACATCAAGAAGCTGACCTTTGATCAAGCTGTGCCGTTTAGCTGGGAGACGTTCCCCGAGTACCTCGACCACATTCGCCCCAACCTCGGCATCAACGTCGGTGCCATGATCGGGCATTCCGCCGTGCGCCTTTACGTGATGGGCGCTGCGAACTGGGAACGGGTGGCCACCGATGAAGAAATCGCCGCCATGTGCGTGATCATCGAAGAAGCCATGGCAGCGGGTGCGCTCGGAATCTCCTCTTCGCACCTGGATATGGACGAGCGAGGGCGACCGGTACCGAGCCGGTACGCCGATCTGAAAGAACGCATCGCACTCGCTAAAGCCATGGCCAAGAGTGGACGTGGTGTGTGGCAAATTGCGCCGTTCTTTCCCGACCCTCGCCGGGAAATTCAGAACATCGAAGAACTTGGAGAAATCAGCCTTGCTGCCAGAGTTGTCGGTAGCGTCCAGCCGGTGATGAGTTCACCAAGCGCACCACTCGCAGAACCGATCATTGATGTGTTGGAAGCGTTGCAGAAACGCGGCGCACGCGTCTTCGGGCAGGTGATGCCACGCTGTTTTGACTTGAACATGCGCCTTTCTGAAACCAGTTTGATGTTACTGACGATGCCGCGGTGGAAAGCCATCATGGATCTGCCCGCCAGCGAACGCCTGGCGCAGTTCGGCGATCCAGCCCAACGCGAGACATTGGTGAATGAGGTGAACCATGCCAAGGGCATGGCAAGCACACTTCGTTACGTGGTCGTCGGGGAGGTTCATTGCGAAGCTAACGCCGCCTACAGGGGGCGCACGCTGAGGGAGATCGCCAAGACCGAAGGCAAAGCGCTCGGTGAAGTGATCCTCGATATCGCACTTGCAGACAACCTGGAAACGGAATTCCAACTGAAGAACGTCATCAACGCCAACAAAGCCGCCGTCGCGAAACTGATCGACCACCCGCTCTGCCACTTCGGTGCATCCGATGCCGGTGCACATATCAGCCAATTTTGTGGTTCAGGTGATACCACACACTTGCTTGAATACTACGTACGAGAAACCGGGCACCTGAGTCTCGCAAGAGCCGTGCATCGGATGACCGGAGAAGTCGCCAGGGACTGGGGATTTAATGACCGCGGACTGCTCAAAGTAGACTTGGCTGCGGACATCGTCATCTTTGATCCCGCAACCGTGGGTGTAAGTGCCGAGCAGTTTGTGCACGACTACCCCGGGGAAGCCCGCCGCTATGTGCGCAAGTCCCGCGGATACAGCACGGTGCTGGTCAACGGCCAGATCGCGCTTAAGGACGGGGCGTACACGGGCGTGCGGGCAGGTCGGGTGGTCTGACGGCCTGCATCACTCACACGACACCACCTCAACCCGGTGCTGCTTTGATCCGCGCATCGAGATGTGCATTCCATTCCCGCGAAGTTGTTTAACCTCCGTTCATTCCGGATTCACTGCCGATTCAGCCTTACACCCCGACAATGGCCTTACCCTGATCACTCAAGGAGACGCCATGGTCACCCAAACCACACATGGAAGGATCGTTCGCAGCAGCAATCGCCTGATGGTGGCACTGCTACTGCTGGCAGCTGCCGGTAATGCAGCTGCGGGTGGTTACTCCGGAGGTGGCCAGCAGTCGTTTCGGGTCGACGGAAACCTGTACGGAAACGGTGAACTCAACATCAAACGCTGGCTGGAGAAATACGCGGGTCTTGACACCGATCACTACTACCTGACCGGTATCACTGTGCATGCGTCACCCAGCCATTACGGCTATGGCGGGCACGCGTTACTCCGGGTCGGCAGCAACTATGCACCACGCACTGAACTGCGACCTGGTCACAACTACATTCGCGCCCCGCACTTTGACGATGGGAAGTGGCGTTTGTATGTGCGTGAAGGAGCTCAAGTGCATGCGGTGACGCTGCATGTGCAGCCACGGGAACGGTATGCATACGGTCCGGGGTACGACCGGGGTTATCACGATGATCATCGTTACGATCGTCGTTATGACCGGCACCATGATGATCGTGGTCACTGGCGCGATCGTGATGACCGTCGGCACGACCACTGGCCGCCGCGCCATGGGAGTCCATTCGATCAGCACCACCAGCATGATCGGCATTGCCGCCACTGAGCACTGATCGAGAATGGATGTGACACGGATGTCACACCTCTCTACACGCTGATCTACACGCTGATCTACACGCTGAATTGTCTACTTAACCACGCGACTGATGTCGACGGCACCACCCACGGTGCTCTGCATCCAAACCCGCCCCTGATCCTCGTAGAGCGCAAGCGCTTCGAGGAACTCCACCGAATGCTCCGCTGCGGCCTCTCCAAGCAGGCGATCCCGCATCATCAAGATTGTCATGTCATGGGTGACACAAAGGTCCAGGTGATTCGTCTCCGAACCGCTGCGTAGTCGCGCCAGCGTCGATCGTGCAATCAACTGCGCGGCATCATCGGCAGGAATCATCGCATCTGTCGGTACATCGCCCGCCGCCCAACGGGTGACGAATCCGCCGAGTCCGTTGGAGCCACCAAGTGCCTTCCACATTTTGATCTGATCAAGCGCGTAGAAGACGCCAAGGCTCTCGACCGGCCGTGTTTTGTTGCCCGTACCACCCGCCTCCGCGTGGCTTTGAATGGCGATCTTCGCCGTCTCCATACAGCGTTCCGGCGGGCTCGCATAACCCCTGACCGAAAGCTGCTTGGGTAGCGCTGCGCCGAACAACCGGCAGTGGTGACGACCTTCATCGGTAAGCGGATTCACCAGATCATGCACATCGCGATTGAACTCGCGTGCTGAGTGGCGGATGAGGAGTGCGATGCGGCCCATGCCTGATTCGTGCAGACGCCGCACAAGGTTGACGCTACCTTCTCCGTAAAACGCTCCACTTGCGCCTGCACTCACTTCCCCGGACATGCCGTGACCTCCCCACTCGCTTCGGTTTAGACTCAATCCAGTCTAGCGATTTAAGCCGAATATAATCCGAAGGGGAGATGGATCATGGGTCGACTCGACGACAAGGTTGCCGTAGTCACCGGCGCAGGTCGCGGTATTGGCCGTGAAGTAGCGCTTCTGATGGCCAGCGAAGGCGCGAAGATCGTGGTGAACGATCTCGGCGGCAACATGGATGGTACGGATACCGGCAAGATCGCCGACGATGTGGTCAATGAAATCCGCGCACTTGGTGGCCAGGCCGTCAGCAATACGGATTCAGTCGCCTCGGTTGCGGGTGGCGAAGCCATGCTCAAAACCGCCCTCGATGCCTTCGGCGCGATGGACATCCTCATCAACAACGCCGGTATCCTGCGCGACAAAACCATCTACAACATGGAAGAGTCCGACTGGGATGCCGTGCAAGCGGTGCACCTGAAAGGCCACTACTGCTGTTCACGCCCCTTTGCGCGTTACATCCGCGAAAACAATCGCACCGGTTGCCGGATCATCAACTTCTCTTCCGTGTCCGGTCTCTATGGCAACTTTGGTCAAGCGAACTACGGCGCCGCCAAAGCCGGTATCGCCGGATTCTCCCGGGTGCTCGCCATCGAGCTCGCGAAATACGGTTGCACCGTCAACACGATTTCTCCCGGCGCATTGACGCGCATGACGATTTCGCTCCGTGAAGGTCGAGGCCAACAAGTCTCTGATGCCGACATCGAAGCTGGTGGTCCCCAACACATCGCACCGATCGTCGCGTGGCTGGCTACTGCCGAGTCCGCTGGAATCACCTCAGAGATTTTTCACACCGGTCGCGGCAGCGTCGCCATCATGCAGCAGCCGCGCGTGATTAAGCAGTTTCATAAAAAAGGCGGAGTGTGGTCGTTGGACGACCTCGATCGTTACGTTCCCGAACTGGTCGCTGCACGCAAAGCCAATATCGCTGCCGCTGACGAAACCGGCAAAGCCATCGAGGTCTGATGATGAAAACCATGCACCTTTCCCTACTTTTTGCCGTTGCATTGCTCACGGCCTGTGGCCAGTCCGATCAGGAAGCGGCTGCGCCTGTTGCACCAGCCACACCAGAAGATCAGCTGCGTCTGGCCATCGAATCGGCGAAAGCCGGGGATATGATTACCGTACCTGAGGGAAAACTGGCGTTTGATCGTTCGCTAACGCTCAACGCTTCAGGCGTCACGATTCGTGGTGCTGGCATGGACAAGTCAATCCTGTCCTTCAAAGGGCAGCTGGCAGGCGCAGAAGGCTTGCTCGTCAACGCCAGCGATTTCGTCATCGAAGATCTCGCTATCGAAGACAGCAAGGGTGATGCACTCAAGATCAACGAAGGCAAGAACATCACGGTACGGCGCGTGCGTACCGAATGGACCAACGGCCCCGCCACCACCAATGGCGCGTATGGCATCTATCCGGTGCAAACCGAGAACACACTCATTGACGGTGCCATCGCCATCGGCGCATCCGACGCGGGCATCTATGTCGGTCAGTCGAAAAACGTGATCGTGCGTAACTCCACAGCGCGTCTCAACGTGGCGGGTATTGAAATCGAAAACACCGTCGGTGCCGATGTCTACAACAACGAAGCGACCGAAAACACCGGCGGCATTCTCGTGTTCAACATGCCGGATCTGCCGATAACCGGTCACTCCACGCGCGTTTACGACAACCAGATCTCGGGCAACAACACCGCAAACTTCGGCGCACCGGGTACCGCCGTCGCCGGGGTTCCTGCAGGTACCGGCATCATCATCAACGCCAACGACAAGGTAGAGATCTTCAACAACCGCATTGGTGACAACAACACCGGTAATATCCTAGTATCGAGTGCCTTCAGCGCCCAGTACAAGCCCAAGGAAACCGCGCCGAACTTTGATCCTTACCCGGAAAACATCTTCATCTATAACAACGAGATGGGGCCTTCCGGTGCGAAGCCGGATCGTGACTACCTCGACGCGGTGCGCGTCAGTGTCTTTGGCGCCGATGGCAGCCTAACGGATGTGATCTGGGATGGCATCGTCAACACCGAACGAGGTGATGCGCCGGTGATCTGCGTGCAGAACGGTGAATCGAAGCTGCTCAACATCGATGCTGGTAACGAATTCAAGAGCCCGAGCACGGACATGGCCAAACACACCTGTGAGTTGCCCAAGCTGCCGGAGATCGTGCTCGCCAGTTCGTGATCCGTTTCTTGTCGATGAGCGTCAGCGCCTGGCGCCCCTTCACGCTGCTGTTGGTGTGTTTTCTCTCCGCTTGCGCAAAGGAAGTTCCTCTGCCGTCAGCAGAAACATACCCGGCTCAACTTTCCGCCTGGAACCTCGTCTGGCGTGAAGGCGAGTCGCTCAAGGTCCATCAAAGCGCCTTCGTCTACGACGTCAACACGCCACTCTTTTCGGACTACGCACTAAAACTCCGGACGCTGTTCCTGCCGGGTGGAGAAGCAGCGGCCTATCACGACACCGAAGCGTTCGACTTTCCTGTCGGTACCGTGATAACCAAGACTTTTTTCTACGAACGCGGTGCCGACGGTTCTCTGACCCGTAACGCAACTTGGTCGGGTGATGCCAGCGCCGTCAACTTCACCACCCACCAGATCGTCGAAACTCGTCTTCTGATCAGGCAAGCGCATGGTTGGGACGCGCTGCCCTATGTTTGGAACGGCAACGATGCAGAGCTCGCCATCACGGGAAAACTCATCAAGACAGCGCTCGATGGTGATGAGTTCGCCTACCTTGTACCGTCACGCAACGAGTGCGCAGGTTGTCACGTCACTAACCACACCGCGAAGGCGCTCTTGCCGATTGGCCTAAAGGCACGGCACCTCAATCGACTGGAACCAGCGGGCACACACAATCAGCTCGCACTTCTCGATCAGCGAGGTGCGCTTACGGGGTTACCTGAACTCGACGACGTACCGACAGCCGTAAACTTCGCCGATACGAATCAGCCCGTGGTCGCACGCGCCCGCACCTACCTCGATGCCAACTGCGGCCACTGCCACAACGCCCAAGGCGCGGCGGACACCTCCGGTCTGCTGCTCGATGCGCTGGCCACTGACGAGCGCCAGATGGGGCAATGCAAAGCGCCCATTGCGGCGGGTCGCGGCACCGGTGGACGCCTTTTCAGTGTTGTACCTGGACAACCGGACGCCTCTATCCTGCTCTGGCGCATGGAAACCGACGACCCCGCAACACGCATGCCCGAAGTCGGGCGTTCACTCGTTCATGCCGAAGGTGCTGCACTCATTCGCGAGTGGATTGACGGCTTGCCGGGCGAGTGCTGATCCGATTCAACGCGACCAGGAGTTCACTCATGACTGCACCGATCATCTGCCCCCGCCGCGCAGTTCTCCCGGAGTGGATCGACTACAACGGCCACCTCAACGTGGCTTACTACCACGTGCTCTTTGACAAGGCGCTCGATGAAGTCTTCGATCAACTCGGCATCGGCGTCGACTACGTGAAGACGGAAGGTGGCACATCGTTCACCATGGAAGTACATGTGTGTTACCTGCAGGAACTTTCCCTCGGTGACCCGGTGGAGATTCGATACCAGCTGCTGGATGTCGATGCCAAACGTATCCACGTCTTCGGCGAAATGTTCCACGCGGAAACAGGTTATCTCGCTGCGACCTCGGAACAGCTTTGCCTGCACGTCAGCATGGAGACGCGCCGCTCATCACCCTTTCCGGAAGCGATCCAGCGGCGCATCGCCGCGGTGATGGACGAACATCGTCCATTGCCGCGACCCGAGCAGGCCGGGCGGGTGATCGGCATCAAACGCACCACGCCCGCCGTGTCATAATCCCGGTCAGAAATTCCTTCAGAAACGTATTTGCGGAGTCGACGTGAGCGAGATTCTTGAACAGGTCAAAACCTGCCCTATCAGCCAGATCAGTCCACTGCATCCGGACCTACTGCGTTGCCCCTATGAAATGAACCGGCGCCTGCGGGCAGAATCACCGGTGCATCGTGATCCACTCACTGGCATCTACTTCATCTCCCGTTTCGACGACGTCGTCGCCATGGCGCAGGACCCAACAACCTTTTCGAGTGTCATGCCGGCGATGGCCTCGCGATCGATCAATTCTGACGACCAGGAAATTCTCGACATCATGGCGCAGGGATATCCCAACGTCGCCACGATGTTGACCCAGGACCCGCCCCTGCAGCGGCGGTATCGCAAGTTTGTGGATGGTGCCTTTGGTCCAGCGAACCTCAAGTTGCTGGAACCCTTCATGGAGAGAACCTCACACTTCCTCATCGATCAGTTCGCCGCTTCGGGGCGTTGTGAGTTCCTGACCGCGTTTGGTATTCCGTTGCCGCTGCGTGTGATCGCTTCACAGATCGGTCTACCCGATAGCGACTTGCATAAGCTGCGTGAATGGACTGAAGCGTTTATCGGCAACTTGAGCCAACAACTCGATCGTGAAGGTACGCTGCGTGCGGCGCGAGGCATTGTTGAGTTCCAGCACTACTTCGTCGAGCGTATGGAAGAGCGGCGTAAGGCGCCACAGGACGACATCCTTTCCAAGGTGGTGAACGCGAGCATCGACGGGGAAACCGCGCTCAACAACGCCGAGTGTCTGTCGATGCTCTCGCAGATCCTCGTCGCGGGAAATGAAACGACTGCAGCATCGCTGACCGAAGGCATCTGGTTGCTCATCCAGAATCCCGGTCAATATGCCTTGCTCGAAGCCGATCACGGCCCCGAGATGATCAGTCGTTTGGTTGAAGAAACCCTACGCATCTCGAGCCCGTCCGCAAACATGTTTCGCCGCACCACGAAAGATGTGACCTTACATGGCGTCACCATTCCGGCGAACTCGGTTTGTTTCGCGCGCTTCGCATCAGCCAATCTCGACGATGAGATGTTCAAGGAGGCGCTACGTTTCAACATCATGCGAGACAACCTGAAAGAACACGTTGCCTTTGGTCGCGGCATTCATCATTGCCTCGGCGCTGCGCTCGCACGCCGCGAAATGAACATCGGCTTTCGGGTCATCTTTGAACGCTTGAAGAATTTCCGCCTCGCGCCTGGTGCATCACAACCTGACTTCGCACCTAACGCGCTGCTTCACGGGCTGACGGGGCTGGACATCGCATTCGATATTCGCTGAAGAATAAAATTTCGGGGGAACCATGAAGATACTGATCGCCAATCGCGGGGAGATTGCCATTCGTATTGCCCGCGCCGCTGCGGATCTCGGCATACCCACCGTCGCGGTTTATTCACAAGACGACGCACGTTCCCTGCACGTCGCGAAGGCGGATGCTTCACACGCATTACCAGGCAGCGGTGCACGCGCCTATCTGGATGGCGCTGCCATCATCGAGGCCGCGAAAGCGTTGGGTTGTGATGCGATTCATCCGGGTTACGGTTTCTTGAGTGAAAACGGTGCATTCGCTGCGGACTGCAAAGCCGCGAACCTCACCTTCATCGGACCGGAGCCTGCCCATCTCGATCTCTTTGGCGACAAAGGCGCCGCCCGCAAACTCGCAGCGCGCCAGGGTGTTCCCGTCATCAACGGCATATCGGAAGCGGTCACCGAAGAACAGGCGCAATCGTTCTTTGCGGGTCTCCCGGCAGGATCAAAAATGGTGTTCAAAGCTATCACCGGTGGCGGCGGCCGCGGCATGCGCATCGTGGCCGATGCCAGCGAAGTGACTGAAGCGTTCACTCGAGCCTCGTCGGAAGCGAAAGCAGCCTTCGGCAACGGCGCTGTTTACGTGGAGCTCTTTGTTGCAGATGCACGTCACATCGAAGTGCAGGTTGCAGCCGATGGCTCCGGCAACGTGATGCATTTCGGAACCCGTGACTGCACCGTGCAACGAAGGCATCAAAAAATCATCGAGATCGCGCCAGCCCCCTTCCTACCCGATGGCATCCGCGATTCGATGCAAGCGGCTTCGGTGAAACTCGCTCGCGCTGCGGGCTATCGAAGCCTCGGAACCTTCGAATTCCTGTACGAACCGGCGCGACGTAACTGGTACTTCATCGAAGCCAACGCACGTCTGCAGGTTGAACACACCGTTACCGAAGCGGTGATGAACATGGATCTCGTGCAGTTGCAGATCGGCATCGCGCAAGGTCGCACGCTCACGGATCACGGCTTTACCCAGTCCACACTGCCGCAGCCACGCGGCATCGCCATTCAGGCGCGGGTGAACATGGAGACCATGCAACCCGATGGCTCGACACGACCGACTGGCGGCGTGCTCACCGCCTTTGACGCGCCGTCAGGTCCTGGAATCCGCACGGATAGCTTTGGCTACACGGGTTATCAAACGAATCCCAGTTTCGATTCACTGCTTGCGAAGGTGATCGTGCATGTACGCGGCACGTCGTTTCCGGCGGCTCTCAAAGCCGCTGACCGGGCATTGGGCGATTTTCGCATCGAAGGGCTCGAAACCAACATTTCATTTCTGCGGAGTGTGCTTGCGCATCCACGCATGCAGGATCTCTCCCTGCACACACGATTTATCGATGAAGGCGTGAATGAACTCCTGGCGAGTGCTGCCGCGGCACCGCGGTACTTCGATGGTTCATCGCCGGTAGCTTCTCCGCCCGATGCTGCAGAGGCAGCTCCTGCCGCGCCTGCAGCGACACGCGCTGGTGCAAAGGTGGATGCCGTCGATCCACTAGCCGTGTTGGATTACGGTAAGGCTTCGTCACAAATGCCTGCACGTATTGCAACCCCTGTTGCCAAGGCTGCCGTGACCGGTCCTGCAGGCGCAGCCTCTGTGGTTGCGCCGATGCAAGGCACCATCGTCAGCATCGTCGTAGCCGCCGGTGATGAGGTACGACCGAACCAGGTCATCATGATCATGGAAGCCATGAAGATGGAGCATGAAGTGCGTGCAACCACCGGTGGCACCGTACATAGCATCACCGTTTCGCCGGGAGACACCGTCTTCGCTGATCACCCGCTCGTTTTCGTGAATGCACGTGATGATCTCGCTGAAGCCATTGTTACAACAGAAGAAGTGGATCTCTCCGTGGTTCGCGCTGACGTCGCTGAAGTCATCTTCCGCCACGAAATCACCCTCGATGCCGCCCGACCCGATGCAGTAGCCAAACGCCGCAAAACAAATCAACGCACGGCGCGAGAGAACATCGATCAACTCTGCGATCCAGATTCATTCGTGGAACATGGTCAACTGGTGTTGACTCCTGGCACAGGTCTGCCGATGGAAGAAGTGATCCGCAAATTCTCGACCGACGGCATGGTGACCGGTGTGGGCACCATCAACGGGCGTGAGTTCGGCGAAGAAAAAGGTCGCTCCGTCGTGATGGCTTACGACTACACCGTGCTCGCTGGAACCCAGGGAGCGATCAATCACCCGAAAACCGACCGCATGCTGGAACTTGCAGAGAAGTGGGAAATTCCAGTGATTCTCTTCGCGGAAGGCGGTGGTGGCCGTGCAGGCACCGGCGGGAAACGTGAAGGTGGACGGTCCACGACAGGGGCAGGTCAGGGTCGTGATGAATCGGCTTACCGACCTCTCGATACGCCGACTTTCGCGAGCATGGGGCGTCTCTCCGGACTCGTGCCGATGATCGGTGTGACCTCACGTTTCTGTTTCGCGGGCAACGCCTCGCTGCTCGGTTGTTGTGATGTGATCATCGCCACACGCGATTCCAACATCGGCATGGGTGGTCCGGCGTTGATCGAAGGTGGTGGGCTCGGTATCTTCCGTCCTGAAGAGATCGGCCCTATCGATGTGCAAATCAAGAGTGGCGTGGTTGACGTCGCCGTTGAAGATGAAGTTGAAGCCGTTGATGTGGCGAAGAAATACCTCGGGTATTTCCAGGGTCGAACCTCAACGTGGATGTGCCCAGACCAACGCAAGCTGCGTAACGTCGTTCCCGAGAATCGACTGCGTGTGTATGACATTCGCGAAGTGATTCGTACCCTCGCCGACGATGGCAGCGTGCTCGAACTGCGAGAGGGTTTTGGGCTCGGCATGGTGACGGCGTTCATCCGTATCGAAGGACGCCCCATAGGTTTGCTCGCCAACAACCCGGCTTATCTCTCCGGCGCAATCGACAGCGATGGCTCGGATAAGGCAGCTCGATTCATGCAGCTCTGTGATGCCTTTGATATCCCCATGCTCGTGCTCTGCGATACACCCGGCATGATGGTTGGACCGGATATCGAAAGCACCGGATTGGTTCGTCACTGCAGCCGCCTATTCGTCACCGGTGCCAATCTCACGGTGCCCCTCGTGACGATTGTTGTGCGCAAAGCCTATGGTCTCGGCGCACAGGCAATGGCGGGGGGCAGCTTCAAGGAGCCGTTCTTTACTGTTGCCTGGCCGACAGCAGAGTTCGGCGGCATGGGCCTTGAAGGTCAGGTGAAACTCGGGTTCCGCAACGAACTCGCCGGCATGTCCGATCCGGGGCAGCGCAAAGCGCGGTACGACCACTTGGTTGAATCTGCCTATCAACGTGGTAAAGCAATTCCGTATGGCGTGAGCTTCGGCGTTGACGACGTCATCGACCCCGCAGATTCGCGTCGTTGGATCAGTCGTTCTCTCGACGCGGCGATGCCATTGCCGGCGCGGCATGGAAAGAAGCGGCGCAATGTGGATGCGTGGTGAGATCGGCGTCAGCTATTCGATTCGCACGGCCCAGCCCGCCGATTTCGTCGCACTGATCGCGTTGTTTGAAAGTGTTCGCGCTGGAGCGGGTTGGCTCCTTCCAGCCGTCGAACCCATAGGTAGCCCAACGTTCGCGCAGCTCACTGAAGGTGAGCGGATTGACGTCGCCGAGGACAGTCAAGGGGCGCTGCTCGGCTTTGTGTCGGTCCACGCAAACAGCCCAAACACCGCAAGAACAGCGGCAGCAAACGTGTGCTTGAACCGCATTTCCTTGTGCCCGGATCATCGTCTATTGCGCCATGGCGGGGGTCCATTCCGGCATGCTGCCGCAGGCGTCCGGAAGCAAGACCACGCCGGCGGGATGTTTACAGCTCGGGCACAAAGATGCGCGGCACCACCCTGCAGAACCATCGCACCGGAAAAAGAGGCGATGCCCAGCGACATGCCCATGCGAGCAGAATCGAAATCCTCTAGCGACGCGCGGCGCGGACCACGTTATGTACAGCGCGCATAAGGGCAAGCAGAGCATGGCGAGGATGCCGGGCACGGGAAATCCGGCAATCACCGCCAGAGTCGTGGCATTGTGGGAGGCGTGGTGCGTATGAACTGGCCCGAGACCGAGGTGACGCTGGTCGCCGATTTTGCTTCCGCCTTCGAGGCAATCACCCGTCAACCTGATCTCTGTCTGTGTGATCTCTCCATGCCCGGCGCCAAACCACGGGACGGCATTCGCAAACTCAGGTCGCTTTCTAAATCCACGACGATTCTGGTGGTGACTGCGAGCGAAGATGACGACCTCCTGGTCGATCTTTTTCGCGAGGGCATCGCCGGGTTCATTCCGAAGACATCACGCACCGCGCTCATCGAGAGGGCCATTCGCGTTACGCTCGTCGGTGGACAATACGTTCCTGCACGGGTGCTGGAACTGGTGCCAAGGCGAGAAACAAGCGGCGTGCACAACGACGCCTCGGGAACCGAAGCACTTTCGCGCCTTACAATTCGGCAGATCGAGGTACTGCGATTCGTGGCGAAAGGCAGATCGAACAAGGAAATCGCGGGTGACCTCGGTCTGTCGCCCGCACCGTCAAGGCTCACATCGCTGCAATTCTCGCGGCACTCGGCGCCACCAATCGCGCAGAAGCCGTCTTCGTCACAGAACGGTGTGGCCTCATCTAAACGATCAAAAATCGATCACATGCAGCGGCCTCAAGAGGCCGTTCATCAACTCGAGGGGGGGCCTAAACCACCTTCCCCGGCCGCGCGTCGGTGTACTGGCCGTTCTCATACACGACTTCACCGTTGACGATGACATTCTGATAGCCGGTTGATCGACGCACATAACGTCGCGCTTCACCGGGGAAGTCTTCAACGAACTCTTCCGCACCCACGCTCACCGTCGCAGCATCAAACACGACGACATCCGCCGCCTTACCGGCTTCGAGGGTGCCACGATCAAAGAAACCCCAGTCCTTCGCCACTTCACCGGTCATGCGATGTACCGCGCGTTCAAGCGTCATACGACCCGTCTCACGCACGTAGTGCTGCAAGAGATGTGAGGTATCGCCAGTACCGCAGAACTGGGTGATATGCGCGCCTGCATCCGATGCACCGAAGTGACAGAGCGGATGATCGATCAACGCAGCCACCGCAGTCTTGTCAGCGTTGATGATGTTCTTGAGCTGGAACTCCGTTTCGAGGTCATCGGCGAGTGCAAGATCCAGAATGACTTCGCCGAGTTCTTTGCCTTCGGTCTGCGCGATCTCCATGAGGCTTCGGCCGCGGTAACTCTCATTCATTCGCGTCTCGCCGACGGTGAGGAACGGCAACGCGCCACTCATGCCGAGGGCGTTTTTCATTTCGCCAACGAGCTTGTCGCGTTTCGCTGGATCACCGAAGTGGACCTGACGGTCTTTACGCGGCATATCCATGATCGCCTTCCAGCTCGGCAGGGCGAATAGCAGCATGCTGGTTTCAGACAGACGCATATTGAGATCAAAACATCGTGGCATCACCTGGCCATACACCCGCGCACCACGCTGATGTTCGGTTTCGAGTGCCGCCATGATTTCGGCTGCATGGGGTGACGTCGGCGAACTGAGCACGGGCTGTAAGCTGCAAGGAATACCTGCAGCAAGGCTGATGTCGCCGAGCTCACGAATGTTGTCGAGTTCACGCCTGAGGTCAGGGAAGTACGGCACCACCTGCCACATACCACGCCCGGTCTTCGCAACTGATTTGGCAAGGGCGATCTTTTCATTGAGATCGGCAAACTGGCTGGGTACAGGCTTGCCGCGTTCATCAATATCGACATAGGACGAAGAGATCCCCATGGCACCGGCGGCCATCGCTTCTTCAACGATGGTGCACATCTGCTTGATCTCATCCTCTGTCGCGACACGTTCCTGACTCGCCGCACCCATCACATAAAGCCGTAACGCCGAATGGCCGATAAGCGCACCGACGTTGATGCCAAGGTTGCCGCGAATGAATTCGAGGTACTCGGGAAAGGTATTCCAGGAGAAGGGTACCGCCGCATCGAAGGTCGCCTTTTTAATGTCTTCAATCACACCAAACATGCTGATGATGCGGTCTGCGCCTGCACGCCCACGAATAGGCGCAAGGGACAACGAACAGTTACCGATCACTACGGTGGTGATGCCGTGTTCAATCGAAGGTGTGGCGAAACGATCCCAGCAGAGCTGCGGATCGAAGTGTGTATGAATGTCGATAAAACCCGGAGCGACGACTTTGTCAGCCGCGTTCACCTCACGCGCAGCAGTTCCTGACAATTCCCCTATGGCGGCAATCTTGCCGCCTTGAATCGCCACATCCGCGCGGCGTGCTGGAGAACCCGTACCATCAATGACCGAACCACCTTTGATCAGAACATCCCAACCGGCCATTGCCTGTGCTCCAGTATTACCAACGCGGAAAACTCAGAACGGAATCAATACCCTTCGAGCTCGCCATAACGATTGCGGTGAAAATTCGCATCACCAAACGTCTGCTCCGACACCGCCTGACGCTTGATGAAGAAACCGATGTCGAATTCATCCGTCATGCCGATACCACCATGCATCTGGATGCCTTCACGTGATACGAGGTGATAGGTCTCACCGACCTTGGTTTTTGCAAGGCTGGCGAGCTTGGCGATCTCTGCTGCAGGCCGCCCTTCATCAAGCGCGGTGAGCGCTTCGAGCACACAGCTCTTCGAGAGTTCAATCTCGCAGAACATGTTGGCAGCGCGGTGTTTGAGCGCCTGGAAGGTGCCGATTTTCACACCAAACTGCTCACGCTCTTTGAGGTAGGCGACGGTGCGATCAAAACACTCTTGAGAGGCACCAAACATTTCGGCACACAGACCAATACGTGCGACGTCGAGTGCGGGATCAAGCACCTCGGCACCCTTGTCAACGGAACCGATGGCGGCATCGGCACCTACGCTCACGTTCTTCAGTCCAACTCGGGAAGCACTACGGCAATCGACGAGTTGCAGCGGGTTCACTGCGACACCGGCGGCCTTGCGGTCCACCAGGAACAAGGTGATGCCATCGCGGCTGCCTGCGGCGCCGGAAGTCCGTGCTGCAACAATCAGCTTGTCAGCGACCTGGGCATCAAGTACGAAACTCTTCTGGCCATTTAACGTGTAACCACTTCCACTCTTTGTAGCGGTCGTCGCGATGTTATATGGCGCATGGCGATGGGATTCTTCGAGGGCGAGCGTCAGCAGGAGCTCACCGGTTGCCACTTTCGGCAACAGGTCGGATTTTTGAGCTGCAGAGCCGCCGATATTGATGACCGTGCCGCCGACCCAGACCGTCGCATAAAGCGGGCTCGCCACCAGGGTTCGACCGGTCTCCTCAGTAACCACACCAAGGCCCTTGTATCCGAAGGCCAAACCGCCATGTTCTTCCGCCCAGGGAATGCTTGCCCAGCCGAGGTCCACCATGCTCTTCCACGTGGCACGGTCGAATCCGTCGGGATTCTTCTCATCACGCAGCTTGCGGAATTGACTGATCGGCGCCTGATTCGTGCAGAAATCCTTGGCGCTGTCTTTGAGCATGGTTTGCTCTTCATTAAGGATCATCGGCATCGAAGGAATCCCCCATTCCACGTGAATGTACAGGCCGACGATCAAACCAGAGTCACCCCCGGATGTCCACGCCAGGAGTCTGCGCGGCAGAAGGCAGCGGAGCGAGGCGAGGGTCAATTCGAGTACGATTTTTCGTTCGCTTGAGGAGCATAGTGCGGGCTAGTCCCCCGATTACATGCGGGTTTACACCCTATACATCCCACCGGCGATAACAGCGTGGTCACGGCGCTACGATCATTCCCGCACTACACCGACGGAATGGGGGGAAGCGCGATGTACCGCACAACTGGAAGGCTCTTTACCTTTTTTACACTGCTCCTGGCAGCGGCTGGCGTGTACGCTGCCGAGGCACAAACGCTGGTGACACAAACAGCAGACTCAGGCGAGTGGTCAAACTTAATCGGCTTCGGCCTCGCAGCGCTCGGCATCACAGGGCTCATCCTGATTCGAACACAGTCGTCGCTGCTCTGAGCCGGGTTCCGTTGTAGGCGCGGTTTCCCAACCGCGACATTTACTCAATAAGTGCGAAGAATCCCGACTTGGAAGTTGCTCCTACGGGAATCCTCGCATGTCGCTCTCAAAACTCCGCCGACGTCTACGGCGCACTCTGCCAGACGCACAACTCGAACTCGTTGAACTACCCAAGTGCCGCGGCCTCAAACTGGCACTCATCAACGCCGACTACCCCCAAGGACCCCTGCAGCCCGAGGTGATGCGCGCAGTGATTTCCGAACCTGCTTACTGGTCGTTCTGCTGGGGCAGTGGACTGGCCTTGGCGCAGCGTCTGATGACAGGAAGGCAAGATGTTCGTGGACTGACCGTGCTCGACTTGGGTTCAGGATCCGGTGTTGCAGGCATCGCTGCAGCACTCGCGGGCGCAGGTCGGGTCATCGCTTGCGACATCGACAAAGATGCCTGCCTCGCCACTGCCGTGAACGCAGAAATCAATGGCGTAGCAATCGACGTGATTGACGATCTCACGAATCTCGGACGTCGTGCGGATCTGGTTCTGCTCGCCGATATGCTCTATGACCGGGCCAATTTCGGGCTAATCGATCTTGTGAAGAACGTCGGCCAAAAAGTGTTGATCGCCGATTCCCGCATCAAAGAACTCTCCCGCGATGACTTCGAGCTGATCGATGAAACCGAAGCTCGAACGATGCCGAACCTGGGGGAGTTTGATGAATTCCGGCAGGTACGGTTCTTCTCAAGCCGCGACTGATCTGCAAAGATCTGCCGTCCATCAGTTAAGCCCCGTTTCTTCATGCGCATCCTGAGCAACTTCCTGCTGTCATCAATACTTGGTTTGTCCTTGGGCGCCGTTGCCCACGAAGACCACGCGCCAGTTCTCGAGGAGATCGTGATTTATGGTCGCGCTGTTCCGCTGATCGGTACCGTCGAGTCTGCCTCCGAAGGCCAGGTGGCATTCGATGACTTGCGTCTACCGCCGCTGCTCCGTGCAGGCGAATTGGTCGAAGCAGTCCCGGGGATGGTGGCTACACAACATTCCGGTACTGGCAAAGCCAATCAATATTTCTTGCGCGGGTTCAACCTCGATCACGGCACAGACTTCGCGGCCACGCTCGATGGGGTGCCGCTTAACCTGCGTACGCACGGGCATGGTCAGGGTTATCTCGACATGAACTTCATCATTCCGGAATTGGTGGAGACGACGTGGTATCGCAAAGGCCCCTACGCCCTCGCCGTCGGTGACTTCTCGTCAGCCGGGAGCGTTGACTTTCGTTATGCGGATCGGCTCGATCAATCTGTCATCGAACTTGAAGGCGGTTCCCACACCTATCGACGGATCCTGGCGGCAGGCACGTTGAAGCGCGATGCGGGTGACCTGACTGGCGCGGTGGATGTAACGCACTATGACGGTCCCTGGAAGAAGAGTGAGAACTCAAACCAGCTCAAAGGTTATCTCGGCTACACCACCCACGTGCTCGGCGTTCCAGCCCGCGTCGAGCTGCATGCCTTCGACAGCACCTGGGACGCGACCGATCAGATTCCAGAGCGAGCAGTCGCTTCAGGGCTTATCAGTCGACTCGGTCACCTCGATCCCGACCTCGGCGGCGAATCAGACCGTTACCAACTCTCCACCACCTTCGACTTCGAGCGCTGGCAACTCAACGCCTGGGTGATCCGTGCCAATCTGAAGCTGCACAGCAATTTCACGTATCAACTCGACAACTCGGCTGGAGGGGATGAGTTCACCCAGGAAGACGGCCGGCACGTCTTCGGCTTGATCGCAACAGGCACCACCTCGCTGATATCGGGCCAGCAACCGCTCGATCTCGAATGGGGTGTTGAAGCACGGCATGATGACATTCACAAGTTGGCGCTCTATCCGTCCCGTGCACGAACAGCCATCGGGAGTGTGCGCGACGATGACGTCACCGAAACCTCTGTTGCGGCATTAGCCGGAGTGCATTGGAAGCTCACGGAGAATCTATCGGCTCGATTCGGCGCACGCATCGATCACTACCGCTGGGACGTTTTAGCCCTCAACCCTCTCAATTCAGGCGAAGGCGCTGAAACCCAAGTCAGCCCCAAGGCAACGGTTGCATGGCGGCTAGGCAACAACTTCGAGGCCTATCTCAACTACGGACGTGGCATGCATTCGAACGACGTACGTGGCGCCGAACTGCGGCATCAACCGGGGAGCGCTGATCCGGTTGAACCCCTCGAAGTACTCGTTACTTCTGAAGGATCTGAAATCGGACTGCGATTCGAGCGCGACAAGCGCGTGAACGTAACGCTCGCCTTCTTCCGGCTGGAACTCGATTCCGAGCTGGTCTTCGTCGGTGACGCGGGAGGCACGGAAGCGAAATCTGGCAGTGTGCGCCATGGCCTGGAGGTTGGTGGATTCTGGCAGGTGAATGACTGGCTTTCAGCTCACGCCAACTACACCTGGACGCACGCACACCACCCCGATGAACCGCCAGGTTTTCGTTATATACCAGGATCGATTCGAACTTCTGCGAGTGGTGGACTCAACGCGCAGTTCGATTCCGGTGTTGCTGCGAGTGTGCGCGTGCGTTATCTCGGCAAAGCACCGTTGGTTGAGGATGCGAGTGTCGAAGCCCGCTCATCTGTGCTGATCAACGCAGGAATGTCGCTGCGGCGAGGTAACATCGAATACCGGGTTGATGCGTTTAATCTCACCAACCGCCACGACTACGACATCGCCTACTACTACACCTCGCGTTTGGAAGGAGAACCGCTGGATGGTGTCGACGATGTGCACTTCCATCCGCTCGAACCACGGTCGATTCGCGCTGCCGTGCGCTTTCTCTTCTGACCACCGGGTGACCATCAGATCGGCACGTCCCGGTAAAGCAACCCCACGGTATGCGCGTGTCGACTCTTCATCAGCGCAAATTCAGTCTGTGTCTTCAAACTTCGAAACCAGGTCAGCGCCTGCCGTTCATCACGAAACTCAAAGGCAATGAGTTGTTGCCAGGGGCGACTTCCCGTAAAGGACCTCACGGTCGCGCGAATGGGTGGCGTCGCACCATGCGCGACGGCGGTGGCGAGGAACGGTTCGATTCCATTTGAAGGTGGCGCGTCGCTTTCAGTGCGATTTGCCAACAACCAGATTACGCGAACGTTATTGCCATGAAAGTTGAGGTCGATGGTCGGATCTACCGCTGAGGTCAGCACTTGGCGACCTACAGGACCGCCCCCCAGCTGCAGATAGTCCACATGGGTTGCGAGTCGCAGGTAGTCACTGCCGGAAGCCAGTGAATAGATGTCGATCTGTTGCCACTCATCGCCATTGATCTGTCCATCAAGCAACCGCACCAGTTCGCCGTGACAGTGAAATCGACCGCCTTCCCCCAGCACGACGCGCATTAACGTACCGCGATTCTCCGTAGCCGGAGACTGGACCGCTGCACCTTGTAACGAAAAGTCGAAGATGAAGGCCGGTTCATCACGACGCTCGGCGTCCAGGAAAAGGGCGAACTGCGGCGAAAACCAGTACGCGAGTGCACCAGCGGCGATCACCAGCGCGCCGACGAAGATCAGAAAGGTGAGGAACGGACGATTCACGCTGCGATGATAGTCACTCAGCACTCTGCCGTGCACGCGCTTACGCTTTTGTTTACAGTCCGGTGATCTTCAAACCGCTGTGGAAAGACGCATGTACCAGGAGATCACCTACGAGGTTGGCGACCCTGTCGCCATCATCACCATGAACCGGCCCGAGGCCCTCAATGCTTTCACCAACTGCATGCTTGCGGAAATCCGCCACGCGCTGGCTGCCGCGGAAAAGGACCCCGCAGTTGTCGGTATCGTCCTGACCGGTGCAGGGCGTGGTTTCTGCGCCGGCATGGATATGAACGCCCTCAACTCCATGACTTCGGGCGGTACCGCTCGCGAAGACCTCTCCGGTTTCAACGCGGAACCCGGTGACAAGGCCCTTGGTGAGAATTTTCAGGTGTCGTTTTCGTACCTGATGTCGATCCGGAAGCCTCTGATTGCTGCGGTCAACGGCGCCTGCGCGGGTCTCGGTTTTGTCTTCGCGCTGCTCGCTGACATGCGCTTTGTGGAAAAGCAGGCGAAATTCTCAACCGCCTTCTCCCAGCGTGGACTAATCGCCGAACATGGTGCCAGCTGGATTCTGCCGCGATTGATCGGGTCCGGCCGTGCCCTCGACATACTCTGGAGCGGACGTCGTTTCGACGGCGTTGAAGCAGAGAAGCTCGGGCTGGCAGAACGGCTGGTCGACACGGGGGATTCCTTGAACGCCGCCATCGCCTACATCAGTGAAATCTCAAAGGTGGCGTCACCCACGTCACTGCGCGTAATGAAGGCTCAGGTCTACCGCCACCTCAACATGGAACTTGGCGCGTCGCTCACTGAATCGAATTCGTGGATGGCCGACTCACTTCGTCGCGAGGACTTTAAAGAGGGGGTGCGTTCCTTCCTCGAAAAGCGCCCACCTCAATTCAAGCGCATCAGCGGCGACTAACTTTCATGGAGCTCAAGGAACACTCCGTGCAGGTGCGCGGCGTGAAGCTGCGTGTCTTTGATACCGGCGACGTTGGGGAGAGCACCTCGAGACCTGTGCTCTTGTTCCTCCATGGCATGCGCGACGCCGCAGCGAGTCTCTTTTCCATCGCCGCCCCTTTCGCAGATCGTTACCGAATCGTTCTACCAGAACTGCGCGGCCACGGTAGCAGCGACTACCCCAGTGCCTATTAGATGAAGAACTTCATCTACGACCTGTGGCGCGTACAGAACGATCACGTGGGGCGGCCTGCGGTCATCGTCGGCCACAGCCTTGGAGGTCAGATCGCATCTCGCTACGCAGCGGTGTTTCCAGAGACCATTGTGGGGCTGGTTTTGGTCGAAGGGCTTGGACCACCTGCCTTCCCGGAACCCGCGGACGAACACGCCTGGCTCAAGGGTTATCGCGAACGTCTGCTGACCCGCTTTGCAGATTCAGCGCCTGGCAGAGGCCTTGGCAACGTCGAATTCGCCACTTCTCGCCTGCTTGCCAACAACCCACGTCTCGATGCGGCACGAGCACCACAGATTGCAGCTGCGCTCACCCGTCGCGATGACCAGGACAAGCTCGTCTGGGCTTTTGATTCTCACGCCGGCGCTGCGTTTGTACGCGCGGACCGCGATGAGGGGGAATGATTTTGGAGTGCGGTGCCCTGCCCTACGCTCGTCATTAGTGGAGACCTCGCCCATGAATACTGGCGTGGCCAGTTCGGCAATCTGCCGGGCTTTGACGGGCGATACAGGGAAGGTGAAATGGAACAACGGGCCGCCGTCTTTCCGCGCGGCGAACATTGCGCCTTTCACCATTCCGGGCATATGGTGCACTACAACGAGCCGGAACGACTGATCGAGGAGATCGGTGCGTTCCTTGATAGATATACTTTTGCCTGCACGCCAACGGGCACACTGAGGGGAGTGCATCATGAGTGAAGTTCTTGCAACCGATCTGACTGGCTTCGATGGTGCGGCCATCGTCGATGATTTGAATCGTTTGTTGCGTCTGCGCACAACACCGATTGGCATGAAGCTCTTCAACACACGCGCGGAAATGGAGGCGATTCTAAAAATTCGTCGCCCCGGCTCCGTGCACACCACGGATCAGATCGTGGGTCAGGCCAGTCGTAATGGCTGGACGGTGGGCATCACTGCAGAAGACCTCGTCGGTGCGCAGTGCAGCACTGTCATCGGTCTGCATCCGCGCAGTGAGAACTGGCTCTCCGGTGATCGCATGACGGGGGTCTGGTACAAAACGCCCGATGATGCGAAGGCGCATCAGCACGCCATGGACTGTGTGCCCTTTGGGCAGTACGAAGCCATGGCGGTGAGTCCCCTCGCGAGTGGTCGGCTCAACCCGCCTGATATTTGCCTGATCTACGCCACACCGGCACAGATGATTCTATTCATCAACGGCCTGCAGTGGACGGGTTACAAGAAACTCGATTGGGGTTGCGTGGGTGAATCAGCCTGTGCGGACAGTTGGGGGCGCGCATTGGCCACCGGCGAACCGAGTCTCTCCATTCCGTGTTTTGCCGAGCGACGTTATGGCGGCGTGCAAGACGATGAGCTTTTGATGGCGATTCCACCGAAGTTCCTGCCAAAAATCTTGGTTGGTCTCGAGTCACTCAGCCGCAACGGCCTGCGTTATCCCATTCCGCCGTATGGTGTGAACAACGATGTGCGTGCAGGGATGGGTGTGAGTTACAGCGACAAATCGAAATAGGCGGAGCGAGGCGATGGAACTGTTTGAAGCGATGAGCTCGTTGCGGGCGGTTCGAAAGCTCAAACCTGATCCCATTCCCGAAGCGGTTTTGCGACGAGTTTTTCAGGCGGCGACTTGGGCGCCCACCGGCGGCAATCATCAAGGTTGGCGAATCATCGCGGTGCGTGATGCTGCCACAAAGGCAAAACTGCAGGCGCTCTACAAACCGCATTGGGATGCCTATGCACCCAAGTATGAGCAACACATGGCGTCAATGCCGCCCGCGGAACGCGAAAAATCCGCGCGCTCGCTGGTCGCCGCAACTCACCTTGCAAAGCACTTGCACGAGGCGCCGGTGATCGCGGTGTTCTGTTTTAACCCGGATCGCATGACGATCACGGATGCGGCGCTTGGCCGTCCCAGCGTTGTTGGCGGAGGCTCGGTTTATCCGGCCGTGCAAAACCTGTTGCTGGCCTGCCGAAGTGAAGGACTCGGCTGTGTCCTCACTACCTTGTTGTGCATTGAGGAACAACACGTGAGGCCGCTGCTCGGAATTCCTGACGGTTGGTACACGTGTGCCTTTGTGCCCATTGGTTATCCACTGGGTAAAGGTCACGGAAGCATCAGTCGAAGACCTGTTGAAGAGATGGTGTTTTCCGAGAAATTCGGTAACCGATTCGCTTAAGGGGCGTCAATCACCCGGGATCGCTCCTGCATCTGCGAGTCGGTTGAATTCAGCCAGCAACGCTTCGCCATCCGCTCGCTCAAGAATCTGCTCGCGAATGGGTTCGTATGCAGCATATGCGGCGAGTACGGGTTGTTCATCCACTGCCCACTGTACAAGACCTGCCCAAAACGCATCGATGAGTGGCGCTGCCGGGGTCGTACCTCGATCCACAGTCTTCAGGTTCAAACGGCGCAACTCACCGAGATAGAGTCGAAGGCTCGATACATGAATCTCTTCATCGGTACGAATGCGGCCAATGATTTCAGCGGCTTCTTCCGCTACGGCCTGATCCGGAAACAGCCCTGGTGTTCGCAGAATTGCCTGGGTATTGGCAAAGCCTATTTCGGCACGAAACTCGATCATCAGAAGATTCATCAGGAAACTCAGCATGCCTTCGAAAGGCTGCGCGATCTGCGGCATCCAGCGTTTGCCGACTTCAGGTCTGGAAATGGTTGCCGGTGGTTCAACGTCAGAGTGAGTGCCCGGAGGAATCACGAGGTCACGCGCCACGAACCACATCTCATCATGACCACCAATGCCACGATCCGGCTCACCACCCTCATCGATGCCATGGGCATAGAGCAGCCCGCCCCCCAGGTGACCAATGGCCATCTCATCAATGTTCTCAACAACAACATGGCGCAAGTCCGGAAACTGCATTTCCGCGAGGATGCGCCCGCGCGCCTCAATCTTGCCGGTGATGGTGAGCCCATTCCAGAAAGGGCGTGTCAGGCCGTTGCGGATGAGCAAGCGCTGTTGTTCAACGTTCGGCATGCGTGGCCCGGTCAGCAGGCTCGCGTCGGCTGCAAAAAGTGCTCCACCCGCTGCTCCAAGCTGACGTTGCCAGTTGGCCAGCGCTTGATTGCGGAGCGATGAGCGCGGCGGCACATAAACGCCTTTGGTGTCGAAGCCACCATGCATCCGACGGCCTGCAACAACATGCGGGGTCGCGAAAGGATGATTGCTGTTGAGTTCCTCTTTGGAGTACAACAGTTTCATTGCTCAATCCTCGATAGTTCCATTTGTATTCTGCCCCGCAATCACACCGATAGGGAAACTACCGCCGTGGCAACAGTACCAATGGCGAGCAGCAGCACGTAGATGAATGAGCTGATTACAAACTTCACCGTGGTTTTGAAGAATCCCTGCCGATAGACCCGCTTCATGGCGAGCCACGGATAGAGAAAAAACCAGGTCCACCAGAGCGCAATTACCCATCAGGGTACCGACGCCCATGCGGATCGAACCCATGGCACCATCGAGCATCCTGCGATCAACCCCAGAGTTAGGAAGTTAAACGCGTGCACATGCATAGAGTGGATCAGGTGTTCAACGTAGTAGCGCCCCGAACGTAGGTGCAAGATCTTCAGGATGAAAGCAAATACGGGCAACAACATAAACATCATCACCGGCAGGTAGCCGATGGCTTTCTGCAGAACGTCTCGCTGATACTCGCCATCTCTGCCGAGCCGATGCAGATTGTTCGATGCCCGATCTTCCATCACTTTTAACCAACCAACCACTGTCATCGCTGGTCAGCTCAATGCGGTCGTCATCATCAACCTCCATTTCAAGCAACGGGCCCAGGCGAGATGCTGCGTTGTTCGGGTTCGTAACTGTTTTTGCGCCGGCCACCAGAGCACCGTCCGCCTGCCAGGCCACCAGCGCGAAGAAAATAATCGAGAGGAACAACGTCATTCTTACCGGCGGCAGGTAGGTGGCGCGCCGACCCGCGAGATACTCGACCTTCAAAAATCCGGGTTTACCAATCAATGGCCAGATCGAGCTGAAAAGCCTCGAATCGAAGTTCAAGAAATCCCGTAAAAAATCGCCGATCAATCGATGAAAAGCGACGACACTGACGTTGTTGTCCTGACCACACGAAGCACAGAACTTGCCAGCGACACGTGCACCACCGTTGGGGCACTCGGTGACACTTTGGTTGCCTGCAGCGTCTGATGGTGTAGCGAGTTCACTCGCCGCGAGCAGGCGTCGCGTGATGACCTTACTGCCGTCGCCATAGCACGTTGCCAGGTCGCCAAGAAAGGAGGATTCCGATGCCGCGATCCAATCATCAAGTTCTGCTTCAGACCGCACTCGGAACTGCAGCGCGAGGTGATGCCCATCTACCTTATTGGCGGTGGCATTGCGGTAGGCTCTACCACTTTCGAACCCTTCGTTCTCCAGGACTTGCCGAAGCAGGTTATCCAACCACGTGCCGGTATCGAGGGGTTGATCCGACGATGGTGTGATTTCTACTTCGTACAAAACCCCACTCATCAGGCAGCGTTCTCTGGGATCAGTTTCCGCCGGCCAACGAGTAGGTGGTAAGCCAGAACATATAACCGAGATACGACGCCAGCATCACCGCACCTGAGGCACGACCGAGCTGGTGTCGCCCGGAGAGCAACAACACCAGCAGAAGCACAGCAATACCCAACATGACGAAGTGATCGGTCCAGGTGATTCCACCCATCGCCAGCGGCTTGATGACCGCGGTAACACCAAGAATACCCAGAATGTTGAAGATGTTGCTGCCCACGATGTTGCCGACGGCGATATCACCCTGCTTACGAAGTGCGGCGATGATCGATGTCGTCAGCTCCGGAAGACTCGTCCCCACTGCGACGATGGTGAGGCCGATAAACGCCTCGCTGACGCCCGCAGCTTCTGCGAGGCTGACCGCCGCATCAACCAACAACTTCGCACCCACGATCAGGAGCCCAAGGCCGGCCCCGACCAGCAGCAGGGCGTAACCCATCCCTTTTCCGGGTGCGACACTTTCCGCTGATGCATCCGGTGTATAAGTACGCTTCGACTCCCACAACGCGAACAGTGTGTATGCCACCAGACCCGCGATCAGGATGATGCCATCCACCAGACTCAGCCACCCGTCATACATCATGAGCATCAACAAGACGGACACTCCGATCATGAGCGGCGTATGCACGTTCGTCATGGTTGGCAAGGACCGTGTAGGTGCGAGCATCGCCGCGAGCCCGAGTATCAAAGCGATGTTGCAGATGTTGGAACCGACGACATTGCCGAGAGAGATGTCGTTCTCTCCCACCACCGCAGCGTGCAGCGAGACGACGAGTTCCGGTGTGGACGTACCGGCGGCCACAATCGTGACGCCGATGACCAAGGGCGATACGCCTGCTTTCTCCGCCAGCAAACACGCCCCACGCACCAGCCATTCACCACCAAAGTAGAGAATGCCGAGACCCGCGAGGATCTGCAGAACATCGACAAGCAGGACCATTAACCAAGACTCCTCAGATCATCGAACTAAGCGTCGACCCATCAAATTAAACAACAAGCAGTTTTCACCGGGACGTGCGGGGACATCAGCGCAGAGGCGAGTCGAGCAATTCGCGGGCGATGATGTGGCGCTGAACTTCACTCGGGCCTTCACCGATGCGACGAATGCGCATCTCCCGGTACCAGCGCTCAAAGGGGAAATCCTTGGTGACACCGTAGCCACCAAACATCTGCATGCAGCGATCCACCACGCGACTCGCGGCTTCGGTGGCCACAAGCTTCGCCATGGCCGCTTCCGTGCGGAAAGGTTCACCCCGATCTGCCTTGGCTGCGGCCTCCAGCGTCAACCAGCGGGATTGCCGGATATCGATCTCATTGTCGACCAGCATCCACTGGATCGCCTGACGAGACGAGAGCGGCGCGCCGAACGTTTCTCGTTGTGGTACGTATTCCAGGGCCATTTGATGGGCCTTGATGGCCACACCAATACAACCAGCCGCGTATGGAATCCGTTGGCGCGTCAGCCGCTCATTGGCGATGGCGAAACCACTATTCACCTTTCCAAGAATGTTCTCGTGAGGAACCCGCATGTTTTCGAAAGACAGCTCCGTCGCATAATGTGCACTGCGCAACGTGTGCACCACGCGCCGAACACGGAATCCGGGGGTGTCCGTATCGACAATGAAACAGGTGACACCGTTACGACCGTTTTCCGGTTCCGTGCGTGCGAAGACCAAGCCGAATTGCGCCTTGTCCGCGCCACTGATGAAGATCTTGCTGCCGTTGATCACCCAGAAATCACCATCGCGCACTGCCTTGGTACGAATAGCGCGTGCAGGGTCGCTACCGCCTGAGGGCTCAGTCAATCCGAAGAAACCGCGCTTTTCCCCACGCAAAACCGGATGAAGGTATTTTTGCTTCTGCGCGTCATTGGCCTCAAACAACTGCGCAAGGCCAGCGCCTCCAAACACGCCATAACACGGCGCGTACAGACCGGCCCGATGTTGGCTCATTTCAATCGCAAGCAGGGTTCGGGTAACGAGATCGATATCCGGCCCACCAAATGCAGGTGGAATGTCCAGACCATACAAGCCCATGGCCTTGGTCTTTTCGATCAACCGAGCTTTGTCCGCTGCCTCCAGTTCATCACCGTCGGGATCGAGATTGAACTCAAGAGGCACAATTTCCTCGCGCACAAAACGGCGCACGAGGTCTACCAGCAGTGACTGTTCGGGACTGAGCGTCAAATCCAAAGGGTTCAGGTATTACGAAAAGTGGCAGGCACTCTAGCGAGCCTGGTAGTTCAGATGCAAGACAGAACGTGACGCCTTCTCGACATCTTTACGATTGAACCAAGCGCGTTTGTATTCGCGCTGAGCAAAGAGCGTCGCTTGGTCAAAGTGATGGGGTGAGGCAGGATCGGCGTTTTCACCGAAGACGAGCAGCGACCGTGCGTCGTCGACGTTCGAGAAGTCTACAAGCCCAACGTAGGAATGACCTGCCACCGCGTACATGCGCTTTTGGCCCGGCGCCGGCCGGGAGTAGACATTAAAGATCGTGCCGAAAGGGTCACCAGGACCGCCGGAAACGGCGACGCTCGGTTGCGCATCATCGAACCCTTCCTTCCCGCCGGTGTGGCGTCGCTGTAAGCGATTGAGCTCCCCCCACTTCACTTTCCACGATCCGTACATCGCGGTGAGCTCATCCATCGCCTGGAAGAGTGCTTTGACGGGATCGATCACACCTTTCTGGGTCATCACGAAACGCCACTGGAAATACAGTGCCATGCCTTCGGAGTCTGCACGCGCCTGGCGGTTCCACTTGAGCAGGTGAAACATCGCTTTGTTCACTCGGTCGAAGTCATCCTTCTGCAAATCCCGTGCAGCGGCTTCAACGACCAGCATCGGCAACATCGTGTCGGCTTCGATTACACGTGTATCAAAGGTCATGTCGCGCAGCTGGTCGAAGCCGAAAGGCTTTCGACCCGACAACATCAACCGAGAGTTGCGTGAACGGTTGTTGTCGGGCTCCGGCGCTATATAACGAGGATATTTCGTGGCGTCGAGATTGAAGCCGTCGCCCGTGGCCATGAAGGGTGTAGCGTTACAGTTCTGCATGTAACCGGGATCCGGGTTTTCAAGCACTGGTAACTCTTCCAGCGGGTGATAACCCTGCCATTCATTTTTGGGGTCACTGCCATCCACCGGTTGCGTCCAATCGATGTCATCACGTCGTTTCGGCACTGCGCCGTAATAGGCATAGAAGATGTTGCCGTCCGCATCCGCATACATGGTGTTGAACATCGGTGAGGCAAGTTGGCCGAGTGCTGCACGGAATTCTTTTAGGTTTTTGGCCTTGAGCATCGCGTGGCGCTGTTGCAACTGGCCACCTTCATCGAACTTGGCAAGCCGCACCGCCAACATCTCATCGCCGCGTTTGGCAAGCAGAGGGCCGTGATGCGAGCGATGGAAATTGAAGGAGCGGCGATCAGTACCGATTTCGGTTTTTACGACAATGCTGTCTTCCCGGGACGTCAATTCACGCTGACCACCGGCATAGTCGTAGTGCGTGGGTTTGGCAGCGTCGTTCACCTTTATTCGGTAAACATCGATCACATCCGGCGTGTTGACCGTATGGCTCCAGCCGAGGCGTTCATTGTGACCAATGGTCGGCAGTGGTGACGCAAAGAAACCGGCGCCTGAGAAGTGCAGTCCTTCTTCACTGTGGATGTGGCCTTCATACCACTGTCCCGGACCAAAATAGGGTTGATGGGGGTTGATGAAGAGCATAGCGCCACCAGAACGGGAGCGCGAAGGGGCGATGGCCCAGGTGTTTGAGCCTGCTTGTGCGTAGGCTGGATCGAGCCTGAAAGCACTGGCATCAAGTTGTGGAACCTTCGACTGAGGACTGCTCAACGCAGCTGACATCTGCATCACCGCGCCAATTTCTTCCGACTTCAGACCTGCGCGATTGAATATGAAGAGTTGATAGACCGAAAAGCGCGAGAAGGCGACAAAATGCCATGGCTCAAACCGTTCGATCAGCCGAGGTTTCACACCGGTCCGCTTGACGTGGTCGTTGAGGGCGCGGGCGGAAGCAATGGTGAGCGCCTGTATTTCAGAAGGCAGCGTCTCCCATTCCGCATGAGAGATTTCAGGAATTCGCAGCGCACGGTTGAGCCAGTCTGCAGCCAATGCGGCCTCACCGTTCACTTCGGCAGATCGCCCCAGGGCCTGAATCAACGAGTCTTCAACCTGCCAGAAGTTGTCCTGTGCCTGCGCCGTAACAAAGCCGTACACGACGCTCGCGTCGGTTGGACCGTAGATATGCGGCACACCCCACTCATCGCGGTGGATGGTGACATTGCCTTCCTGTGCGAAAGACGCTCCACAGAAAATTAATGCCGTGGAAATCACGAGAACACGATGAACGAATCGATGCATGCCCTTCCCCACAGGCTAAAGCCACCAGTGAACCTGAGGTTCAAGAGCACATCAAGATTAAACTCAGTCGATGGCTTGAAGGAGGTCCGCGTTGCGAAGGAGTTCAACCGCACGAGTCAACGTCGGGAGCGGCATCTCTGACATGCCTTCAAGATCATCGAGGGTGTATTCGCCGCCCGCATAAGCGAGCACCCAAAGCAGCGCCAATTGCAGCGCCTTGCTTTCGTTGTTGCCACCGATCGCGTCGTAGAGGCCGCGTCGCCCGAGCTGTGGTTCACACTCAGGATTCAGGCTTCGGTAGCGCGGAGACTGAAGCACACTCGCGAACGCTGCCTTGCACGCTTCAACCGTGTCAAACAGAGCTTCACCGTCGATCAGCCCAAGGTTGTCGGCGGAGGTGTGGTAGGCGTCGTACTCGCCGTAAGGCGTGCGCATCAAGCAGCCCATTGGAATGTCGATGCCCGGTGAACAGAATTGGCGCTCGTCATAACCATAGGGCAAGTAGGGGCGAACGCGGTTACCGCGACCCCTGAGCACTCGTGCAAACGCGCGATCCAACAGCCCGTCGCCGTGACGGCTCTTCTTGAACGTGAGCGGTCCGCGGTCACCGACACCGGAGAGCACCACGTCTGCCTTGATGCGTCGGGTGGTTTCCTGATTGACGCCAAGCCACGTGATCGCGCCAATGGTGCCGGGAATGAAAATGAAGCGAACGCCAAATCTGGGTTTCGTTCCGGAGCTTAAGATTGATTGTGCGAGGGCAACCGCAACTGCCATTCCCGAAAGATTGTCGTTGGCGAGAGACGGATGGCAGACGTGGGTTGATACCAGGAGTTCATCACCGCTCTGACCTGGAATGAAGAACTCACCATAGGTCAAAGAGCCTTCACCCAGTGTCGAATCGATCTTGATCCGATAGTCGCCCGGTTTCAGTTGTGAGCGTGCTTCGTGTGACAGGCAAAAGCCCCATCGTTCGTCGTAGTAACTCGTGCGATACGGAGCTCGCTCAGGGAAATCAGGGAGCGAATGCAGGTGCTTTTGGAGCGCATCCAGCGTCATGACTTGCTCCACAGGTGTGGAATAAGACATCACATGCAGATTGCTGCGCGCAAAGTCGACCACCCGTGATCCATCGGGTGCTTCAATGAACGCACCTTTGATGTTCCACTCTTTCGGCACCTTCCAGTCGAAAACTGGCGTGCCCGTCGGCACCTCGTGCAATTCGATAGGCAGGTATTCACCGAGAATTCGTAGCGTTTCTCGCACCCCGTCACCGGTGATGCTGCGGCAGATCGGGAAGAGCCGCGTATACAGATCGTGCAGGGCTTGACCGTTGTTGAGCGTCAGGTTGTCACCTGTCCGAATTGAGGGTGCCACCAGTTCTTACCAAACCTTCCAGGGCGCCTTGTTTTCGTTCCACATCTTCTCGAGGACGATCTTGTCGCGCAGGGTATCCATTGGCATCCACCAACCATCATGTTTGTTGGCGACGAGATGTCCTTCTTCAGCGAGTTTTTCCATTGGCCCAAGTTCCCACACAGTCTCGTCGCCCTCGATGTAGTCCACGGCCTTCGGATCAACGACAAAATAACCGCCGTTGATATAGGCCGCTTCGCGGGGCTTCTCCTTGAAGCTATGCACGCGGTTATCGTCCTTCTCGAGCTGGATCACACCGAACCGTGCTTCGGGTTTAACCGCCGTCATGGTCAGGTATTTGCCGTGCGACTTGTGAAACTCAATGGACTTCTTGATATCAATGTTGCCAACACCATCGCCATAAGTCGGACAGAAGGGCTCATCGTCCAGGTACTTCGCGGCACGCTTGATGCGGCCACCGGTCATTGTATTGATACCGGTTTCGACGAGGGTAACCCGCCACGGCTCGATTCCATTGGTATGCACTTCTGTCGCACCTGCACGGAAGTCGAACGTCACATCCGCATGGCGGAGACGATAGTTGGTGAACCATTCCTTGATGTAGTCACTCTTGTAACCACAGCAGATGATCAAATCGTTGAGCCCAAGGTGGGCGTCGATCTTCATGATGTGCCAAAGAATCGGCATGGGGCCGATTTCGACCATGGGTTTCGGGCGGAGGGTGCTTTCTTCACTGATGCGTGAACCAAAACCACCGGCGAGGATCATGACTTTCATGCTGTCTTCCGTGCTGAAGCGGGGGATTCTTCCTTAAGGGGACCGTTTCAAACCTTTTCGGCTCCGGCGCAGTATACCGAGGCGAATGTCAGCGATTTTGCGCAGTCTTGACCAAAACGTAAGTTCGCGTGAACGCAGCTTCGCTGAAATTACAATCGATGTCAGGTGTGTTGCTTTGTTAGAGCGTCGATCCCATGCATTCAGCCAATACGGCCATCGTCACTTGTGCACTGCTCCTCGCACTTTCGCCGCTCGCTTTCGCATCTGAAAGTGTCGTCAGTTTTCGCGTTGACGGACAGCAGGTGGTAGGAACCCTCAACGTGCCCAAGGCTGCAACCAAACCTCCCGTGGTCCTGCTGCTGCATGGATTCACGGAAACACGCGATGCCTTCCCGATCCGATCAGTCAACGAAGGTGTTTACGCCCGGACTGCACGTTTGTGGGCGGAACGAGGCATCGCCAGTTTGCGCATCGACTTCCGGGGCTCAGGAGACAGTGATGGCGACTTTGCCGACACCACTGTCAATGGACAGGTCAGGGACGGGTTGGCCGCCCTCGACTATCTGCAGGCCCTCAACAACCTCGACTTCCAACGGATGGCTTTAGTGGGCTGGAGCCTGGGTGGCGCGGTGGGCGCCGCTGTCGCCGCTCGTACACCCCACGAACTCGACGCCGTGGTGTTGTGGGCACCCGTGACGGACATGGTCGGGACCATGACGTTTATTCTGAGTGAAGACGCCATGGAAGAATGTTTCGATGGCGCCGCCGGATTGATCGAATCAAAACTCCCGTGGGGCGCGACTACACAGCTGAAGGCGCCGTTTTTCCGAGGTGTCCACGCCATAAACCCGGTGACCGAGATCAAGAGTGTTAACCATCCCCTGCTGGTCGCTGTTGGGACCAACGACGCCGTGGTGTTCCCACAACCGGCAGCCGGTCAGGTATTGCTGGACCATCACGAAGGCATAGAGAAACTCATCGTCTGGCCCATGGACCATGTTTTCAACGTCCTCGAGAACACGACGACCGTTGACCGGCTGATCTCGACGACGGCGGACTTCATGATTCGACACCTCCACTAGGGATCCTCTGATAGATGGATTTTTTTCGTCAGAGCGAGGCTGGAGGAACGCGACATGGTCACTGACATCCGTTTACCCCTGAAAAAATCAGGTGCAAACAACGGCGACCGGCAATCAGGGATGAAGTGTGCCCAGTCGCAACGGTGGGTTGGCTACCGGCAGTCTGCCGTGATCTGCCCGATAGACCATCAGGAGTTCACGATAACGGGTGTGATACGCGGCGGTGGATTCAAACCGGAACTTCACCGCAGCGTCGACCTGCACAAACGCATCATCGATCGCACTGCGCAGCCCAAACAGACTGCGCGCGTCCGCAACGCCGATCAAAAGTACCTGACCTGATTCATCGGCCAGTTCAAAGACGCCGAGCTGGCCCGGCACACGCGCGACTTCACCGCGTGTACGCCAGGGCTTGTCAAGACGAAGTGACGTCATGAGTTGTGGACTACGCCTTCTTCTTCAGTGCTTTTTCGGTGCTTCTTCGGTTCTTCTTCGGTTCTTCTTCAGTTTTTCTTTTTGGGCATGATGGAGATCTCCATGGGTTTGAAGTACTCCATTTCCACATCGATGAGGTAAGGACCCTTCGCCGCCATGCCACGATCAACGGCGGCGGCGAACTCTTCCGGGCTCTTCACCCGCTCGCCGGGAACCCCAAGACTCTCGGCGAGCATCGCAAAGTTCATCTTGCCGATATCAGTTTCGTTGATACGGCCGAAACGTGTGTCTTGCAGCCAACGCAACACACCATATCCGTGATCGTTGAACACACACACGAGTAGCGGCAGTTGATATTGCGCAGCCGTGGCGAGTTCGGTGGCATGGAACATGAAGCCACCGTCTCCATGAACGACGACGGTTTTCTTGCCGGTTGCAACCGCTGCACCTAAAGCAATCGGAAAGCCCGGTCCGATGGCACCTGAGGTCGGGTTCATCGACGTGCGCGGCTCGTAAATCGGGAACAGCTGATTACCCCAGTTGTACGCCGAAATCGTCTGATCACGCACAAACAATCCATCACGTGGCAACGCGCTGCGCAGTTTGTCCATCACCTTCGGCCAATCGTCACCGAGGCGCTTACGCATCGCTTTGCGCAGCCCCTCACGCGAGGTCCACACCTTGTCATTGAACTGGGCATCGTTCCCCGATACGTCACTGATGCGGCCAAGAATGGCTTCGATGGCGATCTTCGCATCCGCATGCACACCAAGATGGGCACGGTGTGTGCGGCCAATCATCGCCGGATCAATGTCGATCTGAATGAGCTCGCCGGGTGGTGTCTGTTTTGCGAACTGGCCATCGACGCCGACGGCGAAACGTGTACCTATCGCAAGCGTGAGGTCCGCGTCACCAATCGACTGATACATCCCGGCGCTGTTGTAGTAGTTGCCGACACAGAGCGCATGGTCTTCAGGCAGGCTGCCACGACCATCCACACTGGTGAGTACCGGGCAGTCGAGTTTTTCAGCGAGTGCTTTGAGCGCAGCACTCGCGCCTGCCGCGATCACACCACCACCCGCAACGATGACGCGACGCGACGATCGCTTGAGTTTTTCCGCGATCGCGTCGAACGCCGCGTCATTGCCAGGAAACTTAACCTGCCCCGGCTTTACAAAGACCGGGCGTGAGGTCTCGGCGTACTGCACATCAATCGGGATTTCCAGGGCGCCGGGCTGCGGTCGGCCGGTGAAAATGTCGTCCACAACCGCATTGAATGCATCGGCCAACTTATCAACGTGGCGTGGACTTTCAGCACGGCGGCACACCGTACGCAACATCGGCAACTGATTCTCCGCTTCATGCACATAACCAAGCGCTTTGCCGTAAAACGCCGTCTCCGCTTGCCCGGTGATCACTATCACACGCGAAGAACCGTATTGCGCTTCATAAAGACCCGTCACGGTATTGGTCGTACCCGGCCCGGTTGAGGCAATCATCACGCCGAGCTTTCCCGTCGCCCGCGAATAACCATCCGCCGCGTGAGTGCCCCCCTGTTCATGACGGACGTCGATGATCTTGGTCTTGCCGAGCCGGTTGATGGCATCAAATATAGGCATGTTGTGAATACTGACGATGCCGAACACATGTTCAACCCCGAGCGTTGCCAAGCCGTCGGCAATCAGATCTGCGCCGGTATAACTCATCCTCTAATCTCCAGAGAAAAAACTAGATAACGACTGAACTATGCGGCTTGCGGTAGCGCCGACAGGTTGATGTGGTAAAGGTCGGCGACGTTGCCGCAAAGAATTGCCTGAGTCTGCTCAGATGTCAGGTGTTTCGTTTGTTCACCCAGCATCTCCTGCGACCACGGCCAGGTGGAATCGCTGTGCGGGAAATCATTGGCCCACATAAGGCGTTTCCAGTTCATGTCGTTGGCTTGTTTAAACGCCACCCAGTCATCCTGGAACGTGGTGTAGATATGTTCGCTGAAATACTCCGACGGAAGCTTCGCGAGCTTCACGCCTTTGCCGAGCCAGTTGATGTGGCGCTTGAACGCGTGGTCCATACGATAGAGGTAATGCGGCACCCAGCCTGCATCTGCCTCAACACAACACACCTTAAGCGCGGGATAACGCTCGAATACACCACCAAAGATGAGCGTACCCATGATGTCCTGGTTGCCACGAATGATGCTCAGGAAGCTGTTGAGGCGTGGGCCTCGCACCTGACCACCCCCACGTGAGGTGAGGATGTGGAACGACACCGGCAGGTCGAGGTTGATCGCTTCCTCCCACACCGGATTCCAAATTTCCGAATCAAAATCTTCAGTGCCCGGGTTACCGGACATCATCACGCCAGGCAAGCCGAGGCGTTTGATATCTCTAAGGTCAGCAATGGTCGACGCAGGATCCGTTGCCGCGGTCTGCCCGCATCCGAGCAATCGCTTGGGCTCGTGTGAACAGTATTCGGCTATCCAACGGTTGTATGCCGCGAAACAGGCATCCTTGTAGGCAAAGTCTTTATGGTTGCAGAGCAACATGCCGACGGACGGATAGATCACTTCCGCAGCCACGCCATCTCGATCCTGCTCACCAAGCCGAGCGGTGGGGTCCCAACCGCCGCGATGTAACGACTCAAATGACTCACCGCTCTCATTGATTTCTTCAGGTTTTTTTCCTGCAGCAGCGATCAGGCTCATGGAAATGGGACGGTCCATACCATCGATCACAAACAAGGCGCCTTTCTCCGCGGAATGCACCATGCGAGGTGCCTTGTCCTTCCACTTGGCGTCGATGTAGTTAATGTAGGTGTCAGGATGTTCTGTGATGTGTGAATCGGCGGAAATGACCGGAAATCCGAAGCCCATGATTGTCTCTCCTCCCAACTATTGCCAAAACAGTTTCAACCCCACTATCCGAGGACCATTGAAACCCGTCAAGGCGCAGATGGACGATACGCACCCGCATCTATTGTCTACAGGAGAAATCCATGGCGCTCACTGAAGGGAAAGCCGCCCCGGCATTCACCTTGCCTGATCAGGACGGTAACAAGGTCAGCCTCAAGGACTTCAAAGGTCAAAAAGTCATCCTCTACTTCTACCCCAAAGACGACACGCCCGGTTGTACCAAAGAAGCCTGCGGCTTTCGGGACAATTGGTCGGTGCTGGAAAAAACCGGGTGCACCGTCATCGGCGTTTCACCTGATAAACCCGAACGCCACGTGAAGTTTCGGGAGAAGTACAACTTACCCTTCACGCTACTTTCCGACCCCGAGCACACCTTGCTCGAAAAGTACGGTGCCTGGGGCGAGAAGCTGATGTACGGCAAGCCGGTGACGGGGGTCATTCGCTCCACCGTGTTGATCGGCGAAGACGGCAAGGTGCTTAAACACTGGGCCAAGGTCGCGAAGGCAGAAACGCATCCGGTGCAGGTGCTGGAGTATGTAAAAAGTCTCGATTGACGGCGGTTGTAGCCGCCTCCCAAGACGCTGTGCCAAACTCCGGCTCCAACTTCAGGGCAACAAGGGAGCATATATGAAGTTCGGCATTTTTTACGAACATCAGCTGCCACGCGACTGGGACCAGTTCAGCGAACACAAACTGATCAAGAACTCTCTCGACCAGATCGAGCTCGCCGATAAACTCGGTTTCGACTACGCCTGGGAAGTGGAACACCACTTCCTTGAAGAATATTCCCACTCGGCTGCACCGGAAGTTTTCCTCGCCGCAGCAAGCCAGCGCACGAAGAACATCCGTTTGGGTCACGGCATTATTCAGCTGACCACAAACCACCCAGCGCGTGTTGCCGAAAAAGTAGCCACCCTCGATCTGGTATCCGATGGTCGCGTCGAACTTGGGTTAGGCGAAGGTTCTTCAGTGACTGAGCTGCATCCTTTCAACCTGCGTTTTCGCGACAAGCGCGACATCTGGGAAGATGCGGTGCGTTGCACGCTGCCGATGTTCTACAACCACGGTTGGGAATACGAAGGCAAGTACTTCCACTTCCCGAAACGGGCAGTGATTCCAAAGCCGTTGCAGAAGCCGCACCCGCCGCTGTGGGTTGCGTGCTCTCAGCTCGACACCATCAAATACACCGCACATCGCGGCATGGGTGCGCTGTGTTTCAAGTTCGTCGACCTCAACTCGGCACGCGCCTGGGTGAACGCCTACTACAACACCTATCTGAATCACCTAGAGAAACTCACGGATTACCAAACCAATCCGAACATCGCCGTGGTCGGTGGGTTCATGTGTGCGAAGACCGACGAAGAAGCCTGGCAGAAGGCGGATGGTTGGACGTTCTTCCAATTCGCGCTCTCGCTCTACAACAAGGAAGGTCCGTTTGAGCCAGGAGAGATGAACATCTGGAAGCGCTATGAAGAGTGGCGGCAGACGCCTGCGGGCCAACGTCGTTCGGGTTCAGAGCTTATCGGCTCCCCAGAGACGATTCGGCAGCGGCTGCGCGAACTGCGTGACGCCAACGTCGATCAGGTGATCCTGCTCAATCAGGCTGGCACGAACACCCACCAGGACATCTGTGAGAGCCTTGAACTCTTCGCTAAAGAAGTGATGCCGGAATTCCACGATGATGAAGCCAATCATCAAGCGTGGAAGAAGAAAGTGCTAAATCGCGAGATCGTGCTTGAGGACATCGATACGGAACCCTTTAACTTCGCGCGGGGCCGAGAGCCCACCAAGAAAGCTACGGGCGAAGCGCACGACATGATTGCAGGCGTGACCGGGCGACACACATCACAGAAAGTTTCCTGATCGGAACCAAACGAACACGTAACAAGAGAACGAACCGGAGTCATTGATGATGACTTTACGTTTACCGATAATGCTCGCAGCACTCCTGCTGACGATGCTGACCACGGGACTGCAGGCGAAGGATCTGCCGGAAGTTAAGCCCGCAGCGGAAGGATTTTCTGCAGAGCGCCTGGCGCGAATTGACGTATACATGAAGCAGGCGGTGAAAGACGGCGTGATGGTAGGTGGACATGGCCTCATCGCTCGCAACGGCAACGTCGTCTACAGCGAGACTTGGGGCGACCGCGACCGCGAACGTGGTCTGGATATGGAGGAAGACACCCTTCACCGCATCTACTCGATGTCGAAGCCGGTCACTGGCGTCGCACTCATGATCCTCTACGAGGAAGGCAAATTCCTGCTGAACGAACCCGTTGCCAAGTACTTGCCTGAGCTTGCCAATCTGCAGGTGGCTTTGTCCACAGCCGGCGGTGGCGTCACCGCAGTGAGTGATGGCACGCAGAGCACTTCAACGGGCGCGGGTGATACGTCACAAGCTGGCAAGACCCGTGCGCCGACTCGTCAGCCCACCATTCGTGATCTGATGATGCACACCGCCGGTATGACCTACGGCGTTTTTGGCGACACCGAAGTGGATGGTCTCTATCGTGAAGCGGGCATCCTCCGGCATCCTGATCTCAACGACTTCATCACCAAGCTTGGCAAGCTGCCGCTGCAATACGATCCGGGTACCCGCTGGCACTATTCTGTATCGGTGGACGTGCAAGGTGCACTGGTCGAACGTCTGGCTGGCATGAGCTTTGGCAAATTCCTTGAATCACGCCTGTTCAAGCCACTCGGGATGGAAGACACCTCGTTCACCGTACCAAAGCGCAAGCTGAAGCGCCTCGCACAGTTGTATACGCAAGAAGGTACTCCCGGTGAAATGCAGACAGCCTTTCGCACACAGGTCAACTCCACCAAGCTCGTACCTGCGCCTGACGCGGTTAGCGCCGGCTACATGGAAGGCGCCACGTTCGAAGGTGGTGGTGGTGGTCTGGTATCAACCACATCTGACTACCTGAAATTCAGCCAAATGATGTTGAACGGTGGTGAGCTGAACGGCGTGCGCATTCTGTCGCCAAACACCGTCGCGCTCATGAGCCGTGATCACCTCGGTGAGCTGCAGATGGGTTTCGCGCGCGGCGGAGTTGGCTTCGGTCTTGATTTCGCGGTCGTTGAAGACGCCGGGCTCGCGGGCGAAGCCGGGTCTGATGGCGAGTACAACTGGGGCGGCGCGGCAGGCACTCGCTTCTGGATCGACCCGAAAGAAGATGTGATCGGAATCTTCATGGTGCAGAGCATTCCGCACAGAACCACGCTCGCACAGCACTTCAAGGCGCTAGTCTATCAGGCGATGGAAACGTCCAAGGACTGATACCAGCGCAAAAAAAGCCCGCATCGATGCGGGCCTGGCGCTCACCAGGTAACCCTCCTCAACCCGGTGGTCCACTGCTGACAATCCTTGTACGGGGCGCGCAAGCACTGTGTGGCAGCAACCCTTCGCAGGACTATTGAGAATTACTTAACCGTTTTTTTGCAGTAGCTGTGTGAACTTCGCTTCCCGGCGAGTGCTGCACGTACGTGACGAAGCGGGCTGCTTCCTTGCAACGATCTGCTGACCTGTAGTCGGGCGAACGTCATTCAACGTTTCGCAATTCGGCGGCACCACTTTGCTCACGTCAAATTCCAACAACGCACCACCTTCAGCATTCTTCACTTCCGCAAAGTCGGTACCAGTGGGATTACACCTTGGTGCACGCGCAACCGGTCGATTGTTTGTTCATACCGCGCCTTCTCATCTCGTCGTAACGACTCCGCGAAAGCAGAAACGCAATCGTCAGTAGTGCCAGTACAAATGAAATCGAGCTATGGGCCACGTAGTTGCGACGGCGACGGTCATGGGTTTGCATGCACAAAGGCTATGCAACACCCGTGAAGTTCTCGTGAAGCGAGAACTCGCGAAGGCTAAACCAGGTTCAGCGCTTTGAACGCGGCAGTGACTTCTTCGTGACGTGAGTTTACATCGTTCAGGATGTAGCCCTGAGTTGGAATAAAGAAGAGCCCTTTGTTCAATCCTTCAAGCGCAATCCGCCCGCATTCATCACAGGAAATGAACCGTTGTCGCAGCATCGATTCCGCATGTGGTGGAATGACGTTATGTAGCGGGTCATCCGGGCCAACCTTTTCGAGCGCATCAAACGTCGACTTCAAACTCTCCGTCAACACCGGACCCGGCATCAACAAACTCACAGACACACCGGTGCCCCGAAGCTCGTAACGTAACCATTCAGCCGTGACTAGAAGTGCATGTTTGGTGGCGCCATAGATGCCCATCTTGAGCTCAGCGTTATCAGGCGGCATGACCAACGAGTTTTCAGAACCCGTAAACATGATGTGGCCTTCGCCGCCGCGCGACTGCACACGCTTCACATAGGCCTGGGTGAGCCAGAGGTTGCCGAAGTAGTTGAGGTTGAATTGCCCCAGACAATCGTCAGGCGTGCAATCGAGCAGCCGTTTCATCAGACCAGAGCCTGCGTTGGCAAAAATCACATCGAGCCGACCTTCACGCGCAAAGATGTCATCAAGCAGTACAGCGCTGGCTGCCGCATCAGTCACATCCGCTTTGACGCGGCGTATCAAGCCGATGGTGGACAGTTCTTTTTCCGTCGCATTACCCACCGCATCGTCGAGATTCGTGAGGACCACACGGGCACCGGCCTTGAGGGCCTGTCGCGCGATACCTTTGCCGATGCCTTGAGCGCCACCCGTCACGAGGACGACCTTCCCCTTTATATCCATGTCAGGACCTCACTGGCTCGAAGGCGTATTGCACTGCAGCGCGTCCTGAGATCGCCGGAATCAGATGTCCCTGAATCAGATCAACATGTTGTGGATAGGAGGCGTAGGTCAGGTAGTCGTCCTTGTTGTCGAAGTCGGCAACGACGACGTGATCCCAGTTGCCTTCGCGCAAACCGGCATCGGGTCCGTGGGCGAAGGCTTTGACGAAGGACAACTTGGCGAGTCCATCAAAGCCATGGAAGAGTTCCTGACGCTGCGCGTCGGTGGTTTCTGGCTTCCATTTGAACATGACACAGTGACGAAACATCTCCGAACCCCGCAATGAACTGGGTTCGGAAGGTAGCGGGTTGAACGGGATTTGTCGAAGCTGGAGGAGTGTCGGAGAGCGGTTTTAGTCCCGCACCACCCGATTCGACAATACCCCAATGGGCTTGACCTCAATCTCGATCAGGTCACCTTCATCCATAAACACCGGTGGTTTACGTGCAGAGCCGACACCACCCGGCGTGCCGGTGACGATCACATCACCAGGTACCAGTTCGACGAAGGTCGAACAATAAACAATCAGTTCCGCAAACCCGAACACCAGCTGTGAGGTCTTCGCGTTCTGCATGACGTTGCCGTTGAGGCGCGTCGTCAATTCGAGGGCGTCGAGATCACCGACTTCATCGGTTGTCATCATCCACGGTCCGAATCCACCCGTTGAAGCGAAGTTCTTGCCGGGCGTGAACTGCGAGGTGTTGCGCTGGTACTCGCGGACGCTGCCGTCGTTGTAAATGCTGAAACCAGCGACGTGTTCGAGGGCTCTCTCTTTCGCGATGCGACGTCCTGCCTTGCCGATGATCATCGCGACCTCACCTTCGTAATCCAGGGTGTTGGATTCACGTGGCCTGATCATCGGTGCCTTGTGGCCCATTTGTGCCCCAGCGAATCGCACGAAGATGGTTGGATACGCTTCGCCACCACGACCCGTCTCTTCCTGGTGCGCCTTGTAGTTCAGGCCAACGCAGAGAATCTTGTCGGGATTGGTGATGGTCGGCAGCCAGGTAATCGCATCCAGCGGAATCCCAGTTTCACCACGCGATGCCAAGGCGAGGCCATTCAGCGCGTTGGCAGCAATCGCAGATTTCAGGTCGGCGTACTGACCACGTGTACCAACATCAATAACCGCGTCACCGCTGGCCGACACCATGCCAAAACTGGCACGTCCTTGATATGCGAATGTCAGCCAGCGCACTGGACTCTCCCCTTTTCGAGATCGTTAGTTGAACATAATCACGCTGCGTGCCACTTCGCCCGTTCCGAGGGCAGCGAACGCATCGTTGATGTCTTCCAGCTTGATGCGACGAGATACCAGGTCATCGAGATGCAGACGACCTTGCAGGTAGTAGTCCACAAAGCGTGGCATATCCACGCGGAACCGGTTGGAACCCATCATGCTGCCCTGAATCTTCTTCTCGAAAAGGAATTCCATGCCGTGCACAGAGACCATCTGCCCCGGCGGAATCATGCCGATGACGGTCGCGGTGCCGCCATTTCGCAGCATCTGGAAGGCTTGTTCTGCCGTGGCCTTGAGGCCAATCGCTTCGAACGAATAATGCACGCCACCACCGGTGAGTTCTTTCACTTCACCCACAGCGTCTTTCTCTTTGGCGTTAACCACATCGGTCGCACCGAACTTACGTGCGAGCTCAAGCTTCGAAGGCACCATATCAACGGCGATGATGCGGGATGCACCAGCGATGGCCGCACCGTTGATGGCGGAAAGGCCGATGCCACCACAGCCGATGACGGCAACCGTTGCACCGGGTTCAACTTTGGCGGTGTGGAACACGGCGCCCATTCCCGTCATCACGCCACAACCGATCAACGCTGCGCGGTCCATCGGCATGTCGGGGCGAATCTTCACCACGGCATGTTCGTGCACGAGCAGTTGTTCAGCATACGAACCAAGGTTCGCGAACTGCTGGAGTGGCTGCGCATTTTGCGAAAGTCGTGGCGGCTGTTCTTTCTGCCGCCTGGTTTCTGGTTCCTGACACAGGGACATGTGGCCCGTGAGGCAATATTCACAGTGGCCGCAGAAGACTGAGAGACAGGTGATGACGTGATCACCTGGCTTCACGTAGTGCACGTCGCTACCAACGGCTTCAACCACACCAGCACTTTCGTGACCGAGCACCATCGGTACAGCACCCGGATACGTGCCATTCCAGAAGTGCAAGTCGCTGTGACACACACCGGCAGCGGAGGTTCGGATTAACACTTCGCGTGGGCCCGGCTTGTCGATACGAATGTCTTCGATCGCCATGGGCTTGTTCACTTCACGGAATACTGCAGCTTTCATTTTGTCCCTCTCATCCCCGGGGTAAATACACGACTGAAGTTTGCCAACCTCGCCCGTGAAAGACTACGGCTGATTCGATCTCATTGAGCGTCTTCAATCAGTGCTGGCGCTCTATCGGCAGGACTGTATATAACTACAGCATGCAAATTCTGGCCGAACTCATCCCCGCGTTTCGCTTATATGGCGTGTGTATTCCGTGCGAACGAATGGAACTGCTCGATCTCGGAGCGTTGGTGCAATCCCTCGGACGCGGCGCAACGGTGAGTGAGGTGCGTATGCGACTGCGTTGTACGCAGTGTGGGGTGCGCCGACCAGACCTGCGGGTGGTCTATGTCGGCGCGGATGCGGAGGCGAGCTCGTTTAGCTATCGGCGCGACGGCGTTTTATAGCTGTCGATCAAATGAGTTCAGTCGCTTCGAGCGTCAACCCAAAACCTTGAATGCCGACGAAGTCGACTTCGCGACCCGCGATCAACCGGAGTTTCTGTACCCCAAGGTCCCGCAGGATCTGCGCGCCTACTCCGATCTCAAGCCACTCAGCCTTACGCGCGTTTTCTTTGCTGCTGTTTTCCAGATGCTCCATGGGAACACCGACAAAACCGGAGCGCAGATAAATCACCACTCCACCGCCGAGTTTTCCGATACGGTCGAGAGATGCATCGAGCAGATTGTTTTGGTGTTCTGACTGTGGACCAAACACATCCTCGATCAGCTTTTCCCGGTGAATTCGCACCGGAATCGCCTTGGTCGGACTGATGTTGCCAAACACCAGCGCGAGGTGTTCCGCATCTTCGAACTTGGTGCGATAGGCGATGGCGCGCGCCGCACCGATACGTGTTTTCACCTTGAACTCGCCTGCCTTCTCCACCAACTGCTCACGGCGTTGGCGATAGGCAATCAGATCAGCGATGGAAATGATCTTGAGTTTGTGGTGTTTCGCGAATTCGAGCAGCTGTGGCAGACGCTGCACCGTGCCATCGTCATTCACGAGTTCAGCGAGCAGCGACACCGGTGGCAGACCAGCGAGGATCGACAGATCCACACCCGCTTCGGTATGGCCTGAACGCACCAGCACACCACCTTGTCGTGCAACGAGGGGGAAGATGTGACCCGGGCGAACAAAGTCTTCGGCACCGGTGTTGCTGTTCGCAAGCGCTTGGCAAGTTGCCGCCCGCTCATCCGCAGAGATACCCGTCGTCAGGCCATGTTTGAAGTCGATGGAGACGGTGAATGCGGTACTCATCGGGGCGTTGTTGCGAGCAACCATCGGGTCGAGGTGCAGCCTTTTCGCCTGATCTTCAAGAATGGGCGTGCACAAGATGCCGCTGGTATGGCGAATCATGAACGCCACGCGCTCGGCGGTGGCCTTGCTCGCCGCCATGATCAGGTCGCCTTCATTCTCGCGGTCGTCATCATCCACCACCACGACCATTTCACCGGCCTGGATGGCTTCAATGGCTGATTCAACCGTATCGAACTGCGCGCTCATCTTGCGTCTCTATGTCAAAAATGCGGAGGAGCAGCTTAACCAGAGGAGCTTCTGACTCATAGGATATTTTCGTCAGGGCGAGGCGGGCACCGCGAAGAAAAAACCGCAGATACGCTGTAAATCTGCGGTTTTCTGCAGCGTTAACCAATGAAGCCCTGGCGGAAATAGATATGCGTCCGAAGCTCCTTCAGATGGCTTCGGCGGCACGCAGACGTGCGATTTCCGAATCATCCACGCCAGCAAGCTCTTTGAGAATTCGATCCGTGTCGGTCCCCAGTTCAGGCACGTCGGTAAGTTCTGGAGGGTTCAACCCTCGAAAGCGTAGCGGAGTCTGCATCTGCGGGATCTCGCCGAATCCTGCATGAGGCCGCCACTTGAGCGTGCCGCGGGCGAGCATTTGAGGATCACGTATGACGTCGGCCAGGTCATTCACCGGCGCGCAGATGACCCCATGATCCTGCGCCCGCGCGAAGACTTCGAGCTTCGGCAAGGTTTGCGACCAAACCCCAATCACCGCATCGAGGGCCATCATGTTCTTACAGCGTGCGGCGTTGGTTGAGAAACGTTCATCGTCCGCCAACTGCGGTTGACCCATCGCCTCGCACAGGTTGCGAAAGTGACCTTCACGAATGCATATGACGGCGACATAACCGTCTTTCGCGGGATAGACGTTATACGGCGCAAGCGCCAAACCCGAATGACGGTTGCCCCGTCGTGGACCCTGTTTACCGCCAGCCACAAAAAACGAACCGAGCGCCGTGGCGAGGGTCGGGAATACACAATCCTGCATCGAGATATCGACCACTGAACCTTTGCCCGTGCGTGATCGCTGATGCAGTGCCGTGAGCACGCCCGCGTAGAGATGGGTGCCACCCAGAAAATCAGCAAATGCGGCAGCGGTCTTGAGGGGTGGACCATCCCCTTCGCCCGTGGTGCTCATGACGCCTGACATCGCTTGCAAGGTGATGTCCATGCCAAGGTAATCACGATAAGGACCACTTGCGCCGTAACCGGTGGATGCGGCATAGATGAGGCGCGAGTTGATGGCACAGAGCACCGCCGAGCCAATGCCATATTTGTCCATCGTGCCGGGAGCAAAATTCTCGGTCACCACATCCACATGCTGAACAAGTTTCTTCAGCAGCGCTTGGCCATCAGGCGATTGAATATTGAGCGTGATGCACTGCTTGTTGGTGTTGAGCAGCGCAAAGGGATAACTCGAGGGTGCAGCTTTTCCACGTGTACGCAAGGTTTCGCCGATACGTGACTCCACCTTGATCACCCGCGCTCCAGCTTGCGCGAGCAGGAAACCACAATATGGACCGTTATAAACCTGACCGAAGTCCAGGACGGTTATATCGGCCAAGGGCTGATCATTCTGCGTCACGAAACTACTCCTCTTTCAATACGCGTCTAACAAGCAAGTCGACGGATCTCTGCTTCGAGACTCGCATAATCAGCAAAACCAGTCTCCGCGGCGACATCACTCGCCCAGATCACATCCAGACCCTGGCTCACGGCCTCTGGCAACTCTTGCACGTGACCACCTGCCCCGCCTTTACGTACTTTGGCGGAATCGCTGCCACGCGGCAGACCACCGGCCGTTTCCGACAGTTCCCGTAACATCGCGTCATCAAAACGATCTTTGTAGCGCAGCATGTAAGGCAACGACGTCCGCTCGAGGGCCAGCTGCAGCACGTTGTCGTCGAGTTCGATGCCACTAAACGCCGCCAATCGCGCGATGGCTAACGCCGGATCGTCGACCATGTGTTCGTAGGACAACAACAGCACATCGGGATTGTTGCGTTGGTTCCACCAGCTTAAAAGGTGTGACCAGTAATCGCGACCTTTGCCCCGTCGACCACTGCGCGCATCAAACCACTCCTCATAGCTGATGCTGCCAGGCTCAAAGTACCAACCTTCCATAAATCGATAGCCGGACACGAAGGCGTCCTTCGGATCACGCAGAGAGACCACATACTTCGCGCCCTTGGGTACCTCATTCCACGACGCATGGCTTTTGAAGCCGCGGGGCTCACCACGCTGGGCTGCATTGATATCGATGCCCACCATAGCCGCAGTTTCGATCCACGGCACGACACGGGAGATGTCATCAAAGTCCATATCGCCTCGTGTGCGCAACGTGTGAAACGTCTGCTGCAACCAGGTGGTTCCACACTTACCGAAGGGCGTGATGATGATGTCGGTCGGCCGGGGTCGATACGCCTTGATGGACTCCATGATTTTTTCCATGGAAAACGTGCGCGCATCGAGTTCGGCCATTTCAGCCATGGTGCGGGCGCGGCGACCACTGAACGTCTGCGTCATGACGCGAGTCAATCCACTGCTACTGATGGCGGACAGTGTAGCTCAGCGATCCCACTCGCCACAGGGCGCGGCTGGACGTGCACACCACCCTCCCTCATGCTTACACGCATCGATGACCTGAAACTGGGCACTTAATCCATGATCGCCCAAGTCGCAGCAGTCCTTGCCGCACTGATCTACCTGCTGCCGGTGCAGTTTCTTCTGCGTAAAAGTAGAAGCAAACACTCAAGTCTCGGCGGCTTTATCGCTGAGATGGTCACACTGATCCCCATGTGGCTACTCATGGCAACCAGCATGCTTCTGGTCATCAGCGATGGCGCGTTTGACGACTTGTTGGCACCGCGATCATTGGCAATGGGCGTGACTGCAGCGGGGATGGTGGTGATGATGGTCCTGTCGTTCTACCGGTTTGAACCGGTGCTCGGCTATCACAGCGGCATCTTGCTGATGCTCGCGCTGCATATCCTTACCTTGTTGACGCTGGTGGTTTTGCTCCTGATTTTCGCATCTGACCGCGTAACGTCAGGGTTGGTATTCACCGCCAAACTGATCTGGCTCGGGTGTGCGCTCGCCTGTCTGGCAGTCAGTATTCCGGGAATCCTGTTTTTTCTGATCCGTTGGATGTGGTTTCGGACCAGCCGCTTTACACGACTGCTGATTGGCGGACGAGACAAGTCGTCCGCACATCTCGATGAAATCGCAACACTCGATCCTTCGGCAGATTTTTCAGACCTGCTCCGCATGACCAATCCTTTTTATGCGGTTCGCGTTCGTTCCGCCGCAGCGGCTCGGCTGCGATCTGCGCCGGACGTCGTGGATCAAACGCTTGCAGCGTTACAGGGAGACCGAGTTGAGAACGCGCTCTGTGGGCTTGCGTACATGTCCTTTACACCGGAAGAACAAGCTCGACTGTCCGGCCCCGCATGCGCTGCGTTTCGGCAACTCGCGGATGAAGCACAGGAGAATTTTGCACAAATTCCGGCCTTCGCCCGCTTTGAGCACTACTCACGCGGATTACCAGCGAGCGTATGGCACAGCGCTTTGACATTTCCCCCCCCTGTTCACTTCCTGCACGGGGTTGGCAGCGCCAGCAGTGCACTCTATTTTGATTTAGCAGGAAGTGAGCCCGCGAATTTCAAGCTGGTTTGCATCCAACGCCGAAGCGCCTGCGTCGATGTGCAGGCTTGAGCGCGAACGAGAAGCCAACCTTTAAGTGGCCATGCGCCAAGATCAAAGACCCTGACGTGCGCTTGTTTGAGCGCTTCGCTGGCGACCTCTGGTGTTGTTCTCACGATGACCTCGTCACCATGAATACCCAGCGCAAGGTGACCGTTCACTATGAACACCACACCACCAAACATCTTTTTTTCGGCGACGTTTGGATACGTCTCAAGTTCGGCCCTCAATCGGGCTAACAACGAAGGATCAGGTGGCATCACTCGTTTCTCCATATTGCGTTGCAGCTCTCAACGAGCGCCACCAAAGGACTGAGCCGCCAACGCATCTAAGGACCGAGTGTCGATTTGACCCGCCAAGCCGATCGCGACGAGGCGTGTACCGAGGCCGACGTTGTTCATCGACGTGATTTGTACGCGTCTGCCTACCACCTGCAACTGCAATCCCGAACCACTCGGGCCACCGCTAGTACCTTTGGCACGGATCACCGTCGCATCCAGTCCTTCTGCAAAAAATTCCAGTTGTTCCCGCGTAACAGGATCGTTCAGCACGTGATTCCAGCTTGTGTAGTGCGCATGCTCCGGGAACAGGAACTCAGATCTTCTTTCATGCATCGGTTGCCCGGCCAGCACCGGAAGTGGCAGCTCACACCGCACTGAAGAAACTACCCGAACTTTCGGGTGGGCCTGCTTCAGCCACTCGAAACAAGCCTTCAGCACTGAAGGATCGATCAAGTCTACTTTGTTCAAGATCACGAGGTCTGCTGAATTGATTTGTCGCCGAACGGTTTGGCCGACATAACGGTCATTCACTTTTTCAAGCAGCGTCTCCACATCAACAACTACCAGCACGCCATCAAGGAAAAGCCCAGGAAGATGACCGTACTGCGCGAGCTGGTTCACCTCGGCCACGCCACTCGCCTCAACGACGATGTGTTCGGGTGGAGTTTCCAGCGCGAGCAGCTGATCGACTGCATTCAAAAAGCCATCTGCGAGAGAACAACAGATACAACCATTGGTAAGCGTGATCGTCGTTTCGCCACGGGATGCAATCAGTTCCGCGTCGATGTTGATGGCACCGAAGTCATTGATCAGAACACCGAAACGCCGACCACTCGATTGAGTGAGGAAGTGGTTTAACAGCGTGGTCTTTCCCGCACCGAGATAACCACCAATGACCGTAAACGCGATCATCACGCGGCCTTGAAAACCCGACCACCCAGCACCGTACCCCATACCTTGATGTCGCGAATCACCATAGGCTCGACCGCAAGCGGATCGTCATGAAGCACAGCAAAATCCGCTTGTTTTCCGGCTTCCAGAGAGCCGACCTCGTGATCAAGGTGCAATTGATACGCCGCATCGATGGTGGCAGCTTTCAGTGCTTGCGCTGGGGTGATGCGTTCCAAGGGTCCGAGCACTCTTCCCTTGGGTGTCACCCGATTTACCGCGCACCACATCGTATGCAACGGTCCGAGAGGTGTAACACCCGCGTCCGAATGGAACGAAAAGGACACACCTTCCCTCAATGCGGATGCACAGGGTTCCAGCGCATTCGCCCGTTCGGGGCCCACGGTGATCTCGTAGTGTTGATCGCCCCAATACCAAAGGTGATTAGTGAAGAAATTCGCGCAGAGCCCGAGCTTCGCCATCTTGCGCAGCTGCGCTTGGGTGGTGAGCTGCGCATGGGTGATCGTGTGGCGGTGATCGGGATGTGGCGCAATCTTCAGGAGCGCCTCGATGGTTTCAATGGCAAGGTCTTGCGTGCGGTTACCGTTGCAGTGCATGTGAATACTCAAACCCGCTCGGTGGAACGGCAACATCCAGTCAACGAGTTGATCCGGCACCGCCAACAGTTGGCCGTGGTCTTCGCCACTGAAGTATCCCGGCTGATTCAGCAGTGCAGTAAAACCCTGAATTGATCCATCCAACACGAACTTCACACCGAGAAAACGCAGCCGCTCACTCCCAGATTTCTTGAGTTTCACAAATTCCTTCGCGATGGATTCAAAATCCGCCGTCGCACCAGGCATCGCCGGCAGATTGTATTGCGCGACGCGCAGCGGAAAGCTCTCGTCAATCGTGAGTGCGCGCCACCGCTCGAGTGCGTTGGGTGCGAGGATCGAAATGCCTCCGAGGTCCGTGCACGTGGTGATGCCCGCATTACGCGCCAGCGCTGCGAAGTTCTGAATCGCGAGTTCCGTCATGTTGGAACGCTGAATTTCGCGAAACGCACTGCGGCACAAGGACATCGCTGGCGGTTCACGCAGTTCACCATCAATTTCACCTGCGGCATCACGCGCGAGGCCTTCGATCTGGAGATCCTTGGTGATGTTGTTGAGCTTCAACATCGCCGTATTGGCGGTGGCGAGATGACCGTTGGCGTGGTGGATGAAGATCGGGCGCGTTGTCGACACCTGATCAAGGTGATGACGATTGAGGCGTGGTTGGTCCGGAAAATAAATCGGGTCAAAGCCCTCGGCGATCAGCTGTTCATCCGAGTCTGTCAGCGCTGCGTCTATCTCCCGTAATCGCGTGATTAACGCGGCATAAGATTTGATGCCGCGCGCCATCTGACCATCTGGCAAAGGTCGATCAAAAAAACCCACGTAGGGGCGCTGTAACATGCCACCTGCCATGACATGCGCATGACCTTCAACAAACCCAGGTACGATAACGTAGTCCGAAAACGTTTCGTCAATCACATGTTCGCCCCACCCTTTAACCTCATCGTACGTGCCCACACCCAGAATCATCCCGTCGCGCACGGCCACGTGCGTGCCGCAGGGGTTCGAAGGATTCATGGTGATGATCGTTCTGGCGCGGAAAATGGTGATCAACCGGTGCCTCCCAGACACAACGAAACACGAGTGTAATCAATCATGCGCATTGGCAGGCATTGGAGGCTCGTGTAAAAGGGCGCGTCCTCGTTCTTGAAGAGCCAACCGATGCCTTTTTCCGGCCGCAAGCAGTCCAGCGCTGAGTTTCTGGCCCTCACGCAACAAGAGGTAGAAGCCGATTTCTGAGAAATTTTGAAGTCCGTTCCCGGTGCCCGCTTCACGATCGGCTTTGGTTATACCGGTGAAAAGCTCCAGCTCAATCTCACGGGAGATGATTCACATGCGCTGTCCCTTGCCGCTGAAAAGGTGATGGAAGAACTGCGTCAGATCGAAGGCGTCGGTAACGTCATCTCGTCGGCGAGCTTGTTACGTCCAGAGATCATCATTCGTCCCGACTTTGCTGCAGCTGCAGAACTCGGTGTAAACGCCGCTGCCATCGGTGAAACCGTACAGGTCGCGACCGCTGGTGATTACACCGCTGCACTCGCGAAGCTCAATCTGCCGGAGCGTCAGGTCGATATCCGCGTGCAACTCCCGCTCGATTCACGCAAAGACCTCGAGACCATTCGCCAACTTCGAGTCCCTGGCAACAACGGACTTGTACCACTGTCTGCGGTCGCCGATGTCAGCGTTGGCTCCGGCCCTGCTCAAATCAAGCGATATGAACGCGCTCGTAACATTCAGATCGACGCAGAACTCGGCAAGATCCAGCTGGGCGACCTCTCCAAGATGGTGGATACCCTGCCCGCTCTGCAGCATCTGCCCGCAGGCGTGCGCAAAGTGGAGGTGGGTGATGCGGAAAGGATGAAGGAAATGATGGGTGCGTTCGGCATGGCCATGGTCACCGGCATCCTTTGTGTGTTCATGGTGCTGGTGCTGCTGTTCAAGGACTTCATACAGCCAGTCACCATCCTTGCGGCGCTGCCGCTCTCAGTGGGTGGCGCGGTGATTGCGCTGCTCATTGCCAATGAACCTTTCAGCATGCCGGCGGTCATTGGCCTCGTAATGCTGATGGGCATCACTACCAAAAACTCCATCTTGCTGGTGGAGTACGCCGTAGTGGCGATGCGTGAACACGGCATGAACCTGCACGACGCCATGATTGATGCCTGCGGCAAACGCGCGCTCCCCATCATCATGACAACGCTCGCCATGGTGGCGGGCATGATGCCTGTAGCACTCGGACTAGATGCAGACACGAGCTTCCGCTCGCCCCTCGGGATTGTCGTTATCGGCGGCCTCATCACCTCAACGGTGCTGAGTCTGGTGGTGGTACCGGTGGTGTTCGAATACGTGGTGGCGCTGGAGAAGGTGCTCCGGCGATGGCTCCGGATTCCGGATCGCAAACACTACCCTGAGCTGGATGAGCCGATGCCCCCGGAGCCTGTGCGGGCCTGACCTTGGCACCGCTGCAACTGGGGGCTCCAGGAATCCCCGGATGAAGATCGGAAGCAGGTTTGACCTCCGATCTATTTTCGTTTTTTGGGATGTGTTTCGAAGAACTCAGTCACCCGCAGTGTTCCGTTGAAGTCCGCCTTCTCAACATCAACCCATTTGTGTCCAAAGCCCTTCAGCGCAATTCCCAGCACATCCGCCTTACAGCCTGTGAAACTCGTAATCTGCAGGTCACGACCGAGATCACTGCGTGACTGCCGCACATCTGAAGCTGCGCACCCATTCGCATCAGACCAGTGTTCGAGCGCTTGGGCATAAAACAACGACTTTGCACTGTCGTTATCAGCCACGGTCATCGTGCCACCGCTGAAGGGAATCGTTTTGTCCTCAGTACCATGCAGGAGGAGTACAGGGATCGCGGCCTTTACGGGATAGGCACGCTTCACACCACCCGCTGTTTCGAAGTAACCGGGTACCGCGCCCATGGACGCGACCGATGCAAATACGTCAGCCCGTGCAGCTGCAATCCGTTGGGTGAGCATGCCACCGTTGGAGAAGCCCACGATGTGAATTCGATCAGGATCGATCTTCATCACACCGGTCAAGCGGATGGCCACATCCGTAATGAAGGCGACATCATCAATCTCGGGGTTCATCTCGCCGCAGCAAAAACCGGCGTTCCAGAATGACTGACCGATCTTGTGGTCAGGATGGTGTTGGCCGTTGGGAAAGACCACCACAAATCCGCGTTCATCGGCCAACTTCCGCAGATCTGCCCGGGTCTTGTACATGTTGCGCATTCCGCCGTGGGCACCATGCAAGGCGAAAACCAGCGCCGGTGCAACCGCGCGCCTGGCTGGTGTGTAAACCGTAAACCAACGCCTCACTTTGTCGCGTGTTGTATAAATCGATTGCAGATGTGGGCCGGGCTTCGCGAGTTCGGACTGTGCTGCCGCAAGATCGTCGGGTGGATCGATGGACTTGGGGCGCGCAGCTGTAATGGTGGGACTCGACATCACCAGCAAGAGTGGACCCCGCATGCTGTCTCTCCCCTTTCGCTACCCTTCCTATGAGAGTGGCGCGCCCAAAGGGACTCGAACCCCTAACCCCCAGGTTCGAAGCCTGGTGCTCTATCCAATTGAGCTATGGACGCGTGGGGCGGCAGTCTGACGAAGTCATGGATTATCGGCAACCGCCTTTGGAAATCTTCAACGCGTGACGACATCCCGATACATCGGCGCCAACATGCTGAGCAGCTCATTGCGCGCTGCAACCGGGGTATGGGTAGCTTCCATGGCTTGCATCAAATCACCGACGACGACGTTGAACATCGCCGCGTCGATGTCGAGGCCTTTGTGGGATTCCGCCATGCTGCGTCCTTCGTAGGTACACGGGCCACCGGAAAGCGCACACAACTGATCGATCATGTGACCACGAAAGGCATCTATGTCGGTGTCTTCAAACGACTTCGCCACACGCGGGTCATCACCGAGGTTGCCAATAAACGCATCTACGATCTTCTCAAGGCCCGCTTCACCATCGAGTTCGGCATAGAGCGTCGGCGCAGATTCGCGGGACGCACAACTTGTTGTCAGGAGAAGAAGCGCCATCAAGCGTGGGAACCGAGGATTCTGCAGATGTTGCGAGTCGTAGAAATAACTGCCATGTGGTCCACAGGAAAAATCGGCGCCATCCGGGGTCCTATCGAAAACACCACCGAGCATGTGCGTCGTTGTGTGCAAAAGATCTACAGTCACGAACTCGTGAATCTGATTTTCGAACAACCCTACTGTCGAATCGCGAATGTCACAGAAGCGGGGCTCGCGAAACGTCAGACCGCCTCTCTCTATCTGAAACAACTCGTCGATGTTGGTGTGCTTGCTGAGGCGGCAACGTCAAAGGAAAAGTTGTTTGTACATCAGAAGTTCATGCGGTTGCTGACTCGCGAAAGCAACGAGCTTCAACGTTTTTGGCAGACGCTATTGACGATCGTCACGATCACCACATCAGCACACCTGTGACCAGGAACTTATGTACCTAAGGCACACCGCTCGTGTGGGTATTTGATGCGACAGCTGTGAGTTATCACCCATCCAGGTCGTCACTTCAAAACCTGCCACACGAGGTGTGTCCTTGTGAGAATGAGAAGGGAATGTCATGCGCGCGTCACGATCGAGAATCCGGGTGGGATTTCGTGACCGATCAGCGTCTTGCCGACATCCTGATAGTGCCGCCATGAAACCGCGCCATGGCTGGCAGCCTGGTGCGCATCGCGGAGCTGTCGCTCGAGTGGGCTGTCCAGGCGGCTGCCTGTCGTGCCCGACATATTGTTGAGTTCGCTTACGATTTCCCGGCACTTCTGCGCTGCATGCGTGCTGGCAAGCTGGGCGGGCCAGAAAAACTCCCACTCCGGGGTCAAGCGTCCGCCCTTCGAAGGCAGTGGGCCTAGATGATCCTCCAACCTTTCCTGGGTCTCGATCACGGCGCTGCGTACCGCAATGTACTCAGCCATCGCCCGGCCAATCCGGTCCTGGATGGGACCGAGATCCTTCAGCGTCGTGCTGGTACCCCACGGGACCTTTCCCTGAGCGAGTTGCATGAAGGATTCAAGGGCACCCTTGCAGACGCCGAGTGACACCGCCGCCTTGTTGTAGATCACCTGCAGCGGATTGCGGTGAGTCGGGTTGCCCCAGATTTCGCAAGCGCCGAGCGAGTCACGGGGAAGAAGATGCTCCCGCCGGACATAACACTCGGCCATGCGCACATCGTGGCTGCCTGAGCCCCGCATGCCGGCCGTATCCCAGGTGTCGACGATCTCGAACTCGCCTTTCGGCACCATGAAGGAAGCGTCTGCGGGCTTGCCGGTATCGGGGTCGATGGTCTGCATGCCCATAACGAAATTCCAGGTCGCGTTGTAGCAGTTGCTGGCAAACGAGCCCTGATAGTTCAGTCGCCAGCCATCACCTTCGCGTTTAGCCCAGCGCCCGGGGTTTGGCCCATTCGGCGTACCAAGGCCGGAGCAAATGACTGCCTCCCAGGTGTCGTAGATCTGATGCGCGAACGCAGGATCCATCCGACGGATGACTAGAGCGTTGATCTCCGACGAGATCTGTACGCACCAGCCGACGGAACCGTCGATGGCGGCACAGGCCTCGATGACTTCGATCTGCTGGCGGGCGTTCATGTCCTCGCCGCCTAACTCGCGTGGCAACCCATGGCGGTAGAGCCCTGCATCTGCCAGCGCCTTGGAGCCGAAGGCAGGAAGTCGTCGCGCCCGCTGTCCTTCGTCGCCCGCCTGCTTGAGCGTGTCTTTGATCGCAGTGATCCGCTCCAGGATAGGTGTCTTTTCGATTGCATCGCGGTGATCGAGGATGGCTTTCTGGACCATGATGTTGTGCTCCCTCCCGGGGTGTAAGAACCGATGCGCCTGATCCCTTCGAATGGTTGTTGGTCACCGTTGAAGGTCGAAACAGCAATCCTCCGCTTTCTGGCTCGAGTGCGGCCATTGGAGCGCGGCGTGCTTCAGGTGGCGAAACCGCCCCTAAGGCAATCAGACGGCGTTTATAAACAGGAATGTAGTGTGAGTCAGGAACGGTGTCGATCAGTGTTGGTGTATTGGTGGGGCGCTGGACCGGCAGGCAAGATGGGCCCGGCACTGAACGTCATCGACATCCATACCGACACCCACTACAGTCGGGAGAAGCTACTTTTTTAGTGCGCCGCCGTGTTGTGACCGACGCGCCCAATGATTGGGAAAAGGAACAACCATGAACACCAACGATCTTTCCGCACGTGTCACTTTCCTCGAAGGCGAGGTCGCCCGGCTGCGGGCACGCGAGGCCATCGTCGCCACGTTCAACCAATACCTGTACTCGCTCGACACCGGCTTCGGTGATGCGATCCTTGACGTCTATGCGGAGGACTGCGTGCTGGACGTGCTCAACTTTCCACCCAACAGCATTGACATGCACTTCGAGGGGCGCGCCGCTATTGCGCCACTCTACGAACCCTATGGCGCGCGCGAGAAGCTGATCGCCGGGGGTCACACCTCTTCGAACGTCGCTATCGCCGTGAGCGACGATGCCAGCTCCGCCGCGCTTACGGCGTACTTCACCACTACCAGCAACCGTGGTGCTCAGGGTGGCCGCTATGAGGGTACGCTTCGCCGCGATATCGACGGCAAGTGGCGGTTTACGACGCTCGCGATCATCAGCGCCTGGGGGTTCCACCCCGCCGATGTGAAGGCGGTCAGCGATGCCGTACCTATCAAACGATCGGCGTTCGGTGGCAAGCCCGCGACCGGCATTTGATCGACGGCCTACTCAGCTCGGATCTCCGCCCAAACGCTCGCCCGCTGCATGGCTTTGGGATCATTGAGGTAACACTCGGCATTCCGCCCGTTCTCAGCAAGCAAAAAAAAGCGGATGCCGAAGCATCCGCTCTTGCTCGCCCCTGGGGCCTCTTGTTAGTCGAGGTTCAGTCCCAGTTCTACTCCCCACTGCAGCGGGGCTCCGTAAATGCTGAAATTCCACAGGGCGCCAACAGAGTTAGCTGCCACGCGGTACTCTTCATTCAGGAGGTTTTTACCCCACAACGTCACGTAGTACTTTTCGCTTTCGCTGGTGTAGGTGATGTTGGCGTCTAACAGAGTACGCTCCTCCATCTGAGTGTAGGTTGGATGCCGCGCGGTCCTGCCAGGGAACTTGGGGTTGAGACCCGTTGCCGCGTTTGGATCAAACGGACTCGTTTCAGCCTCGGACATGTAGTGCAAGCCGGCCGTATAGGTAAGCACCGCACCGTTGCCAAGGGGTTGGTCGAAAATCGCCTGCAGGCCGATCTGCAACTCGGCAGCGAAGGGGATATCCAGTTTTTTCAGATTCAGCCCTTCGAACGAGAACTTGTCGTACTGCGCATCCAGATACCCTAATGTCCCTCGCAACTGGAAATTGCCGGTGACAAGCCAGGTGGTTTCAATTTCGACGCCTTTGGCGTTGGACTTGCCGGCGTTCAGCGTAATGGTCTCCTGTCCCGGAGTTCCAGAAATCGGATCAGTGAACCGGAACACCTGGTTGCGCTGCAGATCGTCGAAACTGGTGTAGAACACCGCCAAGTTCAGGCGCAGCTTGTTATCCAGCAAATCGCCCTTGAAGCCAACCTCATAGTTGATGTTGGTTTCCGGGTTGTAAGGCTTGCACGTGATCACCTGTAGACACGTTTCGCTGAAGCCGCCAGCGAGGAAGCCCGTGGAGATGTTGCCATACACCATGTAATTTTCGCTGGGCCGATAGTCAACGACCACGCGCCAGGTAGCCTCAGTCCACTGCTCGTTGGCATCAATTTTGATGGCATAGGCGGAATCAGGGAGTAGCTGGCCGTGGTTGGGCGCTTCGCTGCTGCTAATGCCTGCCCGGCTAACACGGGTCGAGTTGAGATCCCGACAATTGCCTGCGGCGGTGACTGGAAGCGCTGGATTGATGGCGCGCTGGTGAATGGCCGGGGTGAACTGATTGCACGGCCCACCGGCACCCGTCAGCTTCCAGAAATCCTTGTCGTCATCGGTATAACGAATGCCTGCGGTCACACGCCACTGGTCGTTGAAATCGTAGGTCCCGTCCGCGTAAACCGCCCATGACGAGCGATCCTGCTGCATGCAACACCCGTGACCGTGGTCGGTAATTATGCTGATGTCCTGGGTAAGCAGGGCATTGCGAACAATTGGATTGGTTGCCGGTAGCCCGATGATGCCAGGCAGCAGTCCCGCAACGAATACAGGCACGTATCCGGTGCTGCCTCGGCCACCCGACTGGTCAACATCGTCCGTCACATAGACGCCGCCAACAACAAAGTTCAGCGGCCCCTCAAACTCTGTGACCAGACGCAATTCCTGTTGGAATTGTTCCCGTTCCAGATTTCGGCTGGCATCGAACAGGGACAGGAAAGCTTCCCCCGAATAGCTGCTAGGCAGAATCTCACTCTGCTCACGGTAGCCCGTGGTGGACTTCAGGTAGAACTGTTCGAAATTCAACTGCTGATGGAAGTAATAGCCATTGATATCGACCTGATGGCCGTCGCGCATGTCGATGCCGTCGCCCTGGTTGCTGATCCCGGAACTGAATGGGTTTTTGTGGCCGGCTTCATGGATGCCCGGAAAGCCAACGTCGGGAAATGTGAAGCCCTCCCCTGAAGGGGTTTCGTTGATGTTGACGGGCGAATCTGAGTCGTCACGTACGATTTCCCAGATGAAATACGCCTCGTAGCGATCATTAGGCTGCCATAGCAACTTGGATTTTGCCGCGACGACGTGTTTGCCGCCGACTCGTCCTCCATCACCCACAGTGGGCGTGCTGGCCAACACCGGGTGCAGCATGTCCGGGGTAATGCCGGCGCGTCGCAGAGCAGGCGAGTTGGGAAACGTGGCGGTGTCCTTGTCGTTGGTGTAGTAACCCTGTTCATCGGCAAGAGAGCCCGCGAAGCGAAAGCCGAGCTGGCCCTCGATAATCGGGATATCTACGCCAACTTGCGCCTTGTAGGTGTTTGAGCCGCCGTCATAGCCGCCGGTGCTCACCTTGAGGTTGCCTCCAAACTCATCGAGATTCGGTCGTTTTGAGGTAAACGCGATGGTTCCGCCCGTGCTGTTCTTGCCGAACAGTGTGCCCTGTGGACCTCTGAAGACTTCGACCTGCTCCAGGTCATACAGCTCGACGAACGCCGTTTGCACGTGATTGAGCGCGAATTCGTCGATCATGATCCCCGTGCTGGGATCCTGGGTGGTGAGAATGGAGATACTTCCGGTCCCGCGGATTCCACCAGCCACAGCATTGAATCCAGGCTGGATGCTCAAGTTTACGTTCGGTGACAGATTGCTGATGGAACGGATATCGCTGCCAAAGGTTTTGTCGATCTGCTCGGCAGTAAGCGTTGAAATTGCAATGGGCGTATCTTGCTGAGCCGCTTCCCGTTTAGTACCGGTGACGATGATCTCTTCGAGACCCTCGAATCTGTTTCCTTTGGCCTCCTCCGCCTGCGCGACGCCGGACATGAGGGCAACAACTAGGGTGCCGGACGCACCCACGAGCAGAGCACCCACGGTGCTCCTGACGTTTCGTTTATGCACTGTATCTCCCCTGATTAACAAATAATCTTGCTGTATGAAGTTGAACCTCGACGATTTCTCCAGACTCTCCGCGTAGCGATGCTCCAACAAACTCGTTTCTAGATCAATGGAGATCGACTCCCTGACGAATTCAATTCGTCGGATGATCCAACGATTGGCCGATCTTGTTACACCAACCGGTGTTGTCGGGTTCTAGACTCGGCTCCAGGACCTCAGAGCGCACGAAGGGTGGCAGATGACTTGCCGATGCCCGGGAGAATCTAGTGCAGGCGAGCATATGGGATGAAGACGTTCGCACGAAGACATACCCCATGAACCAGGCGTTGAGCCCACGACTCGGATGGTTGATAGCTCACAGCTGTTGCACCAAAGGATGCGCTGGTGTCTTAGCCCGGGAAGCCTTGAGAACACGGAGGTCCACTTTGTGAGCTTGACGCTCAGACCGCGGGGGGTGTCCTCGTTGAGGAACCTCGTTCCGCCGAATTTCTCCCTCACGCTCACATTCATCCGTACGCATCCATCTAGAACAGAAGCCTGGGTTTGAACCGGTACAGCAGCCGGCGTAAGTTATTTGATGATAGTGAGAGTGGGGGAAGTCGCTGCAGGCTGCTCCGAAAGCACACGAAGCCACGTCAGGTTGTTGCCAAGGTCGTATCGTTTCCAGGCATCCTCGCCTAGAATTTGTTGAGCTGATCGTTCCGCTTCGAGGCCAATGGATTGGACTGCAGCGGGGCACTCTTTTGCCGTTAAGTCTTGGTTCTGATGTATCTCCGCGATTTGAGCATCTGTGGCCTTTTTCAGTTCATAGACTTCGTCGGCGACGGTGGTAGGTAATCCCGCTTGTTGTGTGATGGCCCAGAGCTGTTGGAAGGATTGATCCTGGGCGCGCACATACTCAGCGTAGCGTTCATCTCCACGCGTTGCTCGGATCTCTTCATTCCCCTGTTTCTGAGCTTCTGAATAGTCAGATGCTGCTGCCTCGTTCGGGTTCTCCAGAACAGCAAGTTGATACTCGCGATCAAATTCAGAGCGCAATTTATAGATAGCAAGAAACTCGTCTTCACTCGGATCGAATCCCGAGAGGTTCATCCTTAAATTGAGGGCGGTTTGCGAAAAGCGCAGTTGATAGTCGAGATACTCTTCTGTCGTTAGCACCGCTTGGATTGTTTCCTCAGTTTCACGCTGAATCTTCGCCATCGCCGCTGCGGGATTAACCGTTAGCTCGTCTGCATACTTCTGGTAACTCGATTGGGCGTTCGTCATCGCCTTTTTGAGCGACGCGCGTTTGGATTCCGGCAGAAAGTCGAACATGGTCGCCATCGGATCAAGACCACTACTTAATGCAGGTTGAGTCAGATCGATGCCGAGCTCTTGCAGCATCACCTGTTTTTCCGACTCCAGCGCAGCCATTCGTTGCATTCTTTCTTTGTCGAGAAATGGATTCTGGAATGGGTTAGTCGGTTTCCAATACTCGAACTTCTGTGTTGTTTGTACCTCTTGCATCATCTTCTTGTTATAGAGCCGGTTGATATCCCCGATGATGATGTCGCGAATAGTTTCCTCGGGACAACCAAGCGCACGCAGATTGGCGATATAGACCTGATGATCCTCGGAGGCTACGTTTGCCCAGGACGGTGAGGAGCTGTCAGTGGCGCGGCGAATGTTTCCAGCGCTCGAATCCGATTTTTCCGTTGGCGCAAGACCAAACGCCGCTTCTGCATGCGGCGTAACAGTTTTGGCGGTGTGTGGTGGTTGGTTGTTTGCTCTAAGAAGGAACAACGCAAACGCGACGCTCAAGACGAAGGACAAAATCAAGAACAGCTTAGTGTTCATACAACTAGCTCCTTCCCGCATTATCCGGAGCGATCCATGATCGACGCGTGTCGCCGCTCTCAGATAGTTGTCGTTAGCTAAAGCACTGGGATCCTCGCAGTACCTTTGTATTCTGCGCGGGCTGGTGGGTCAATTCGAGTGCATCGTAGGAAGTCAGTGGGTGGGCGAACTGAATCAAAACAGCGCCCGATACCCTGCCGGAACAACCCGAACAACCCGAACAAAGAGTTCAGTAATGCTGATGTCATCGCGCTCGAGTTCGCGAGCGGTGTGCTCGCCGCCAACTTCGAATTCAAATCGGAAACGCTTATCAATCCGGCGGTCGATACCCATGGACGGCACACAACTCACCGGCCTCTCCATCACTCTTCGTGATCGAAGTAATCTCAGCTCTCCGCCACCATCGTTCCTTCGATGTGACCGAGCTTGTCGATCTCTACCCGCATCACATCGCCGGCTTTAAGGAACTGTCGCGGATCCATCGCTGCGCCGATCCCACCGGGTGTACCCGTATACAGCACATCACCGGGTTCGAGTGTCATCCCCACGGAAAGGTGTTCAACCTGCAGCCAGGCGTTGAAGACAAGGTGTTTCGTATGTGAATCCTGGCGCTTCTCGCCGTTGACGAAACAGCGAATGCCTAATTGATGCGGGTCGCCCAGTTCATCCGCTGTGACAATCCACGGCCCGAACGGGGCGTGAGTATCGAAACTTTTGCCGAGGGACCATTGCGGCGATGCGTGTTGCCACATGCGCGCAGTCATGTCATTGCCGACGCAGTAACCAAAAACTGCGGCAGGCGCATCGGCCGCGCTGACCTGTTTGCCGCCCTTGCCGATGATCGCGACCAACTCGGCCTCGTAATCCGCGGAGAAGGTGGACTTCGCAATCTGGATGGGGGCATAGGGACCGTTCACGCTGGTCTGAGCCTTGGTGAACCACACCCGTCGCTCTGGCGTGCCCATTTCCGACTCTTCTATGTGATCAGCGTAGTTGAGGCCAATGGCGAAAATCTTGCCGGGGCGTTGCACCGGCGCTTCAAGCTGCACCGATGACAATGGAACATCGCTCGCTGTTTTCGCCTTCGCTTCGAAAGCGGGTTTGAGCGCGTCCCAATTGCGGATCAGATCGATCATCGACCCGTCTACGCCGGTGTCGATGATCGTGTTGTCGACGACGATGCCAGTGCGCGTCTGGCCATTGGCGGTATACGTTGCAAGCTTCATGTCTTTGTTCCCCTAGAATCGGATGAGAGTGAAGCAGCTGAGAGTGAAGCAGATGAGAAAAACCGTTTGATTCGCAGCACCAACGCCACGAGATAAGAAATCACGCCAACGGGCGGCTTCACTCGTCCGCTCATCGCGGGATGTGGACTTCCCCACTGCACCGCAAGCAAGGAACTCAGCGGCATTTTTTGTGGCGCATCGGCGCTCGTGAGGAGATCGCCGTCGGTCCAATGTTCGAGCTCATTGCCAAACGGGTCTTTCCAGTAGTCAAAATCTGACTGCCCATAATTTGCCGACCAACACCCCAGACGGCTTTACGCTGGCGCGTCTGCAGGTATGGATGACCCAGCATGAGATCGTCGAGATTGGCCACTTCAAACGCTGCATGTGCGAGTCCTGGCGCCCCCGGCAACTCAGCCAGAAACAGCGTGTGGTGATCCGCCGGTTTGTCACCACGATCACAGCGCATGAATGCACCGATGGGCGCATCCTTCGCCGCTTCAACCTCATCAGAGGTGATGAAACCGAACCGTTCCTTGTACCACTTCTCGCTTAAGCGGAAATCACTCACCTTAAGCACCGCGTGGCCGATGCGGTGCACATGGGAAGGTGAAGGTTCGAGCCGAACACTGGAGCGCAATCTTGATCGTGATGCTACGGTGTTACGAAGTGGATCAGGTCGCAGCACAGCCGCTTCGGTCTTTGTCTGCGCCGCGACAATCTCGAGGCGATAACCGTCAGGATCAGCCAATCGGACAACCTTGCCACCACCAGGTTCTTGCAAGTCTTCGACGGCCACACCTTCGTGGCGAGCCAGGCGCTCGAGGTCATCAACGGTCTGCGCACGGAGGCCAAACCCGAGGAACTTTGCCGTCCCCATCTCGGTGGCACCGATGTCGAGTTCGCTCCTCTCCCCCACCATTTGCCAGGAGTTCAACCCCTATATGTTCTGCGTTCATCCGGTGCCGATGGCCATGAACATACCGATCCGTGAGCTTTTTCGTCGTGAGCTTTTTCGCATCGGTCTTGAAGCCATGGAGCACGCGCCTCACGTATGCTGCTCGCACAAGTTCTCCAGAACTTATTGAACGACCATAGAGTGGACTACCGATCGTCGAAACTGACTTAGTACAAAAGCCACTGAATGGCGAAGCATTGCGCGCCGCGTACCTGAATTCGAATCTCTCCTTGCGTCAATTCCGCGAGTTACCGCGGGGACGCACCTCGCGTGAGACAGCCCAAGCCACAAGGCCTAAGCCACAAGGCCCAAGCAACCAGGCCTGCCCTCGATGTTCACTTCGATGTTCTGCTTGCCCGTGGTGTGTCCTCGTTCTTATCCTCCACTTCAGGACGAGGGGGACCTACACTCCCACCGGCACACAAATTCCAATCATGCGGTAACACGATAGGCAGGAGCGACCAGGCGATGAGCGAATTCAAAGACAGGGTGGTGGTGATCACGGGCGCAGGCAATGGCCTCGGCAAAGCACATGCGCTCGAGTTCGCACGCCGAGGCGCGAAGGTCGTGGTGAACGACCTGGGTGGCAAAGGCGATGGCACCGGTTCGGGTGATGCGGCAGATGCCGTGGTCGCCGAGATTCGTGCGGCGGGTGGCGTAGCCATTGCTAACAAGGCATCGGTCGCATCGCGAGACGGTGCGAAGTCCATCATCGACGATGCCGTGAATGCCTTCGGCACCGTGCACATCCTTGTCAACAACGCCGGCATCCTGCGGGACAAAAGCTTCAAGAACATGTCGCTCGACGATTGGGACATCGTGATGAATGTGCACTTGAATGGCACCGCCTACGTGACTCACGCGGCGTGGCCGATCATGTATGCACAAAACTATGGCCGCATCGTGCTGACGAGTTCTGTTTCCGGCATTTTTGGCAACTTTGGCCAGGCGAATTACGGCGCTGCGAAGATGGGTATGCTCGGTCTGATGAACGTGCTGGAGAAAGAAGGCGCGCCCAAGAACATCCGTGTGAACACCCTCGCACCCGGTGCGGCAACGCGTCTCATCAACACGATTCCGGGTCGCAACGAAGATCTCGACAATCCGGATCCGGCGCGCCATCCAAAGCTCGTCACACCAGCAGTGCTCTTGATGTGTGCGGAGGACGCTCCAACGGGCAAGGTCATTCAGGCAGGCAATGGTCGATTCTCCACCGCCGCCGTGTTTAACAACGTCGATCTGGAACTCGGCATCGATGTCACCTACGAAGATCTGCTCGCCAAGAAAGATCAGTTGCTCGACATGAGCAACGCGACAGAAGGCTGGGGGTGGATGCGCAAGATGCTGGCACAGATGGCGAAGAAATAACTACGCACCGTTCGACTCGAAGGCGTTCGCTGAGCGGTGTACTCGGTGTCCACCCGACGTCCCAACACCCCACTGACCCACAGGAATCCTTCATGTCTGAAGCCGCTCGAGCGGAGTTGGCCCCCACCGGGGTACTGCGTGCCGCAATCAATCTGTCCAACTTTCTTCTGGTCACCGGCAAGGCCTCCAATGGTGATCCCGAAGGCGTGTCGCCGAGCATGGCAGCGGAAGCCGCGAGGCGTCTTGGCGTCGAAGTGGTCTATGTGACCTTCAAGACACCGGGCGAGCTGGCCGACGCCGCAACAGAAGATCGTTGGGACATCGGTCTAATTGGTGCAGAACCCGCGCGGGCCGTGCATATCGACTTCACTGCTGCTTACTCGGAGATAGAAGCAACCTATCTGGTGCCTCCGGGCTCAGGCATCACCACGGTGGATGAAGTGGATCAGCCCGGACGGCACATCGCGGTGCCGGCGCGTGCCGCGTTTGAGCTGTGGCTGACCGACAACATCCGTCATGCGCAACTCCACCGTACCACCGGTGCCGATGGTGCATTCAAGGCGTTTACTGAACAGCGCATGGACGCCCTTGCCGGTTTGCGCGCAGGGCTCGGCAAGGACGCACAGCGTCTGCCGGGTTCGCGCATTCTCGACGGTCAATTCACTGCGGTACAACAGGCCATCGGCATCCGCAAAGGCCGAGCGGCCGGCGTTGCATATCTCCGCGAATTCGTCGAGGACGCAAAAGCCTCGGGGTTGGTCGGCGAGTTGATCGAACGTTTTGGCGTTGCCGGAAAACTCGGCGTCGCGCCGCTGGCTCGTGATTGACGCGGGCCTGTTACCTCCGTTTGTTGTCGGCGACGGGACGCACAGGAAGGTCTGACGAATCAGACCCTCCCGAACGGAATTCTGAGTTAATGTCTGACTTCGGATTCAAACTGATGTGTCCCAGAACTGTTTGCAAGCGACACCTCTCCCAAGGAGCCACCCATGCGCTACTACTCCTGTGATTCGCACCTGGTAGAACCTGCGGAAGTCTTCGCGGGTCTCGACACCCGCTTCGGTGATCGTGCGCCGCGCATCATCATGGGCCACAAAGGCAAACCGGGAGAGTTCCTCGTGTTGCCCAACGGCGTGTCGATCAGCGTCGGTCGATTCGGCATCGCCGGTAACCGGCTCGACGATCCGAAAACGCATGAAAAAATCGCGCTCGGGTATGCAGGCGTTAATCCTGGCGTCCTTGATCCGGTGAAACGCCTCGACGATCAGAAGCGCGATGGCATCTGCGGCGAGGTGATGTATCCAAGTCTCAATATGCTGACGTACAGCGTGACCGACATGGATGTGCTGGACGCGGTTTTCCGCCAACACAATGACTGGGTCTCGAACTACTGTGCTGTCGCTCCGGAGCGGTTGATCGGTATCGGTTGTCTGCCCATTCCTGACATCGATGCCGCGATCACTGAGATGACCCGAGCGGCAAAACTGGGTGTACGTGGGTTCATGATCCCGGGACACGTCTCACCGGACAGACCATACAACCATCCGGACTACGACCCGTTTTGGGCCGCTGCACAGGACATGGACCGGCCGCTGACTATGCACATCTTTGCCAACACCACCTTCGAGGCAGGCATGCCGCCACACTGGGGTACTCCAGGTGGCACGATCAAGGGTTACACCCTGTCCTTTACGACCGTGGTCAACTCGATGATCGACATCATCTGTGGTGGCGTCACCGAGCGATTCCCGCGATTGAAACTGATTCTTTCCGAATTCGAGATCGGTTGGCTCGCGCACATTCTGCACCGCTTGGACCACGCGGCTTATCGAACACCGCATCTCGCTGTCGACTACCTCACCATGAAGCCGAGCGACTACTTCCGCCGCAATTTCTGGGCGACGTTCGAAGACGATGCGATCGGTGTGCGCACTCGCCACGAGATCGGCGTAGACCGGTTGTTGTGGGGTAACGACTATCCGCACCACGACTCGATCTGGCCCAACTCCATGCCAACTTTGGACACGGCGCTCGCAGGTGTACCAGACGAAGATCGTGAGAAGATGTGCTGGGACAACACCCTTAATCTCTACAACATCGATGAGCGCCAGCTGCCCAAAGAGGAAGTCACCGCATGAGCACTCTTGACCTAGGTGGACCGATCAACATCCAGGTGGTGCTGGCCCTGACGCTGCCCAGTATCAGTGAGGATGAGATCACCCGGATTCAGACCGCTGCGCCCCCCGGTTCGACTGTTAGCGTGGTCAACAGCGTGCGTGAGGCTATGGCGCAGGCCGCGAACGTCGATGTTATTCTCGGCATCATTCCTGAGGTCCTGTTCAACGCTGCGCCAAAACTCAAGTGGGTGCACGCCATCGCCTCGGGTATGGATTCCATGCTGTACCCGAAGATGCGTGATTCCAGCGTTCTGCTCAGCGGCGAAAAGGGTCTCGTGGGCGGACATCTGGCTGACACCGGTTTTGGTCTGCTGCTGGCTCTGACGCGACAAATCAAAACCGCCCTTGCGCTCGGACCGGATGGATGGAACCACCGACCGGCGATGCGGATGAAAGAAGTCGAGCTCGAAGGTATGACGATGGGCGTCATCGGCTTTGGCGGTACAGGTCGCGCAATGGCACGACGCGCGGTCGCCTTCGGCATGAACGTCATCGCGGTCGACGCCATGGCGGTCAATCCATCGGACGGGGTGGAAGACGTGTGGACCATGGACCGTTTGCCCGAATTGCTGGCGGCCGCGGATGTCGTGGCTATCGGTGCCCCGTTGACCCCGGAAACCCGAAACCTGATCGACGACGCTGCATTTTCCCGGATGAAGCGCGGTGCGCTGATCGTGAATGTCACGCGCGGCGAGATCATCGATGGCGATGCATTGGTGGCGGCGCTGCGCGACGGACGCTGCGGTGGCGCGGCCCTCGACGTCGCACCGATCGAGCCACTGCCGGCGGATCATCCGCTATGGTCCTTCGAGAATGTTGTCATGACGCCGCATACCGCGGGCGCCAGTCAGCTGCGCGGGCCACGCAATATCGCGCGCTTCTGCGAGAACCTGCGCCGTGCACAGGCTGGTGAGCACCTGGTGGGACTGGTGGATAAACAATCCGGGTTCTAGGCGGAGCTGTGCAAAATCGCCTGCGGCCGGGTTCGTATCAGCCCAACCGTCTTGGCGTTCGGATCAAGCCCAGACCACACATCGCCAATCACCACGAAGCCAAAAGCGCGACCAGCGCAGTCAACAACACCGAAACCCAGGGCGTTCGATAACACGCGCTGATGAAAGCCAGCTGTGCGGGTAACTCTTTGTCGCCCGCCACGGCATAGAGGCCGCGCTTTACCTCCTGCTGGTAACCGGTGTCAGTCATGAGTTCCGCCCTGCTACTTGTGTGTTCCGACCCTTCAACTTGCACCACCATCGGCCAGACCCACCTGATTTCGCGACCCCGAAAAATAAATCTCTCATCCATGCATCCAGATTGAACTCTCGCACGTAATAGCTACATGCACAGGAACGATTCTGTGCAACAGCGGACAGATCGGCGCTTGTGGCGTTGATTAAAAAGTGCCCCGCACGAACCTATATGTCTGTTACGAGGAATAACCATGATTGCAAGATTGCCTGCTCCACCACTGTCCCTGTCCTGCCTGCTTCTCGCCGGCACCGCCATGGCTTCAAGCCACCGGGAAGCGCCATTCATTACCAAGTTTCCGCAAGTGGACGCTACTGACTTCTATCTGTTCAGCAGTTATGAACCCGGTCGCGATGGGTATGTTTCACTGATCGCCAACTATCAGCCGATACAGGCCGCCTATGGCGGGCCGAACTACTTTCCGCTGGACAGTGAAGCGCTCTACGCGATCCGGATCGACAACGATGGAGACAGTGTTGAAGACCTAACGTTCCAGTTCCGCTTCCGGGACGTGCAGCCCTCGGGCAGTGCAGTCAAGCTGAACGTCAACGGCACTGAGATCTCCTCGGTACTCCGCAACATCGGTCCAGTCACCGCTGAGCGCGCGCCGGGTCTCAGCTTTCTTGAGACGTTTACGGTGAAGGTAGTCCGTGAGGGTCAGTCCACGAGCGGCGAGGATGTCATCAATACAGCTACTGGCTCCGTGACCTTCAATAAGCCCTTCGACTACGCCGGCACCAAGACCTTTGGTGGTGCAGGAAATTATGAAACCTATGCGAACACCTTCATTCAGGAGGCAAACATCCCTGGCTGTTCGATGCCGGCTAAAATCTTTGTTGGTCAGCGGAACGAAGCCTTCAAGATCAGCGTCGGTGAGGTGTTTGATCTGGTCAATCTCGTGCCAATAGAAGGGGACAGTGCTCCCGGTGCTCGCGATGGCCGGGGTTTTCCAGGTGGTATCACGCAGGACCCTCTGAGGAACAATCTTGCGCGGGCGAACGTCACGTCAATCGCGATGGAAGCACACAAGAGCTGCCTCACGTCACGCTCGGAGCCTGTTATCGGCGCGTGGACCACCGCCAGCCTGCGTCAGGTTTCGGTGCTCAATCCCCGCGCAACGTTTCAGCGACCGGAGGTGACCGGCGGAGCCTTTGTTCAGGTATCACGTCTGTCGACCCCGCTGGTGAATGAACTGGTGATCGGTTTCGATCAGAAAGACCGTTTCAACGGCAGCAGGCCGGCAGATGATGGGCAATTTCTGCCGTTTGTGACCAACCCCGGATCGCCGCTCATTCTCAACCTGCTCTTTCGGGATGCAGTAAACACAACGCTCAACGCCAATATCCCGAACCTTGCACCGAAGAACTTTCCTCGTAACGATCTCGTCACCACATTCCTCACCGGTTTTCCAGGCCTTAACAAGCCTGCCAACGTAGTACCCGGCGAAATGTTGCGTCTGAACACGGCAGTCGCCCCAAGGCTTCGTGCAGCACAGAGTCCGTTTGGTGTTGCCGCTGGTGACATCGCCGGATTTCCCAACGGACGACGACCCGGGGACGATGTGGTGGACATCGCGCTGCGGGTGGTCATGGTGTTATCCGCTACCGATTGGTGCTGGCGGAAGTCCTGTAGCACTTGGACTGTGTCATGTGGTCGGGTCGCACGCGTGAAGGCGCCGCAATCTTCGACGAAGTCGCAGCGCTCGATACGCAAGGCAACGCCTGGGACACCGAAGTACTCGGCTGGTATCCGTACGTCGAGTCATTGTCGATTCGATCCGTTGCGCATGGGTGGATGGGGCGGATCGCAGAAGCGCAGGACTTTGTCGAACGGCTGACGGCGCGCATTCGTCGTCCACGCCAGGATACGGATCTGAGTTCTGCCGCATGCGACCGCTGGTTCCTGTGTTTTACGCTCGGCGACGCGGAACGCGCGATGGACTACGCCCATGAATCGCTGCGACTGGCCGAACGATTCGGCTCGGAGAGCAAGATCGTCTACGCACTCATGACGTGTGGCCTGACCAGCAGTCTCGGGCTGCGCTGGCAGGAGGGTGTGGGCTATCTGCAACGAGCCCGACAACTGATCGCCGGCAGCGGCGCCGGCGCCGAGTGGCGCATCTTCATCGACCCCGTCCTCGCGCTCTGCCTCGCCGGATCGGGTGATCACGAACAGAGCGTTGCGCTTGCCCGGGAGAGCTTTGCACGTACCCCCGAGAATCTGCACATGCAAGTCTGTATCCCTCTCACTCGCGCGTGGCGGGTGGACTCTCCTGTGAAGCAGAGATCGACGCCGTCATCGACGCCATGCTCCATGCCATGCAGAAGGCTGATACCTTCGGCTGGTTACCCCTCATCCTGCTCGAACGAGCGGGACTTTCGCGGCTGCGTGGCGACATGGAAGGCATGCGACGGGATCTTGCGGAGGACAGGCAGCGGCTCGTGGAGATGAACGTGACGGGATGGGAGGACTACGCGAGGTCGATCGAAGGCTGACTCAAAACTTCAGAGGACAGGCAATCAACCAACAGGTATCCGAGACCCTGCTTCCTGAAGGCTTCCGTCTAGCATTGGCAGGCCAGCGTTTCGCGATCACCCATCGCGGCAAAGTGATCGCTGATTTCCTTTCCAGCGATACCAGTCAGAGTCTGGACGCCAAGGCGGTAATCGAAAGCTCCCAGAAATTCCTTCTTGCCAATCCGGTCACGGTACAGCGGAACGGAATCGTCAGGAGGGAGCGCTCGATCATACTGATCGCCTTCACAGGAAAATGTCCGTGGAAGGCTCTTCCCCGTGAAAGGTATCGAATCGACCTGTGCTTTTTCGAACGTGAGAATCAGCTCCAGGATGCCGAGCATGATGCCGGGTTGTTGCTGGAAAGAACTTTTCGGGGGCATAGGCAAAGGACTTGGATCGATCCAGCCGTAGTTCCCGCGGACACTGCCATCCATTCGGGTCGAGATTCGCGGAGACCCAGCGCAGAGGCAGCACTAAGCCCCTGATACGAACTCGACGCTGCCGCCGACAGGAAAACGCCCTTCGGCACACTCCATCATGGCGATATCTTCGTGTTTGCTCAGGATGAAGGCATCGGCGCCTGGTTCATAACCTTCGCCTGGAATGCGATGCACCGGTGCCTCGGCATGGAGGTTGTTGCAGGCTTCGCACCAATGTCCCTGTACGCCCGGCGAGAAGAGATCGACGCGTTAGCGGGCATGCGGACTTCGCATGGCGCCGGCGTTGATGCATCGGTAACGCCAGTGGGGTCCGGTGCTACTCTGCAGACAATTCTCGGATCGCCGTGGACGATCGACGTACGTGGTCCCTACACTACGGGCAGGAGTCCAATTGCGTGGTAGCGACGGGATCAGGGTGTGTAGCACTCACCGTCATCGACTGCGACAGAATCACGATGTTGATCGGGAGGAGAATCATGCGTCTAAGGCACGCCTACAGCGGCTACATCTACGAATCTACCGACGACGCTCACGTCAAGGTGAGTGATCCAAAGACCGGACGATCCGGGCTCTTTACGCCCGACGCCAAGTGGGTATCGGGTGACCTCACCTATGCCGACCACCACATGATCGGCCACATTGGTGGCAAAACGGCCGAAGGCGCGACGTCCCTCGGTGCGTTCTCTCGTCGTCGCGGGTGAACATCGAAGTCGAACCCGCGCGGATAACATTCGATATCCATGCGGATGAAACCATCATTCAGGCGGCGTGGCGTAACGGCTACACTTGGCCCACCATCTGTGGCGGTCAGGGCACCTGCAAAACCTGTGTATTCCAGATCCTTGAAGGCTTCGAGCACCTCTCCCCTGTTGAAGCCTGGGAAGATACCGGATTGCGCAGCTTAGCTGATTCGTTACCCAACAAAGGACAGGGCTACCGACTTGCCTGTCAGGCCAAGGTTCATGCTGATATTCGTCTCAGAAAAATCGGAGTGAGGAAACAACATGGCAACAGTTGATACCAAGAAAACCAAGGGTCCCGCCAAGACAGGGCCTGTCAAAACGGCACAGGCTAGGGCGAACAGAGCACTGCCTCCCGGTTACGCACGATCCAGAGGCAAACAAGTCCAGGAACTGCTCGATGAAGAAACCGTCGAAGTACCCTGGCAACTGCGCCACTCTGAGTTCACGTATCTCGGCTCCGCACCCCTTTCGCGTGAGCACTACATCTCCAAAGAATGGGCGGAACGTGAAATTGAGAAGTTGTGGTCCAAGGTCTGGCAACTCGCCTGCTTCGAGCAGGACATTCCCGAGATCGGTGACCACATCGTTTATGACATCGTGGACTGGTCGTTCATCATCGTTCGTACCACCAACAACGAAGTTAAGGCGTTTTACAATTCCTGCTTGCATCGTGGCAGACAGTTGTGTGAGAACCAGTCGGAATCGGCCAACTCACCAGAGTTTCGTTGCCCCTTCCACGGCTTGTCCTGGAACCTTGACGGTTCTCTGAAACAAATCCCGCCATCCATCGAATTCGACTTCCCGCATGTGGACAAGAAGAAGTTCGGCTTGCCAGAAGTTCGATGTGAAATCTGGGATGGTCTCGTCTTCATCAACATCGACGACAACGCCGAACCGCTGCTCGACTTCCTCGGAGACATCACCAAACACTTCGAACGCTGGCCTTTTGCCACGCGCTGGAAAGCGACACACACCGCCAAGGTGATCGACTGCAACTGGAAGATTGCGCAGGAAGCCTTCATGGAAGCCTTCCATGTCCTGGCGACGCATCCGCAGATGAGCATCGGTCTCCTGGGTGGTGATGGTTCCAACACCGAATACAACATCTATGACGACGGTAATGCGAACTGGAGCCGAATGACCATGGCGCCGCCGATGCCCAACCCCAATCTCCCCTATGAACTCACCGAGCGGGAACTGATTGAAGAGATGTTCTATCGCGGCGAGTCGGTCAGTGAAATGGGTGTGCAGAAGATGTCGGGCAGCATCAACGATCTGCCGGATAACATCACCACAAGAAAACTGTTAGCGGATGCGGCGCGTGCACGTGGCACACCCGGTTTTGTCGGGCTGCCACCCACCGATATGGAGCTGACCTCCGCCATTCAGTACCACATCTTCCCCAATATCTCGCCGTGGCCCGGTCCGATCTTCTATCGCTACCGTCCCTACGGCCATGATCCTGACAAGTGCATCTTCGAGATCATGATGATGGTGAGTCTGCCGAAGGACCAGCCGCGGCCTCCCGCAGCGAAGATCAAGTGGTTAGGCCCTGACGAACAGTTCGGCAGCATCTTCAATCAGGACGTTGAAAACGTAGCGCGAGTACAGCGCGGCATGAAAGCCGCCAAGCCACCGGGTCATCTCACCCTCACCAATTACCAGGACATCAAGGTGCGTTGGCATCACCGCTTGTTGGAGAAATGGTTGAACGCCTGAGGCTTTTCGTAAAGGAAGGTCTGATTAACCAGACCTTCCTTCCTCATCCGGGGATGCACCGACGTTCTCACTGTGTATATCGCAGAGAAGTTGCGAGGAGCGCTTGATTCCACGAGGGCACACCACGCCAAACCCCCTACTGCGATGCCTTCTCCAGCAACCGATGACACCCGCCAAGATATGCAAATATGTCAATAAAAACAAAATCATGGGTTGCCCATATCGGCGAGTATGGGTATGGCCTTTACCACTGATGTGAATGATTGAGGCGTGACTGTAAAGACAACCCTCGATATCAAAGATGAGTTGTTGGTGAGTGCGAAAAAACTGGCGGAGAGCACCGGGCATACTCGACGGTCGGTGGTCGAAGAGGGATTGCGACGGGTTCTATCGAATCGGCTCAACCTCCCCTGTTTTGTTCTAGACGACTGCAGCGTCGGCACGACAGGTGGTGTTGACCCCCGCGAATCGTTGAGCTGGCAACATCTTCGTAAGGAAATCTATGGAGAGCCCGTTCGTCGATGATCACTGTCGACTCCAACGTACTAGTCTACGCGCATCGCCGGGGATCCCGTTTCCACGAGCGCTGGCACGACGTCGTCCACGCGCTCGCTGAAGGACGTGAACGCTAGGCAATACCCTCGCCGTGCCTTCACGAATTTTTCAGAGTGGTGACCCACCCACGCATTTGGAAACGTGAAGCCAGTTAGTCGGTTGCTGCCGGCAAACAGATCCACGCATGGATGAGCTCGCCAACACTAATGATGGTGAACGAGAACGACATGTTCGCAGAGGTCCTGCTGCCCATGATCCAGCAGCCGCGAGTGCGTGGACCCATTGTCCATGACGCTCGAATCGCCGCGTTGTGCCTGGAACATGGTGTCGGCACCGTCGATGGCGTGCACGAACTCCTCTTCAACACCGCCGAGGATCAATCGGAACACCAGGACCATTCAATGACCAACATTCCGATGCTGGTGGAGTTTCGAAAACTCCTGAACGACTGGGAGGCGAGTATCGCAGCCGCACCTTCATAAACGGACAGCACTACGCCATCCGCGACCTCGCCACGGCCTTGATCTCTTCGATAAAGGCTGTGGCCCCCATCGCGCCCGTGACTTGTCCCGCAAGCTCGGGACCTGCAAGTTCCGGCCGACCAGAACCGTACGGTGGCTCCGGCGCGTACTCGAGGAAGAGCTCAACCATACGTCCGTAGTCATCGCCTGCGAGTGTGCCGATCAGCGATAGCCCGACATCAATGCCCGCTGTCACCCCACCACCCGACATACGATTGCGATCGATCACCACACGCTGATTGCAAGGCGTCGCACCAAACTCTGCGAGCTGATCCCGCACCGCCCAATACGACGAGGCGCGATAACCCTTGAGCAGTCCTGCCGCACCGAGGATCAACGATCCCATTCAGACACTGACTAACCATTTTGTTCTGGCGCCGCGATCAGCAAAAAAAGGCCATGGCGGCATCGTCTTTCATCACATCGAGCGTCGCTTGGGCGGCACCACCAATAATCAGAATGTCAGGGTCTGCAAACGCGTTCGCGAACGAATGGGACGCCACCAGTTGCAAGCCATTGTCAGAACGCACGGGACCTGCGTCTTTCCACACAGTCTGAATCTCAGCGCCCGGCAAAAAGCCGAGTGCCTGCATCGGACCAACCAGGTCGAGGGCTGTCATGCCGGGAAAAAGTACTGCAATGATTTTCATTTGAGTTGACTCCGTTGATTAGAAAAAGAGGTTCAGCGCCCCGGTGGGATATTCGCGTTCATTCTGAAGAGGTTATCCGGATCGTATTTCGCCTTGATGTTTCGCAGCCGCGCATATTTCGCCCCGAATGAAGCACGCACCGCTTCGGGTTTGTCATCCAGCGCCGCATGGTTGAGATAAGTCGATCCATTGAGGTGACCTTCCATCGCACTCCACAGCTCTTTCAACCAACTGATGTGGTGTGCACTCTCGGACGGCTCTGCCCATTGGCCGATGACGTCGATGTCCCATTGAGGCTTACGTACACCGAAGGCCATCGCCGCTGGATCCACCCGGCTGATCGCCCCGTGCAGATAGAACATCAATAGTGCGCTCATCGGTGAACTGAATCGGCCGGCGCCGTCGACCATCACATCAATCAGCGCATCCGACAACTGTTCGGTAAACGCGGACCGCCAATAACGTTGCAGTCCATGCACCGCGTTGGGCTCATCCAGCTGCACCTGACGTTGGCCGTACGACATCGCGGTCACCGTGTCGGCAACGGGTCGTCCAAACGCTCTCACTGGCGCCATCACCTTCTGACCTTCGGCTATCGGACCGTTGTAACCGACCATCAAACCCAGGAGCGGCATGCCGTCGGGCGACGTCAATAAGCCGCAGTTGATTTCCGCGGCGTCTGGCAACGTTGGACAGACATCACGATAGAAACGCAGTACCTCTTTCGCTGCCGCAAGGGGGTGCAACACGAGACCACCCAACACTTCGCCTACCGCGTGCAATTGATACTCGAACTCAGTCACGACCCCAAAGTTCCCGCCACCGCCACGAATGGCCAAGAAGAGATCCACGTATTCGGTAGAGCTCGCCGTTCGGATTTCACCGTCAGCGGTGACGACGCGGGCGCCAATGAGGTTATCGACCGTTGCACCATACAAACCGCTCAACCAACCGATGCCACCACCGAGGGTCAATCCTCCAATGCCTGTATTGGAGACAGTGCCTCCCGTCGTCGCGAGCCCGTGGACTTGTGTGGCGTTGTCAAACTCGTTCCACAACGCGCCCCCTTCGGCGCGAGCGGTGCGGCGGATTGGATCAACGCTTACGGCTCGCATCCGGGTGAGGTCAATCACCAGACCACCATCATTGACGCCGTAACCCGCCGCGCTATGACCGCCACCGCGTACCGAGGTAACCAATGAATGTTCGCGAGCGAAGGTGACGGCCTACCGAACATCCGCGGCACAGGTGCAACGAACAATCAAACCTGGGCGACGATCCACGTTGCCGTTCCAGACTCTACGTGCGGAAGCGTAGTCGGCATGTGTCGGAGTAATCAGCTGGCCTTTGAGCTGTCGGCGCAATGTCGGTACGGCGGAGTCGCCGACGAGACGATGTCCACCGTCGCGAGATGTCAGATTCATCATCAACCTGTACAGGCGGCTTCAAGCCGCGAGGCATTCAAAGCTAACACAACCCCCACAAAGGGCTCAGCGGTAAGGACGAGACCGCTGTAAGCTGCACAACATTACTCCTCGAACTCTCCAAGCGCCTGAGGCGCCAAATCTTCCATGTTGTTTTCCGAACTGAGCCTGAGCGCCGAGCTCGCCCAAGGTATTGCCGACGCCGAGTTTATCGAAATGACGGCGGTGCAAACTGCCTGCGTCCCGACCATCTTGTCCGGAGGCGACGTCATCGCCCAGGCACATACCGGCAGCGGTAAAACCGTGGCCTTGGCCTTGGGGCTTCTGGCAGCGCTGGATCGCACCAAAGACACTGTGCAGGGCCTTGTTTTATGTCCGACCCGTGAACTCGCGGATCAGGTCAGCCGGGAAATCCGTCGCCTCGCCCATGCCATCCCCAACGTGAAAGTGTTGACCTTGTGTGGCGGCGTACCTTTGCGCCCCCAACTGGTGTCGTTATCGCAGCTACCCCACATCGTGGTCGGTACACCGGGACGTATTCAGGACCTCATCGAGCGTCAGGCCCTGCCCCTCAAAACCGTGAAGGTTTTGGTGCTCGACGAAGTGGATCGCATGCTCGACATGGGTTTCGCCGAGATCATCGAAACGGTGGTCAACGTGATACCGAAGCAGCGCCAGACCCTGCTCTTCTCCGCCACCATTCCTCCGGATATCCGCACCATCAGTCGCCGCTTGCAGCGGGACCCACTCGATGTGTGCATCGAAGGTGAAGACACGCGGCCGCTCATCGATCAACGTTTTTTTAGCGTCGAAGTTGAACAGAAATTTCCCGCGTTGCGGGCGCTGTTACTCGAATTCAAGCCGGAGTCGGCGGTGGTGTTTTGCAACACCCGCGAAGCTGTTCGGGGTGTCGCCGCAGAACTTCATCGGCAGGGGTTCGCCGTGCTGTCATTGCACGGCGAGCTCGATCAACGGGAGCGCGAGGAGATGCTGGTGCGATTCGCGAATCGAAGTTGCAATGTGTTGGTCGCCTCCGATGTGGCTGCGCGGGGATTGGACATCGCCGATCTCGCCATGGTGATCAACTACGACCTTGCGAATGACGCCGATACCCACCTACACCGCATCGGCCGAACGGGGCGTGCGGGACGAAGTGGTCATGCGTTGAGCCTCTGTTCGAGTGCTGAGTCTGGTCGGCTACGCGCGATTGCCGACGTCATCAAGTCGCCGTTTCAATGGGGACAACTCACAACGCCTTCCGGTCTTCCAACGCCTGCACCGTTCGTCACCCTGGTGATTGATGCGGGTCGTCAGGACAAACTCCGCCCTGGTGATGTGCTCGGCGCACTCACGGGCACCACCGGTCTTAAAGCCGCGGCCATCGGCAAGATCGACGTTTTTGCATCTCGCACCTATGTGGCGATCGAACGTAAAGCGGTGGAGAAGGCACTGAAGGGTTTACGCGCTGGCAAAATCAAAGGTAGAACCTTCCGTGTACGTGAGCTTGAAATCTGATGTCTGATTTTGCAGCGACCGGGCTCAACCCTGCGGGACAGTGGGCGGCATCAGCGCGCGGATATGCCACACCCACCGCCGTACAACTCGCGGCGATCCCGGCGATTCTCGAAGGGCGCGATGTGTGGGCCTGCGCGCAAACCGGCTCTGGTAAAACCGCGGCATTTGCGCTGCCGATCATCGAACGTTGTGCTGCGCATGAAGCCGGCCACCCGCTTCTGGCGCTGGTTCTCGTTCCGACACGTGAGCTCGCGGCGCAAATTGCCGAAGCTTTCGTGGACTTCGCACGTTTCGCCAAACGCAAGGTGAAAATGGTTATGGCGATGGGTGGCGTCTCCATCAATCCACAAATGATGGCACTGCGCGGTGGTGCCGATGTGGTCATCGCCACACCTGGCCGTTTCCTCGACCTGCTCGCCAACAACGCTATTCATCCGCATCAACTCAAAATGCTGGTTCTAGACGAGGCTGATCGATTGCTTGAACTCGGCTTTGCGGAGGAACTCAACAAGATTCTCACCGCATTGCCTGCGAAGCGTCAGAACCTGCTCTTCTCGGCAACCTTTCCAACCGAGGTACATAACCTCGCGGAACAGGCGCTGCATCACCCGCTGCGCATCGATGTGCCTGACAGTACGGAAACCACGCCGCGAATCGAACAGCGGTCCATTCATGTTGATACCGCTGATCGAACCCAACTACTCCGCCATCTGATTGAACAACACCGTTGGTCACAAACCCTGGTCTTTACCGCTACCCGTTATTCGACGGAGCACGTCGCGATGAAACTTCGTCGCGCAGGGCTTTCCGCAGCAGCGCTCCACGGCGAACTGAGTCAATCAGCGCGTACGAAGGCACTCGCGGATTTCAAAGCCGGTGATCTGCAAGTACTGATTGCCACCGACCTTGCCGCTCGAGGGATCGACATTCTCGATCTACCTGCGGTTGTGAACTACGACTTACCCCGTTCAACACGCGACTACGTGCATCGAATCGGTCGCACGGGTCGTGCAGGCAATGCGGGCGTTGCGGTGAGCTTTGTTACTGCGGAGAGTGAGGCGCACTTTCGATTGATCGAAAAACGTAACTCGATGCGTCTCCCTCGTGAAGTCATTCCGGGGTTTGAACCTGGTTGACGATGGAACTCTGGCCGCGCATCGACTGATCGACTACAGGCCTTCCCTATCGATCAACTTCACAATGAGCCGCGCGACCAGTTGATTACAGCCAATGTTCAAGAGGGAATTCAACGATGATCAAAATCGCTATGTGGTCGATCACAGCACTGTTGGTGCTGCTGTTCGTGTTGAACTTTCTCATCGCTCTTGGTGCCACCCACTCTGTTGCACTAGGTAACGTACTCGGCGGGAACAAAGTCATTCGCCGCGACCCGGGTCACTTTGGCCTGGATTTCGAAGAAGTGAACTATGGCCCGGATCGCGACGCATGGTGGATTCCGAGCAGCGCTGATCAAGGTTGTGTTGTCCTCGTGCACGGCTACGACACATTCGTAGATCCCAAAAGCGGCGACCCGGGACCACTGCTCGATCTGGCTGCCCACTTTCACGAATGGGGTTATGCAGGTCTCATCATCAACCTCGGCTACCTGACAGGCGCATACGCCTACAGCGGCGGCGAGCTGGAAGCTGACGATGTGGCAATGGCGGTGAATTGATGCAATGAGCGCTTACCCGGTCGAGTTGCGGTTTGGGGCTTTTCCGCAGGAGGATCGGCCTCATTGTTGGCAGCCTCCGGCGGAGCCACTTTGAAGGCCGTTGTTGCAGACTCTGCTTTCGCAGATGCAAGCGTAGTGATCACAACACAAGCTTCTCGAACCACTCATCTGCCGACTGTGTTCTTATCGCTGGTACCGACTTTGATGACGGTGTTCGCGTATCCGGGACCTGAGAACCTGATCGATACACTCAGCCGCCGTCCAATCAAAACCCCGGTCCTGCTGATCCATGGCGAGGCGGATAAGGCGATTCCGCTGGAGAATCTGGAGGCGTTGCACCACGTCATCGGCGGTGACGTTTGGCGTGTACCCGAAGCTGACCATATCGAGAGTTATCACGTCGCCACCACGGAGTACTTGTCGCGCGCGCGCGTTCCTCGATACTCATTTGAGATCCACTGAACTGCCGTAAGGCAGGGCATTGGACCGTGGGTTCAAGCTGCTGAGTGGATTCCTACCAACCGACTGAAGCGCAAACAACCGTGTCAGCGATGCGGAGTACGATGCCTCTGGGTGGAACGCAACGACCATGCATACTTCCGACCGGGTCAGTCCGAAAGTCGGCTACGCCGAAAATCAGTGGGATCGCAACGCTAAATTCATCTGGGGTGCGGACCTGAAGGGAGACAACACCGTGCTTTGTTGGGTTCCTGTGAACGCGCCTGAACAGACCTAGTCGCTCGCGGCGCGCAGACCGGTCTCAATTACACAGCACCCTTCTACACAACACCTTTCTACACAGCGCCCTTCCGTCCAGCCGTTTCCGCAGCAAAACGCCGTGTCGCCGCCTCCGCTGCGCCACTGTGTATCGCGGCGAGCTCCGGTCGCATCGCACGAGCACGTTCAGCGGCAGCCAACGTCCCCGTGTATCCTTGCCATCTCGGGAACACATGCCGCGCGATGAGCTCGTAGCTCCTGTGCGTCGGGTCAAAGCTGGCCCAGATGTGCGACATCATGAGTGTGATCGCTGACGCTGATGACGCCACTACCGAGTCGAATGTGCCGTGTACGCTCGGCGGCGAAAGCCATGAAGATTTCAGGGCTCGCCGACACTTCAGTACCAGCAGAGTGATGTTCACCAAACCAGGCCTCGTCGTAGCCACAACGGTCTAACCACTGCACGAGCTCCAGATCCTGCTCCAATGCGAGCGTCGGATTGACGCCGGGTTTGTGGAACGGCGCGAGAAAGGCGCCGAATTTCATGCGATGAGACATCAGCTGACTCCCTGGGAATCGTGGCGGAATCCGTGCTGGGACTTCCAGCGACCGGATGGCACGTACTTTCAAACAGAGACTATCAAGCGGCTGTTGGTTTTTCGCGAGGCGTCGGTCTTTGCCACCACAGCGTCGAGACGGCTCGACGGTAATCGTGGTAGCGTCCAGCTATCACCCTCACCACGGGAGCTCTCGATGAGCGAAGCAAGACAACTTGCAGATGATCTGGCCGACGTGAACCCGGCTGATCCAAAACGTTTTCGCGACGCGAAAATTCTGCCGATCTTCGAACGCATGCGTGCAACGCAGCCGGTGCACTACTGCAGGCAGAGTCCCTACGGTCCGTTCTGGTCAGTAACCCGCTACCAGGACATCTTAGCGGTGGACAAGAACCACCAACAATTCTCTTCCGACGCGCACTTTGGCGGCATCATGATCGACGATGCCATCGTTGGTGACAAAGACAGCGACTTCTTTGTACAGAGCTTTATTACCATGGATCCGCCGGAACACGGACCACAGCGGAAAGCGGTGAACAAGATCGTGGCGCCGGGAAGTCTCATGAACTTCGAGAAGCTGATCCGCGAGCGCACACGCACGTTGTTCGACACGCTGCCGATCAACGAGGAATTTGACTGGGTGGATCGTGTGTCCATCGAGCTCACAACGATGATGCTCGCGACGCTCTTCGATTTTCCCTTTGAAGACCGCCGAAAACTGACCCGTTGGTCTGATGTGACGACGGCGGAAGCAGACTCACCCATTGTCGGCAGCCAGGAACAGCGTATCGCCGAACTACAGGAGTGTCTCGCTTACTTCTCACGATTGAAGAAAGAACGCCGCAACGGCCCTGCCAATTTTGATCTGCTGACGATGTTGGCGCAGGATGCCGCAACGGCGGACCAACCCGACTACCAGTTCCTCGGGAACCTGATGCTGCTCATCGTCGGCGGCAATGACCCGGCTGTGCAGGAACTGAACGAGGAAGCCCTGCACCTGCTGGAGGGCGATTTGCGGCAGCGTCGACGGATCGATGGTGTGATGGAACAGGCCGCCGCCATATTGCTGGCTGATCCGTTTCAAGATGCGCACGTTGGCTTCGGCGCCGATGGCGATAGCCGACACGGTGATCTTGCCTTCCCGGCGCATGTCGCTGACCAGGTCGACCAGGGCGCTTTCGCTGCCGCGGGTATCGCCGTCGCTGAGGAGGATCAGATGTTTGCGCGGCGCGTTGGCGCGGTCGAGCTGGCGTTTGCCTTCCTGAAGGGCGGGTAGGAAATAGGTTTGACCGCCCGGCTTGAGCCGGTC